>JAHDGV010000952.1 GCA_020631655.1 Chloroflexota bacterium | reverse complement strand
CCCCAAACCCCAAACCCCAAACCCCTGCCAAACGGGTCTTCCTTAATCATTATTTTTACTCTCACCTGGTCCCAACGCCAGTTATAAAGACGACAACCATGAGCAGTCCCAAAAAAAGAACCGAATCACAGAAACCATCGACCGAGCTCGAAGATCAAGACCAGCAGTCAAAACAACCCCAAAACGGAACCGCTAAACCAAAAAAGTCGAGCGTGTTGAAGCGCACAATCTCAACATTGGTACTCCTGGGTGGGCTAGTTTTACTGGTTTGTATGGGCCACTTTTACATGGGCTTGCTCATGTTTGGCATCCAAGTGGGCGTATTCCGTGAGATTATCACACTGAAGAGAGACTATTTGCGCGAAAAGTCGATCGAGTTCAATACGGGCCTGAACTGGTATTTGTTTCTGGTCGCCGTGGGATACATTTTTGTGGCGTAAAGCTTATTAGAAACTTTCAGGACCTCATTGAGCTTAACAACATGGCCGGACTGGGAGTGCTAGTTCAGTACAAGAACACTCTCTTTTTCACGCTTTACATTTTAGGATTCACGCTATTTGTAGCCACTTTACGAAGGGGATTCCTGATGTACCAAATGCGATTGTTCTTCTGGACACACTGTGTGGTCGTGTTCACTGGGGGCGTCTCCATGTGCATGCGCACTGTCTACAACGGAATGGTTTGGGCCGTGCTAGCCATCATGTTAGGTAGTCTCACCAGTGGCGGTCAACGACATTTTCGCGTACATCTTCGGAAAAGCCTTCGGTCGCCACCGTTTATTGGCACTCTCGCCCAACAAAACTTGGGAGGGATTCGTAGGAGGTTTGCTGGCCACTGTGGCCTTTTCATTAGTTCTCTATGCAGGCAGCAATCTCCAGGTAGATTCACCAGGCTGTGCGACCCTTGCTTTGTCCACAAACGCAACTCACGGTTCAACCTTTCGCATGGCCAATTTGTGAAGAAGTGCCCGATACTTTTGTGGTGCGGGATTTGTATATTCCTGGGCTTTCACATTTGATTGGGCCCTTGCATGCGTCTGAGTTTTTGGTGCATTGTGCAGTTATTGCCTTTTTTGCGGGACTTGTGGCTCCATTTGGGGGCTTCTTTGCGTCTGGACTCAAGCGAGCACTGCGTATCAAAGATTTCGCCGATGTGATCCCGGGCCACGGGGGATTAACTGATCGCTTTGATTGTTTACTTGTGATGACCATGTTTGTATCCGTTTACGTGCGAGAAATTGTCAGAGGCAAATTGAACTCGCTGGGGTCAGTTTGGTTCTTTATTCTAGCCATGCGTCCTCAGGATCAGCAGAACTTGTACAAGCGACTCGGCGAATTGCTGGCCCAGGCTTAGTCGACTAACCGCAGTAGTAACTAGAGCGAATAATTTCACGTCGATTTGGGGTT
>JAHDGV010000951.1 GCA_020631655.1 Chloroflexota bacterium | reverse complement strand
CAATCATTTGCCATGCCGGGGAGAGACATTCGCAGTTAATTGTTTTCGTTTGTCAGATCCGCCATGCGAACGCCTATCCCCTACGGCGATTTCTCCAAACCTGTAAACGCCTTGTAAACGGCTGGTAAACGGCACATCGGTATGATGCTGTTTATCGGTACCTAACATCTGCTACCGAATGTGCCTTTCTGCGGCCGAGAGCCGAGACTGTGAAACGAACAAGACTAAAAAATAAGGAGCAATCTGATGATACAAGAACAATCAATCTGGGAAGGAACAACGGCCGACTACCTTGGCAAACTCGAAGGACATTTACTCGACCGGCTACAGCCGCATACCGACTGGTGGGAAGCCCGCTATGAAAATGGGGTAGACCCCTATTCAAAATCGTCTGTCGGGCCAATTTTGTCGGAAGGCGTTGCGCTTGATCGCAAAGGGGAGCGCTTTGAAGGGGTGAATCTGGCCAGCCAAGATTATTTGTCGATGGCGAGCCATCCTAAAATTAAACAGGCGGCGGTTGATGCGGCTCAGCAATACGGCGTCCATTCGGCCGGGTCTGTTGCGCTCATGGGGAATTCAGCCCTATCACTCAAACTGGAAGAGACGCTGGCTGACTTTGTTGGCAAAAAGAGCTGTACGGTCTTTCCAACCGGCTGGGCGGCCGGATACGGGACGATCCATGCGCTGGTCAAACCCAACGATTTTGTGGTGATGGACATGCTGTCTCATGCCTGTTTGCAGGCGGGTGCCAGAGCGGCAACCTCAAACGTACACGTTTTCCCCCATCTATCGTTAAAAGGGTTGGAGCATAAGCTCAAAACGATCCGCCAAGGCAACCCGTCGGCCGGGATTTTGGTTGTTACCGAGTCTCTTTTCTCGATGGATTCTGACACGCCGGACCTGCAAGCCCATCAAGAGCTAGCAAGCAAATACGGTGCAACGCTGATGGTTGATGCGGCCCACGATCTTGGCTGTATCGGGCCAACCGGCCGGGGGCATCTTGAGATTCAGGGGATGCTGGACAAGGTTGACATCATCATGGGGAGTTTTTCAAAAACTTTTGCTTCGAACGGAGGCTTTGCCGCCTCAAATCATCCCGCCTTGAAGCTGGGGCTACGGTATGGAAGCAATCCTCTCACCTTTTCGAACGCGATTTCGCCGATTCAATCGGCCGTGGTGCTGAAAGTCTTGCAGATTATTGAGTCGTACGAAGGGACTCTGCTTCGTCAGAGCATGATGAATAACTCAATCCATCTGCGGAAAAGCTTGGCTGAAAACGGCTTTGAACTGATCGGTGACCCATCTGCCATTGTGCCGGTTATGTTGGGTGAGATGAAGAAATCTCGCCAAATTGTGGGTAAATCTCTCGAGATGGGCGGGCTGGTTAATCTGGTCGAATATCCGGC
>JAHDGV010000950.1 GCA_020631655.1 Chloroflexota bacterium | reverse complement strand
AACTGGCTCCGCACAATATTTTTGTGCATACGGTGGCCCCCGGCTTTGTCGAAACTGATATGGCCAAAGAAGTGCTGAAAGGGGATAGCGGTGTGGCCCTGCGCAGTCAAAGCCCACTCAATCGGGTGGCCCGGCCGGATGAAGTGGCTCGCACAGTAATGTTCTTGGCGGCCGAAGGAACCGAGTTTTTGACCGGCTGTATTGTGGATGTAAACGGGGCATCGTATTTGCGCACCTGATCTTTTATGGAAATTAATCAATTCAAAACCGGCGACGGCCGGGACATTTATTCGTTTGCGGTTCAGTCGTTCCCAACCCTCGCCACCAACATTTATTTGATCGATGATGGTTCACGTTTGATCATGGTAGATTCTGGCTCCGGCCTGCCTGACTCCAATCAGCATTTGGTTGAGGGGTTTGAGGCGGTCAGCGAGGCGGCCGGCAAGACGATCACCATGGGTGATGTCTCAGCCCTGTTGCTAACGCACGGCCACATCGACCATTTTGGTGGACTCAAATTTTTCCGCGAACATAATGAGAAGGCTCCAATCGCCATTCATCAGCTTGATGTACGCGTGATTTCAAATTACGAAGAGCGAGTTGTGGTTGCCTCACGTCGGCTAGATGCGTTTGCTGAACAAGCGGGTGTGAGCGAGCAAAAGCGAAATGAGCTGATGGCGATGTACACCTATTCAAAAAACATCTATGAATCAACCGAGGTTCAAACTGTGCTTGAGGATGAGCAGGTGATTTATGATATGACGGTGCATCACACACCCGGCCACTGCCCCGGCCAAGTCTGTTTTCAGGTGGATGATTTGATGCTGACGGCCGACCATGTGTTGGGCCGGATTACGCCACATCAAAATCCTGAGAGCATTACGCTCAACACCGGTTTAGGCACCTATCTCAACTCACTCAAAAAGATGAGTCGCGTGCCCGGCATTCGCCTTGGTCTGCCCGGCCATGAGAAAGTGATCGAGGATATGTACGGCCGGATCGAAGAGATCCGCACGTTTCATGACGGCCGGTTGCAAAAGGTGCTCGACATCTGCAAAACGCCCAAAACGATGCTTGAAGTCAGCATGGAACTCTTTGGCGAAGTGAAACATTATCACCGGCTGTTAGCCATCGAAGAGGCCGGAGCGCACGTTGAATACTTGTACCTGCGCGGAGAGCTAATTGCATCAAATTTGGATGAAATCGCGGATCATCCTCACCCGATTATCAAATACGTTTGTGAGTAAATTAAAACTTCGGAAGTTTAGAAATGAAAAGTCCTGCGGCATGCAATTCTAAACTTCCGAAGTTTATGTATTGCAGTAGCGAAAATGACCAATAGCCAAAAGCACATAGCCAAAAGCCTTTTAACTTGGTGGGATGCAGGCCACGCATCACTCCCGTGGC
>JAHDGV010000949.1 GCA_020631655.1 Chloroflexota bacterium | reverse complement strand
CCTAATTGCGTTTGGACCTATTACACACATCCAAGGCCCAACCCGAGCAGGCAAACTCATTTTTTTATTATTCCGCCGCTCGATTTATGTTGGTTTGATCAGGTTTTATCCAATGAAACAACTTATTAACCGAGTCGGCATGCTCCGCGCGAGCGTGCTAATGCTTGTTGCCTGTTTGCTGATGCTATCCTCAGGCAACTCTTCCCGTGTAGCCCATGCCCAGGGGGCAACAACGACCATCGTCGAGTACGCTATTAACCGTAACAATGTACCGGCCGTATCCTTTAACGATCTGACCGTTTTGGTTGATGTTGGCACAAATGCCACATCGGTCACCGTTCGCGGCGATGGGCAAACAATCCCCGCAGAATACAACGCAAACAGTGGGATTGTGACCATTACGACTGATGCAAGCCAGCTCAGAGTCGAGGTAGCCAGTCCAACCCAAAACGGCTCTTTTGGAAACATTGAAAAAGCGGTTTTAAAAGACAACAAAAGCTGGGCTTGGTCCCACGGTTTTGATGACAACGTGTTCCTCAACGCCTCAATGGATCATTGGGACAGCAAAGGCTGGGCAGGCTCCATCAATTTGATTGGGAACATCGTGAACGAAACCCGTGACGAAGGCTGGATCGTTGACGAGGCCGAAGCGGTGCGCCGTCTAAACTCCGGCTGGTCATTGGCCGGTCACGGCTGGGACAACAGCTGTTCAGACTACAACACCTCGGCCGTTGAGCAGGTTTATGCCCGGCTAAACAACGTCATCGCCAATTCAAATTCGACTCGTCAAGACTATTTCCCAATCGGCTTTGCCGCCCCATGTTTTATCACCACCTATCATCCGGTTGTTTTGGGGATGCGTGACGCCGGAAACACCACAATTCAATTTAACGAATCAGGCAACTTCTACATGATCGTAGCTGACCCAGGCGCAACCGGCTTGCCTAGCGGTCAGTATCAACAACGGGCTCAACTGCTCGATTATGACCGTGCCATCGGCCGGGATATGCGCGGGGACTTTGACACTTTTGAGGCGGTCAAAAGCGCCTTTGATTGGGCCGCCAACAGCTCCGATGCTGACACCCACATCTGGTACAACACCGGCGGCCACGGGAGCAACGAGGCGAGCTACGGCCCCATCGTTGATTATGTTTACAACACCTACGGCCCGGCCGGAACCGACGAAGTGTGGGTCGCCCCATCTGACCATATTTACAGCTACTTTTTAGTGCGCGACACCACCACCGTTAGTCGCACATCTACAAACGGTGGTGGTGGAACTAGCGGCGGAGCTCCGGTGCTTAACACCCCCACCCCAAATTCGCCTCCGATAGACCCATCTCCAAACGATCCAACAATTGAAATTGGGAACATCAGCGGCGTGGCCGGATACACCGCCAGCTTGTTTGG
>JAHDGV010000948.1 GCA_020631655.1 Chloroflexota bacterium | reverse complement strand
TTCCATTTGATCGGTGTTGTGCGGCTGAAATTTCCATCCAGCACCCAACCATCGGTTTCAGTCAACCGTTCTTCAAGCGTTTCAAACAGCCGTTCATCTGAAACACCTGTCCAATTGGGTCCCCAAAACAGAGCATCTAACTCGATGTGCGGGACATCCAACTGTTTTGCCAGTTGCTTTGAAAAGGTTGATTTGCCACTGCCAGATGTTCCAATTACGTTGATTCGTTTCATGAGGGCCTGAAATCTTTTGGAATAAAAATATAATAATATATTTTATTGCTGAAAATGCAACCGTCTTCTTCAATCAAAAAGAAAAACGTAGCCCAAAATCGCCTTAAACTGGGCCGCTTGGCAACCTTATTGGATGATTATTTTCTGTGGCTGACCTTAGCCGATGACTTGATAGACTGCTTCCCTCAGCACTTTTTCTCGCGGATCATCCCACAAATAGAATCCGCTTTTATTCATCCCGTAGCAAAAACCGATCTCAGCATCAGGGTCAGCAAATCCAAACGATCCCCCGGCCCCCGGCGTGCCAAACGCACTTGGTCCGCTCCCAAAATCAAAATCGGCCGATGGTTTTGTATATCCCAAAGAAAAATTCGTTTCTACTTTTATCACCATATCAAGCGTGCCTTTTTTAGGTGCACGGGGAGGGGCAGCTAGTTCGGCGATTGTTTCCGGCTTGAGCCCCAGCGTTTTCCCCCCAGTAGCAAAATCGCTGTACGCTTTAGCCACACTGCGTGGTGTTCCCATCCCATTGGCGGCCGGTAATTCAATCCGCCTCATTTCCGGTTTGTTGTAATCATTTAATATCCCCAAAGCGGCCGGATTAGAAAAAGAACGCTGTGTCAGCGACCCCGGAGCCAGAAAAGCCCGAACAAACGGCCAAGGCATCTTGTTTAGGTTAAACAGCATTTTCCATTGTGGATAGCCGTTGATTCGTGCCAACAGATTAGGATCAATGTCATCGGGCAATCCGATATAAAAATCTAGATCAAGCGGATCAGCAACCTCTTCCTGAAAAAACCGGCCGATCGTTCTGTGCTGTGGATCAACCTTGCGTAGCAACTCACTTTCATACCATCCCAACGTCAGCCCGTGATACCCATGATAGTCCCCTGGCTCCCAAGCTGGAGCCTGTTTCGCACATGCGGCCGCTACCACATCTGCATCAGCCAGCTTCTCCAAATCGAGCGGTTCATCAATGGCAGACAATCCGGCCTGATGGCTAAGCAATTGCCGAACGGTGATATTTTCTTTTCCCATTTGCGCAAATTCAGGCCAGTAGGTGACTACCTTTTCATCAAAATCAATCCAGCCACGTGAGTGTGCAATCGCCATCGCCATCGATGCGACCCCTTTCGTGGTTGAAAACAGCGTCACCATCGTTCCCTCTTGCCACAGGTT
>JAHDGV010000947.1 GCA_020631655.1 Chloroflexota bacterium | reverse complement strand
CGATGGGAGAAAAAGGGGTGCGTTTTACCCAGATGTATAACTGCGCCCGCTGTTGCCCTACGCGGGCTTCGTTACTGACCGGCCTGTATCCGCATCAGGCCGGCATTGGCCACATGATTGGGGATTTGCAATTGCCCGCCTATCAAGGGTATTTGCGGGATGACTGCGTGACGATTGCAGAGGCACTCAAACCGGCCGGATATCGGACACTGATGGCGGGTAAGTGGCACGTGGGTGGAGACTACGATCCCCGCTTTACCGATGGCTGGACACCGGGTGATGCGACGCATCCGATCCCGACCCAGCGGGGCTTTGATCGCTTTTGGGGGGTGCTTGATGGGGCGATGAGTTTTTACACGCCGCATTTCCTGCTCGAAAACGATCAACGTGTTTATCCTGAAAATAGTGATTTTTATATGACGGATGAGATCACCAAACAGGCGGTTGGGATGATTGATGAAGCGGTTGAGCTTGAACAACCTTTCTTTTTATATGTGGCGCACGTGGCACCTCACTGGCCCCTGCACGCCCGGCCGGATGATATCGCCAAATATAGCGGGCAGTATCGCAATCGGGGATGGGACGGTTTGCGCACCGGCCGACATGAAGAGATGCGCGGTATGGGGCTGGTTGATACGGGTTGGGAAATCTCGCCTAAAGATGAGAGTGCGCCGCCGTGGGAAGACCTGTCTGCTGGTTTAAAGGATTGGGAGGATTTGCGGATGGCGGTGTATGCGGCCCAAGTTGATAGCATGGATCAAGGGATCGGCCGGATATTTGAGACTTTGCGCTCGCATCAAATAGAAGACAACACGATTGTGATGTTTTTGTCTGACAACGGGGGGTGTGCCGAGTTTCTTGAAGAGGATGGCTGGGCTAAGTTTTATCCAACAACGACGTTGGATGGAAAACCGGTCCGATTGGGCAATCTGCCGGAGCTTGAGCCGGGATCGGCCGAGACGTTTATGAGCTACGACCTGCCGTGGGCCAATGTGTCGAACGCGCCGTTCCGCATGTACAAACGATGGACGCACGAAGGGGGAATTTCAACTCCGCTAGTGGTCCAGTGGTCGGAGCAGATCAAACAGTCAAAAATTGAGCATGCCCCATGTCATGTGATCGACTTGCTCCCCACCTGTTTAGATGCGGCCGGAGTTGGTTACCCATCTACCCATAAAAACCATGAGATTCAGCCGGTAGCGGGTGAGAGCTTAATTCCAGCGATTACAACTGATGGTTGGCAGCGGGATGAGCCGCTCTACTTTGAGCATCAGGGAAGTAGTGCATTACGCACGGCCGAATGGAAGATTGTGCGCGGCTATGGTGGTGATTGGGAGCTGTACAACATGATCGATGATCGAACGGAGCTAACTGATTTGCGCAACAAAAATCGGCCGATGGCAACCCATCTTAT
>JAHDGV010000946.1 GCA_020631655.1 Chloroflexota bacterium | reverse complement strand
AAGATTTTGGGACACCGCTCCGGCCGGAGAATCCGATCCCGTATGTGAATCAAAAGGGGATTATTGATCGGGCTGGACGGCCGAAAACGGCGTTTTATCTGTTTCAGGCGGCACAGACTGATACCCCTGTGTGCCATATCGAGTCACACAGTTGGTCCCTTCGAGTAGGAGCATCTAACCAAACTCAGCGCGTAAGAGTCATTTCAAACTGCAAAAGCGTTGAGCTGTTTCTGAATGGAGAATCACAAGGTTTACGGACGGAAGGTTGGTTGCGTGAGTGGCATCTGGATTTGCCAGAAGGAACCAATCAGTTGAAAGCGGTTGGCACGACGACTGATGGAGAATCGGTTGAAGATGAGCTGGTTCAAGAATTTGTGATTGATGGTGACAAAGAAGCAACTCAGTGGCTGGTGAGGACGGAATCGGCCGGTGATGTGACACGGGTGACGGTCCAGATGGCGGATGAAGACGGCCGGCCGGTTGTCGGGCCTGAACAGCGCGTGACGTTTGAGTTGGAGGGTAGCGGAGAACTGCTAATTGATTTAGGAACGATTGATGGGTCGCAGACGGTGGCAACCGCCAACGGCCGGGCGACGGTTCAAATGAACGGGACCGACGAAAAAACGATTTTACAGGTGAAGTCGGATAACTTGCCGACCCATTCACTAAAAATACTATAACAACGACACAGACTTGTCTGGTTTTGAAACCAGCCTGGTCTTAAGCAAACAAACAAAAGGAGAAAGAAACATGGAAATGCGATATCCCGTTCACCAAAAGCAGGTTGAACGCATGAATACAGAGGAACTACGTGACGAATTTTTGATCAACAACCTGTTTCAAGCAGGCAAGCTGAGCTTGGTCTATTCCCACATCGATCGGGTGATTGTGGGCGGGGCGGTGCCGACCGGTGCGGCCGTGAAGCTCGAAGCTAGCAAGCACGATTTAGCGGCCGACTATTTTCTCGAGCGGCGTGAGATCGGTATCATCAACATCGGTGGCAAAGGTTCAATTTCGGCCGATGGGGAAAGCTACAGCTTGGCCAAGCAAGATGGATTGTACATCGGCCGAGGGGTACAGGAAGTCCTGTTCAGCAGTGACGACGCAGCCAATCCGGCCCAGTTTTACATGTTTAGCTCACCCGCACACGCAACCCATCCAACCGCCCATTTAAAATTGGCCGATGCGGAGCCGTTGCATCTGGGCGATCCGCTAAACAGCAACAAACGGACCATCTACAAATATATTCATCCTGATGGGGCTAAAAGCTGTCAAATTGTGATGGGGATGACGTTGCTAGAGCCGGGCAATATGTGGAACACGATGCCGGCCCATCTGCACGCCCGCCGCATGGAGGTCTATTTGTACTTCGACATCGATGCGGACAACGTGGTCTTTCATCTGATGGGTGAAG
>JAHDGV010000945.1 GCA_020631655.1 Chloroflexota bacterium | reverse complement strand
CGATGGAAGAAAAAATAGCCTACATAGACCAAGCCAACTTTTTCGGAATGACGTCTGAGGATTTTGAGATTTGGATGCACTCCCTCCACTGGATTAATTAAAGTAAGCAGGTGGAGCCTACAAGCCGCCGTTTGTGTGTTGGCTTTTCTCAAGTCCCGCTTTTTTAAAAATATAATCCACAGATTACCTAAATTACACAGAATTGCTTTTTAATCGGTGAAATTTGAGTAATCTGTGGATAAGTTTGTGGCCTTTGGAAAATGGTGTTTTTGTGTGTGCCTATTGTGAATTTTCTAAAAATGACTAGAAATACTCAGCACAGATTTTTTTTTTAGGTAAACTAGTCTATACCTTTTGGGGGCGATTTTAAGATAAGATTCCCATCTGGTTGAACTTACCCCCTCATCATCAACAAACACCATCTACTAAATGGCAGAACTTGGCGAACAGTTAAGCGAAAGAGAGCAAGATGTATTAGAGCAATTGGTTCAGGGTGCATCGAACAAAGTGATTGCGGCTAATTTGTTTATTAGCCCAAACACGGTCAAAGTTCACTTACGCAACATCAACACCAAATTGGGGGCCAGTTCTCGAACCGAGGCGAGTCGTATCGCGTTAGAGCAAGGCTTGGTAACGCTCCCCGGCATGGAACCGGCCGAGACAGCTTCTGAATCTGAAAGTGAAGAGGCTCCTTCGGCCGAACCTGCAATTGCGGCTGAGCCAGATGCGGCTCAAACTCAAAACACTGCGCCCTCTGCTGAGGCTGTTCCTCAACAAAATAGTGGAGCAAGCAACAATAATGTTTGGTTGATCGCGGCCGTAGCCGTTTTGGCCTTGGCCGTTCTCGGGATTGGGGGTTGGTTTATCTTTAATCAAGGGGATGATGGAGAGACGTTGGTTGAGCAGTTTGAACCAGCACAGGTGGATGAATCACGCTGGTTCACGAGCCGGAAACTGCCGGAATCTTTGGCTGGGGCCTCAGCCGTAACGGTGGGATCAGACATTTACGTGATCGGCGGCCGGCAGTCAGACGGTGCGGTAAATGATGAGGTACACGTCTATAACACGGCCGAGCATGAATGGCGCGCCGTTGCGATCAATCCAGAGCCGACTCAAAATGGGTCAGCCATATTTTTGGTGGCAAGCGATGGAATATTTAGCGTAGGGGGTGAACGACCCGATGAGGCGCTAACAGATCGGGTGTCAGTCTACAATCCTGCCGAAAATTCTTGGGGACAGGCGGCAAGTTTGCCCAAGCCTCTAAGCGGCGGTTTGCTTTTATCTGATGGAGGGTCACAGATTTATTATCTGGGTGGTCAAGATGAAGGTGGAGCGGTAAGCGATGCATTTGTCTATGATCTAGCTACTGATCAATGGAAAAGCTTGCCTGCCATGCCCGATGCTAGAACGGCAT
>JAHDGV010000944.1 GCA_020631655.1 Chloroflexota bacterium | reverse complement strand
TCTGAAAAGGTGAAATACGAGCCACCCATTTCCGGCATGCCGAGCTTACCGACGATCTGTTCAACCGTGCCGGTTACCGGCCCTTGCGGCCCCTCAACGGTCAGCTCTTGAAACGGATCTTCTTCAAGCTTTGAGCGGAGCAATTCGAGCATGTCGAGATCGTTCCAATCCATCCAATAGCCTAAGCGTTGAGACTGGTGTGACTGTACCCCGGCAAACTGAAGCACGCGCATTTTGCACAGATTGATAAATTTATCGAGTCCGTAGGCTTCGATGTCCCGCTTGTTTTTGAAACCAAGGTCTTTTTCTACGTTGACCTCGACCCACAACCCCTGACAGTCAAACCCCTGTTGCCAGCGGAGTTCTTTCCCCAGCATGGCGTTGTACCGGTTATACAGGTCTTTATAGGTGCGACCCCAAGCGTGGTGCACGCCCATCGGGTTGTTGGCCGTGATTGGGCCGTCGATAAATGACCACGTTTCAGGGGCATCTTTGCGCAGTTGACGCAGTTTGTTGAATGCGTCGCTGGTTTTCCAATATTCAAGGATTTTGTGTTCCATTGCCACAAAATCGACTTTGTTGCTAACTTCTTTAAATGACATAAGTTTAATTTTTGATTTACGGTGACCAAATTAAATCCGGCCGATTGACGAATAAGGGCTATATCATTCGGATAATCCGAATAGCTCGCCCCAAAATGGGCAAAATTTGTTTATCCCAGCAAGAAACAACTTGGTCTCGAGCCGGGGCTGGTAATTCGATTTAGATGAAAGGTCAGATTATTCTTTCTCATAAGTTTAAGCAGATTCAGCTTTCTGTTTCTGAATCAAATCATTGCCAAGCAGTACTTCCGTTCCAGCCAAGCCGGTGGAGTTAAACAATGTGATCTGGTCAGCAGATGTCCGGCCGGGATGCTTCCCAACCACAATCTGCTCCAAACCAATCATGTTGCTGATATCGTTTATAAAGTGAGGGCGTGTATACCCTTTTACCTGTGCCAGAGAATCCGTCGCCAGCAAATCAGATATAGATTCGATCCCTGCGGGCAATTCGTGCGCCCCTTTAAATTTAGGACCAATCGAGTTGATATGCGTACCCGGCCGCACCCATTCTTTTTCAAACACAGGTGAATGGCTGCTCGTTGCTGTGATCAAGACATCTGCGGTTGTCACAGCCCGCTCGGCCGAATCAACGATATTTATTTGCCCATCAAACGTTTTCCCGATTTCAGTTGCCAGCGTTTCACCTTTGGCCAAAGTCCGAGAGAAAATATTCAGTTGTTCAAACGGCCGTGCGGTCAAAGCGGCCAAGACCTGAGTGCGCGCCTGAAAACCGGCGCCTATGATCGAAAGAACTTTCGCATCTTGACGCGCCAGATATTTGGTGGCCACACCATTAATCGCACCTGTTCGAT
>JAHDGV010000943.1 GCA_020631655.1 Chloroflexota bacterium | reverse complement strand
ACGCTCAGCTCAGCTCAACCTAACATCGAAATCATCAACGCAACCGTAGCTGGTGGAGGCGGTTCAGCCGCACGGCCGGTTCTTCAAACCCGTTTGGCCGGTGGCGATCCTCCAGACACCTGGCAGATACATCCTGGTTCTGAATTGATTGGCCAGTACATGGCAGCTGGATTTACTGCACCCATTGGTGATTTGTACGCAGAAGAAGGGTGGTACGACGTGGTTCCGGCTGACCTCATCAACTTGATGTTGGACGAAAATGGAGAGCCTCACTTGGTTTTGGCCGGTGTCCATCGTGGAAACGGCTTCTGGTACAACAAATCGTTGCTTGAAGAAAACGGCATCACCGTGGGTGAAACGATGAGCTTTGATGAGTTCTTCGACATCGCTGACACCCTACAGGCGGCCGGAATACCTGCTTTGTGTGTGGGTGACTCAGGCATCTGGGCTTCAACCCAACTGTTTGAAAACACCCTTCTAGGCACCCTTGGCGCAGAGCGTTACATGGGATTGTGGGACGGCTCAACCACCTTTGCAGATGACGACGTCAAAGAAGCGATGGCCAACTACGGCAAAATGTTGACCTACCAAAACGAAGACCACGCGGCCCTCTCTTGGGACCAAGCGGTTGGCAAGTTGATGGAAGGTGGCTGTGCCTTTAACTCGATGGGAGACTGGGCATACGGCGAATTTGTGAACGCCGGTCTTGAAGACAACGTTGACTTTGGCTGGGTAAGCCATCCAGGAACCGCTGGCTCATTCATGATTGTGGGTGACGGCTTCCCGTTGGCGAACGGCGCGCCACATCCAGAAGCAACGATTGAGTGGCTCCGCGCCATCGGTAGCATTGAAGGTCAAGTTGCGTTCAACAAGCTCAAAGGATCGATCTGTGCACGCACAGACTGTGACCGCGCTGAGTTTGGCCCATATCACAACTGGTCAATGGACTCATTTGCGGCCGACGCGTTGGTCCCAACCGTGGTCCACGGCTCAGCGGCTCCGGCCGACTTCCAACAGGCGCTCAACGACGCTGTGACTAACTTTGTAGTAACGGCTGACGTTGATCTGTTCTCTGCTGAACTAGTTTCGGCGGCTCAGCTTTCAGGCTTGGGCGAATAGACGGTAATCGGTGAATCGGTATTCGGTAGGTCGGTGAGGCCGTTGTTGCCTCATCGGCCTGCCGAATTTCAATGGATTTTAGATTTGCGATTTTGGATTGACGATTAGTTTGCTTCCAGCAGATACGATCAAATTTCCCAAATATTAAATTCAGGGTTCATAAATTTATCCGTTGGACAGGCATCCTTGCCTGCTTGATGTTAGAACGCGAAGTAAGTAAGTCGGGAAGCCTTCCCGATCCAAAAAGGACGAAACGATGCTCGCTGAAAATAACCCCACGGTGCACCAAGCCGCCC
>JAHDGV010000942.1 GCA_020631655.1 Chloroflexota bacterium | reverse complement strand
TTGCTGTGGGTTTTGGTGGATGTAGGCAACTAAGTTGAGAAAGTAGGCGTCTGAGTTGACGTGTTTGCGTTTGAATCTGTTTGCGAAGAGGGAGCCAGTACGCCCATATGATTTGTTAATCGACTTTGCGTATGCGTTGTAGAGATTAGAGTGTGCTTGATGTGGGTTGCGTGGATTAAAGACCTCGGAGGTTTCTAAAACCTCCGAGGTCTCATGGAAGGCTTGCTGTTCTTCGTCAGTTTTGATGCGGATTAAGAAGTGAAAATGATTGCGTAGTAGACAATAAGCGAATGTAAATGCAACTGGTTCGATATGCTTGGCATAGAGTTTTAGAAAGTAAGTGTAATTTCTTGGCTCGATAAAAATGTTTTCGCCGTTGTTGCCTTTGTTGTAAATGTGATAGTAGTGACCCGGTACGAGGATGTTTGATTTTGACATGAAGGTTCCCTTCATTGAGTAAGTGTATTGGCTGAAAATTTTATCAGGGATTGTAGAGTGTTGCAGGACCAATCCTCGTAGGTTTTCAAAACCTACGAGGATTAAAGCAGACTGTTTACATCATCCAAATTAACATTGCCACCGCACATGATGACGCATACGTTTGACCCGGCCGGAACGCTGATCTTATTCGTGAGCAACCCCGCCATCGCCGCCGCGGCGGCCGGTTCGGCCATCAGTTTTGTCCGGTCCCAAATCAATCGTAACGCCCGCTTGATCTCATCTTCAGTCACCAAAACCACATCATCAACAAAAGCTTGAACATGAGCAAAATTATGCGCTCCTGCAAACGGGGCTGATAGCCCATCCGCAATCGTGCTGATGGAGCTGAGCGTGGCCGGTTCCCCTTTTGCTAGACTGTTGGTCATCGTTGGTGCCCCCTCTGGCTCGATGCCGTAAACCTTGGCGTTGGGCACAAGCTGTTTCACGGCCGCGGCTACCCCCGATATCAGACCGCCACCTCCCACACCGACCAAGACCGCATCAACGTTTGGCACATCTTCCACAATTTCAAGACCACAGGTGCCGTGCCCAGCAATGATCAACGGGTCATCAAAAGGATGGACAAAATAGAGACCACGTTCCTCTTGAATCCCCAACATTGTTTCAAGCAGAGGCCCATCGGTCAAGATGACCTCGCCGCCGTAGTCACGGGTCGCCTGCTGTTTGCTGGCTACGCTGTTGGCCGGCATCACAACCGTGGCAGGGATGCCGTACTGTGCGGCCGACCATGCCACCGCCTGCGCGTGATTCCCGGCCGAAATCGTAATCACTCCCTTCGCTTTTTCTTGAGGCGTGAGGGAATTCATCTTGTTCGACACACCCCGCACTTTAAAAGAGCCGGTCTTTTGAAATAACTCTTCTTTCAAGGTGATGGTATGGCCGGTTTCGTTACTAAAAAAGGTGCTGTGGCTGAG
>JAHDGV010000007.1:34503-45141 GCA_020631655.1 Chloroflexota bacterium | reverse complement strand
ACATAATGTAGACTGAATTCGGGGGCTGACCAATCTGGTCAGCCCCTTTTTTGTTGCTCGAGAAATAGATTATTAGGAATAAAGAGTGAAAAACTAATATTTATATGCTAGGTTCTACTTAATTGTGTAATATCAACCTAGAGTTTCTGCTGCTACTGAGTTGGGTAACTGCACATCCTCATTAATCAATGTCTTCATACAAGGGAAAAAACAATGAATATACCAAAAAAAGTCCAAGAAAGATTTTCAAAAAGCGTTCCAAAATTCAAACGAGTTTTGAAGAAGGCATATGACAAAGATGTTAACGAGTCTGACACCGTTTCAATTATTGTAGATATGCTTGAACAGATTTTTGGATTTGATAAATATGATGAGGTAACTAGTGAGTATGCAATTAAGGGGACTTTTTGTGACCTAGCAATCATGCTAAATGGGAAGCTAAAGTTTTTAATTGAGGCAAAAGCGATAGGAATTGATTTAAAGAGTAATCATTTAAATCAGGCTCTTACTTACGGTGCCAAAGAGGGGATTGATTGGATTATTTTAACCAATGGAATTATTTGGGAAATATATCGTATTCAGCTAAAGCCTAATCTTGAGGCAAATTTGCTTTGCACTTTGAATTTCCTTGAAATTAGCCTCCGGCAAAAAGACGCGGCAGAAAGTTTGTTTATTATTTCTAAGGAAGGTCAATCAAAAAACGCAATTGATCAATTCAGCCTCAAAGCTGATTTAGTTAACAGATACGTAATTGGTGCATTACTAACTGAAGACTCGATCATGAACTCTATTCGTTTACAAGTTAGAAAGCTTGATAACAATATTAAATTGACTAACGATGAGATTCTTGAAATTGTTTTAAGTGACGTAATAAAGAGAGAGGTCCTTGAGGCAGACGCTTTCAAGAAGATGAAGTCAAAGCTCAAGCGAGCTAAAAACAAAGCAAAAAAAGAAGCCGAGAAAAAGAAACAGGGTACAGGATAACGATAAAAAAAGCTTGGGACATCCCAAGCTTTTTTTATTAGTAAAAATTTATTGATTATTTTCAAGTCATTTTTCCAAATAATGGAAAAACCCTACACCTTTTGATAGAGGATGCTCCCATGTCTCCAAGATCGGGTATAATCACCCAATCAAAAATCCCACCACGTTTTCCAATACCATGCCTACGAAATATTTTAATTACCAACAGCTAAAAGCCGATGGCCAACGGCCAAAAGCAATAGCTAAATTAAGGAGTTTGATCCAATGGCAGATCAATATGATGTCGTTGTAATCGGGGCTGGCCCCGGTGGATACGTAGCCGCCATCCGGGCGGCACAACTTGGACTAAAGGTAGCCTGTGTAGAAAAACAATGGTTGGGAGGCGTATGCCTGAACATCGGCTGTATCCCATCAAAAGCACTGCTCAAAAACGCTGAGTACATTCACACCGTAAAAAAACGGGGTAAAGAGCTGGGCTTCTCATACGACAATTTGAAAGTTGACTTTGGTGTCGCATTCAAACGGAGTCGTGACGCATCAAAACGGCTGGTTAAAGGGATTGGCTTTTTGTTCCGCAAAAATGGAGTTGACCACATCGAAGGGTCAGCCACCATCACCGATGCGAACACGGTCAAAGTAACCGGTGAAAAAGGGGAACAAACCCTAAGCGCAAAAAATATCATTATCGCGACCGGTGCCCGGCCGCGTGAGCTTCCCGGCCTTGAGTTTGATGGTGAGAAAATCATCAGCTACATCGAAGGGATCATGATGGACCGCTTGCCAAAAAGCGTGGTTGTGGTTGGTTCTGGTGCTATCGGCGTTGAGTTTAGCTATATCTGGGCCAACTACGATGTGAAGGTAACTATGGTCGAGATCGCTGACCGGATGTTGCCGCGCGAAGAACCAGAAGTAAGCGCTGTGATGCAAAAGGCATACAAAAAATTGGGCGTTGATTTCAAAGCCAACACCACCATCACCAACGTCGATAAATCTGCAGCCGATGGGGTCAAAGTCACCATGAGTGATGGCTCTGAAGTTGAAGCAGACTTTGTGATGGTTGCGGCTGCCTTTGTCCCTAATGTTGAAGGGATCGGCTTGGATGCGGCCGGCGTTCAGCTTTCTGATCGCGGCATGGTTGCGGTTGACAATCAAATGCGCACCAACGTACCAAACATTTATGCGATTGGTGACTGCACCGGCGGCGGTGGCAAAATGTTGGCCCACGTTGCATCAGCGATGGGTATCGTCGCGGCCGAAATCATCGGCGGCCATGAGACTGTCGAAATCGACTACAAAATGGTGCCGGGCGCAACCTACGCCGTGCCTCAGGTGGCAAGTTTTGGCTACACCGAAGCGGAAGCCAAAGAAGCTGGCATGGATGTCAACGTCGGAACGTTCCCATTCAGCGCCAACGGCCGTGCCTTGGGCATGGGCGAGAAAGAAGGCTTTGTCAAAATCATCTCAGATGCGAAATACGGCGAGATTTTGGGCGCACACATGGTGGGTCCAGATGTGGCTGAACTTTTGCCTGAGCTAACCTTGGCACAGCAAATGGAAATGACGGCCGAAGAAATCGCCCGGAACATCCACGCCCATCCAACCCTAAGCGAAGTGATCATGGAAGCTGCTCACGGCGTTGAAGGGCAACCGATACATATTTAAGTAACGAAGATGCGAAGTAGCGGGGTTGCGAAGTTTGACCCCGCCACTCCGCTACCTCGCCACCTCGCTCCATGTCCCTCCTTATCATCGGTGCGTGTCTGATGGACACCAAAGGTAAACCACGTTCGGGCCTTGAACCGGAAACATCTAATCCTGCTAACATCAAAACCACGCTGGGCGGCACAGCCCGCAATGTGGCAGAAAACTTGGCTCGGCTAGGTGCTGAGGTTCAGCTGATTTCGGCCGTGGGCGATGACATGGCGGGGCGACAGATTCTTGAAAAAACCTCTGCGGCCGGTGTAGACATCCAGCATGTGCAAGTGGTGGATGATGCCAACACCGGTAGTTACATCGCCGTGTTAGACAGCGGTGGCGGACTTTCCGTCGCACTCGATGACACCCAAGTGATGAGCGCCATCACTCCAGATTGGATTTATAAAAATCGGGGTTTGATCCGCGATGCCAGCATGGTCATGGTGGATGGGGGAGTGAGTGAAGCAACCCTTGAAACTGTTGTGCGCGAGGCAAAAAAGATGGGAGTACCCGTGTGTGCAGATCCATCCTCAACTCGCTTGGCTACCCGTTTGTGCCCGATTTTGAGTAATTTGAACCTCGTCGTTCCTAACGAGCTAGAAGCGGCCGCCATTTGTAGCAATGAGTACGAAGGGTACGATCCTGATGCCAGCTTGGCCCTTGCCCGCGAGATGGTGAAGCGAGGAGTTGATACGGCCGTTGTGACCCTATCTGACTTTGGCCTTGTGTACGCCACCAGCGATGAAAGCGGCTATTTGCCATCCAATGCACGAAACGTGGTTGACAGCACCGGCACGGGTGACGCGATTACGGCCGCCATTCTGTTCGGCATCAGTGAAGGGCTGGAGATGGTGGAGTGCATGAAGCTGGGGGTTGCTGCGGCCGGGATGACACTACAAACGGGAGACTCTGTTTATCAAGATATTTCGCTTGACGAACTTTATGATCATTTAATCGGATAGGGTTGCCGATTTAAGCCTGCAGTACGATTCCCAAAAATATTAAGAGCTGAGCCGCATAGTAAGTTCCCATCACCAAAATGTCCCCACGCTGGATCGTGGTCCAGAATTTATCTAGCGCAATGATGCTGTCGGACACCATAAAGATGATGGTGCCTGCAATCAAGGTCCATGAAATTGGCGCATGGATGGCCGCGCTAAACCCCATCACCATACTGACCAAAATGTAGAAAACGACAGGGAGTTTGAGTTCATCTAACCCATCCCAGATGCGCCATGTGACGCCGATGCCAAGCAAAATGATGAAGCTGATTGGGAGGAACGAAATGGGTTGGAATGCGGCCGACTGCGCAAAGGCGATCGTGTAAAAAATGTGGGCGATTAAAAACGACCCCAAGCCGGGTACAAAGTAGTTCCCATCGTCATCAAGGGCCAAAAAGATGTCGCCCGCGGCCGAGAGAACCAGAGCGACTAAAATATACCATTGTGTTTGATCCAAGAAAGACGCAGGGAAAAGTAGGGTAATGGCTAGCAGTAAGATCGGTGCGGCTTTGATGATTGCATGCCCTCGGACCTTCTCTCCTTGCAGGTAGATATAGAAACCAGCAAGAGCCACATAAAGAAAAATAATCATTGAATCGATGATAGCATACATAGTAGAAGTCTCCTGAAAATTGTGGGCTATATAACAAAAAAGCCCCGATAACTAACGCTATCGGGGCTTGGGCTCTCCTCCTCCTTTGAATGCTGCAATTTAGCGAGCGATGAGCTCGTTGACACTGCCAGATGTCACAACGATGTTCGAGTAAATAACATCGCCATTTGAGTTTGTGATGTTGTAAATACCTGGCTCCAGCGACAGCGCTTGGCCGTTGACCACACCACGTTGAACGGTGTTCCCGGCCGCATCTGTAATCAGATAGCCCACTGTCATCGATTCAGCCAATGCGCTGGCTAATCGGTCTGCATCAAGTGCGTCGTAGTATTGACCGTTGCCTCTTTCTGCCCAATCAACGAACTCGTTCTTCAGCTCATCATCTTGAATGGCAAAGCCGATGATGTTTACTTGTACTTGTGTCCCTTCGGCCGCCAAGGTGTCGATGACGATGCCCGGATCACGGCCGCAGGTCTCTTGACCGTCGGTCAACAGAACAACCACTTTCTCGCGATCTGTATTGGCTAAGTCATTGCGAACTTGGGCCAAAGATGCGCCCAACGCCGTATTGGCATCAAACTGTGGCTGGATGCCGCTGATCGTGCCGACCAGTGCCTCCCGGTTGAGCGGTTGCAATTCTGACATCAGGTCTGTACGGCAGGCCAAGTTGCCTTCTATGTTTCCAAATGCTCGTAGCGCCACTGGAGCGCCTTCTGGCAGAGTGTTTTCAACCAAGTCGATTAGGGCGGCTTGAGCCACTGAAATCCGGCTGTTTGGATCAGTTGCGGCCAAGCGATCGGCCTCTTCATTGCTGTCTAGTGGCAGGGTCATCGACCATGATGCGTCAACGATCAGTTCAACGGCCGGTGCTTCGTTTGCAATTCCGCTACCTGCAGTGGCGTTACCACCATCAGCGTTACCGAAGTTAACTTTTACCAAGCCTTCTCGGCCGCTGTTGGCCAATACAATGTCATTGGCTGCCACGATTTCAATTTGTCCAGCCGTACTCTGTAATGGCTGACCGGTTACATCACCGTCAAAAATTTGAACATTGATGTCATGTGGCCCCGGAGGCAAGATGCCTTCAAATGACCAAGCGCCGTCAGAACCAACTGGAGCAGAGTGAACTAAAACCCCGTCGATAAATAATCCAACGGTAGTTCCGGCCGTAGCTTCACCACTTAGAGTAACCGGTTCAAGATTGGTTGCGCCTGTAGCTGGGTCAGCCAAAGTCACGACATAATCAACTGCAGGAACAGCGGTTGGCTCGGGTTCAGCTTCTTCCACAACCGCTTCAGCCTCTTCCGGCACTTCGGTTGGTTCTGCTTCTGGTTCAGCCGTGGGCTCTGGCTCTGCGGTTGGTTCCGGCTCAGGATCAACTACCTCAGCGGCCGCAACAGCTGCTAGGCCAAGGGCTAAATTGTCAGATGCAACTTCTGCATCTCCTTGAACCGCCACAACAGACAGGTCGTAGTCACCCGCGTTTGGTTGGTCATAAACAAACGACCAGTTCCCATCCGCGTCGGCCGTGGTTGAATCAACCTCTTCGCCGTTTACAAGCAACAGGTGACGGACGTTGGGGCTCCCCGTACCGTTAAGGGTAAGCGCACCGGCCGTTAAACCGGTGAGAGCCATGTCTGGGGCAAACGATGGTTTGAGCAAGCTAATGTCGCCGGCATTTGCACCATCATTATTATTAGATGCCAAGGCAGTTCCGGCCGTGGCTGCGGCTAACGTCGTCCCTGCTGGGAAAGTTCGTATGCTTTGAGCGTCATCCCCATCTGCTAAAACTTGGAAGACCAATGTCTCAGATTGGAGATCATCGAGGTCTGGATGAACCGCATAAACTTCGTAGAATCCCGGTTCGAGGTCAGCAACTTCTGCAGACCATTTACCAGATAAACGGGTTTTGGATTCGCGAACGTTTTCACCGTTTATGTAAACGTCAACATCTTCGCTATCTGCACCAATGCCGTCAAAATGGACATAGTTGGGGCGATAGGCAACCCGTACATTGGTGATTGCGATGTCACTTTCATCTTCCAAAAGGTCAGCATCAGCGTCGGCCGAAATGGCTGCGCCGTCTAACTCACCCAACGGGGTATCAACGGCCGAACAGCCGCGGAAGTAGAAAATGGCTAATAATAAAATTGCTAGGACAGCTAGGATAGCCGTAAGCTCATCTCTCGAAAGACCCAGAATTCTCAGGATCTTATTGTCGTCTTCATTTAAGTCAGACATGTCAGATATCTCCTTTTTTTTTGCTTGCTTCGATGCAAATATCTGTGAATCAGACAATTCGACCTTAATAGATCAATTAGCCTGACGCCTTATATTTTTGGTGCGGTTTTGGCTACAAACGCGGGTGCTTTTTGTAGCCTGTGTCTTGAATATATTACGTATTTGGTTGTTAGCGGTTGCATTTAGAACCGCCCTCTAAAGGGCTTGATTCTAAAGCTAAGACCAGTCAGGTTTACGCGAGCACCTGCTCTAAAACCAATAGTGGATCAAAACCTGACTGGTCTATAAATAAGCGTTTATCCGCCCGCTAGTGCAGAAATACTGCCCGGTGTGATGACGATGTTTTGATACACCACATCACCCTGACGGTTGACGACGGTGTAAACACCAGGTTCAAGTTGCAAGAACTGGCCGCCAACAACGCCGCGACGAACGAAGTTGCCGTCAACATCTTGTACGGTGTAACCCACGGTCATTGTTCTTTCTAGAGCGTTACCGAGCAGTTCTGCATCGGTTGCGTCATAGAATTCACCGTTTCCGATTTCGGCCCATTCTGCAAATTGTGCTTTTAGCTCATCGTCAAGGATGGCGAAGCCAATCACGTTTAGGGATACGTTTAACCCATCAGCGACCAAGCCTTCGATCACGGCCGCAGGGTCACCACCACAGGTTTCCTGACCGTCGGTCAAAAGCACCACGATCTTTTCGCGATCAGTACCCGCAAGGTCGTTGCGCACCTCTTCCAATGCGCCCGCGATGTGAGTGTTCGCATCAAACTGTGGTTCAATGTTGCCAACTACCTCTGCAAGGGCTTCGCGATCAAGTGGCTGAAGCTCTGCCATGAGGTCGGTGCGGCAAGCCAAGTTTCCTTCAACGTTTCCAAAGGCGCGGACCGCAACTGGGGCACCTTCTGGTAATACGTTTTCGATTAAGTTAACCATCGCGCCTTGTGCAACCGCGATGCGGCTGTCAGGATCTTCAACGGTTAAGCGATCTTCTTCTTCGTTGCTGTCGAGTGGCAGGGTCATCGACCACGATGCGTCAACGATCAGTTCAACGGCCGGTGCGCCGTCATTTGAACCGCTAACAGCACCGCTACTGCCTGTGCTTGAATCAGCTAGGTCTGTTCCTTCACCAATTTGTCCGATACCGTCAAATAAGACGCGGAATAGACCTTCACGGCCGCTGTTGGTTGCTTGGATGTCTCTGGCCGCGGCCACCTCGATTTCAAATGGACCAGATGTGTCGGCCGCTTGACCAGATGTGTCGCCACTGCCGTTTGTGAATACATGAGCCATCACATTGTGTGTTCCGGCAGGCACATAGCCGGTGAACGACCAAGTCCCATCTGGGCCAACAACAGTTTTGTAAACCTCAAACCCATCAAACGTGAGTGAAACGGTGCTACCTGGTGTGGCGGTTCCTGAAATGGTGACAGGGCCATCACTGTTCCGGCTGGTAGAGAGGCCGGTGATGTTAACATCGGCCGTTGGGGCGGCCGCTACTTCAACTGCCGGTGCGCTTACCAAAAATAGTCGGTTGCCAGTTTGACCATCAACGTCACGGTATTGGGCGATGGCGCTGTAATCTCCTGGTTCAAACCGATCTTGCAATTGAATACGCCATGAACCATCAGAATTGATGGGGGCGCTACCTACAATGTCTGAGCCGTTAACCACAATATTGACCCATTCGCCCGGGTTACCGGTTCCTGAAAATTCAACCGTGTCTCCGGCCGAGCTAACGTTTACACCGTTCATGACCAATCCATTGGTTGATCCGGCCGCTAGACCTGCGCCTGCACCCGCGTTGGCGGTAAAGCAGCTGCGCGAATAGAGCAACGCAATTAAAATGGCTGCAACTAAAATTCCCCAGCGGATAAGCCCTGTGTTGTCGAGCCACATAGCATCACGGTCTACTCTGTTTTCATCACTCATGTTTGAAATCTCCTTAGTTTCGGTTTGTTAAATCAACCGAATGGCCGAAACAGTCTCTTTTCAGCCAAAAAAAATGTTTGTTTTTAAATTTGGGAAAACCCACTTTAATGTAGGCAGGAGGTTTTATAGCTTCAAATTATGACTCAGATTGAAGATTTAGAAAAAAATTTTTGAAAAGCGATATATATCGGATAGTAACCCTAAAAAAGCGTGAAGCACATGGGTGAACCTACGCACATACCAGCGTTAAGGCTCTACTCCTCCTCTCTGGGAACCGCTGTGCCCGTATTGCTGGGAAGATCATCGTTTATCTTTAACCAAGTTAGTTTTTGCTCAACATAACTGTGATTTGTCATCGGTAAGCTATCAGGATCATCGAACACACCGATATAAAAATAAATATGTTGCGGTAATTTTTCATCTTCGTAGGTCATAGATGTTCCACATTCAGAACAGAATCCGCGCAAGACCGTTGGACTTGAGCGATACTGCTTAAGGGGCTCACCCTGCCAAACGAGGTGGGCGGTCTCAAACCCGACAAATGCAGATACGGCCGCCCCTGTTGAGGTGCGACAATCATCGCAATGGCAGTAGGTGGCAAGATTGGGTTGATCAAAGATTGTGAAGCGGGTGCGGCCGCACATGCAGCCCCCTTCGTATTTGGGTGAATTTTCTAAATCAGACATGGCAGGGAGTATAATCTTGACTATGTTTGATCTCAAATTTAACCACATAGCTCTGACCGTACCTTGTGGCGCAGAGGACGAAGCCCGTCGTTTTTATTGTGATTTGTTGGGCTTAACTGAAATTGAAAAGCCAGATTCTTTAAAACCCAATGGGGGGCTGTGGCTACAAACGGGCAACCTGCCGCTACACATTGGGGTTGAAGACGGGGTTGATCGCCGTCAAACAAAACGACACCCAGCATTTGAAGTAAATGATCTGTTTAAACTAAAGGATTATTTAAAAGCCAACGATGTTGAGATCAAAGAAGCGACGGCCATTCCCGGTTTTGATCGATTCTACGCGTATGACCCTTTTGGGAATCGACTTGAATTTATCAAACCGATCAACTCTTAAGGGCCGAAATTTGACTGAAAAACGCTGGGAAAGGGAGCTCTTTGCCTAAAACCTTCATACAGATTTATAACTCTGGAAAACTGAAAATTGAGTGTATAATCGCTGTACTAATTCAAAAACTAGGTGTAGGATTTGATCAAAAAGCGCAATATACCCCCACAAGCCCCTAAAATTTTCGCTGAAACTGCTTCCCTTGGCGTATCACATCTTAGCATTGGTGAAGCCCATTACCCGGCCGGAGGGACCTTTGGCCCAAGGCACATGAAATACTGGTCTTTGATTACAGTGCGCAAAGGGCGTATTAAATTTGTGGTAGATGGGAAAACGTTTCATGCAGAGCCTCGCACCGCCTTTTTGTCCCATCCCAACACCAAAGAATTTTATGAATGTTCACCGGGGGGAGAGACTGAACATACGTGGGTTCGTTTTCAATTAAATGGGGTAACGTCTGAAATGATGGAACATTTCTTGGCACTCCCCCGGCCGATTCCATTGTCCGAAGAGTTTCACGCCCGCACGTTAGCCATCCTGCGATTAACCGGCGGGGACCACCTTCGCCACAAAGAACAGGCGCAAGCGATGGCGTTGGCTTTATTCTGGCGCTACGTTGCAGAAGCTGAGCGGGTTAAGCAAGGCAAGCAGATGCCTCCGGCCGTGTTAGCTGTCAATTTGGCCCAAGAATATGTGCATAATCATTTGTATGATCCGCTTACAGTTGCCGACATCGCTTTAGGGGCTTCAATCAGCCCGTCTCAGCTTACACGGCTTTTTAGATCAAAACTCGACATGACCCCCATGGCTTATGTTTGGCAAGTTAGAACCCAGCGGGGGATTGAGCTTCTCCAGAATACCGGCCTCTCAATCGGCCTCATTGCGCATCAGTGTGGCTTTAAAAGTCAGGCTCACTTTACCCGGCGAGTGAAAAAATACTCCGGCTATGCTCCCGGGGAGATCCGTGAACATGCAGACAGCCTAGCGCACCCAGTGGCAGACTAAACAATCTTGACCTGCTTTTAAGCAATCCTATTGTTCAGTTTAAATTGACGCAATTTCATACAGTCTCTACAATTCAGCACAATTCATTCAG
>JAHDGV010000007.1:20479-34403 GCA_020631655.1 Chloroflexota bacterium | reverse complement strand
CAGTCTCTACAATTCAGCACAATTCATTCAGATTTCCCAAGCCTTCTGTTCAAAAACTAAAAATCAATCAATAAAGTTTCATCAAAGCCCACCAAATTAATCTCTTAGATAAGATTGGAGATTAAATAAGTAGATGGGTTCGTTTTCGTCATCTTTAGTTGGTGCATCGGCAATACAGGTGCATGACCACAGGTAAATTTGACTGAGAATGCAATTTTTTGATTTCAACCAAGCGTGATTGGTTAGAATGCATGAATTATCAGGCGTAATTTGTACAATAGCGTCAAATTGAAAACACAGAAATCCACTATTTCAAAATGATTCAATATCTTTTGATACGTTTATATATAGGAGAAGAAACCATGAAAACGTTTAAAGGTAAATTGCTTTTATTGTCACTCATCCTGACGCTTATGGCGTTGGCGGCATGTGGTGGCGGTGAAGCACCTGCTCCAGAAGCTTCTGAGCCAGAAACATCTGAAGAGGCCGCTCCTGCAGAGGAAGCCGAAGAAGAGATGGCAGAAGAAGAGGAAATGGCCGAAGAAGAGATGGCTGAAGAGGAAATGGAAGAGGAAGCGATGGAAGAGGACATGGAAGAAGAAGCCATGGCCGACGCTGTTGAAATCCGCTTCGCTTACTATGGCGATGGTGCTGAACCAGAAGTCATGCAAGGTCTAGTTGATGCTTTTGAAGCAGACAACAAAGACATTGACGTTGTTTTAGACGTTGTTCCTTATTCAACTATCGATGAAAACTTGCCGGTTCAAGTTGAAACTGGCGAAGGGCCAGACATGGCTCGTATCACCAACTTTGGTGTGTTCAACGGCAAATTGTTGGACATGAGCAGCATGATGGCTGATGCCGCATACGTACGTGCTAACTTCCCAGCGCCAGTAATGGACGCAATGGGTGAAGCTGGCGGCGTTTATGGTTTCCCAGACGGATTCACCGTAACGGGACCATATGTAAACAAAACTCTGTTTGAACAAGCTGGCGTAGATATGCCCGGCGCAGATGCAGGTTGGAGCGATTGGGCAGCGGCCGCAACTGAGGTTGCTGAAGCTACCGGCGTTCAGTACGCGATTTCAATCGACCGTACCGGCCACCGTTTTGCTGGTCCAGCTATGTCTAGTGGCGCGACCTTGATCGACAGCAATGGAAACTTCACCGTTGATACGGCCGGTTTCCGTGAATTTGCTGAAGAGTTAAACAGCTGGCACGAATCTGGTATTACCCCAAGTGAAGTTTGGCTAGTTGGCGATAGCGTTAACAGCTGTATGGACTTCTTCAAAAGCGGTGACTTGGTCATGTGTATGAGCGGAAGCTGGCAAATCAATGGATTAGCCGCTGACGTTGGTGACGCATTTGACTGGGTTGTGGCTCCAAATCCAAGCGGTGCTGGTGGTTCTACCGGTGTTGCTGGTGGTAGCGCGGTTGTTGCATTTGCTGACACCGAGCATCCGGCCGAAGTTGCACGCTTCATGGAATTCTTGGCACAAGCTGAAAACTATGCTCAGTTCTCAGCAGGCACCTTGATCCTTCCAGCTCACACCGAAGCTGCTGCAAACGGAATCGACTTTGCAACCGACAACCCACAAGTTTTGGCCGCACTCAGCGCTTATACAGCTGAAATTCCAAAACTACAGGATCAAGCGGTTCAATTGAACGTTCATCCATTTGCTTTTGCATACTATCGCAACAGTGCGAACCGTATCGGTCAATACTTGGCTGGCGAATTAACACTTGATGAAGCCCTTTCAGGGATGCAAGAAGACATCAACGATGCAATCATCGAAGCTGGCGGAACCGTTGGTGAAGCTATGGATGATTCAGCAATGATGATGGAAGTGCCAGAATCAGAGATCCGCTTTGCATACTATGGTGACGGCGCAGAGCCAGAAATTATGCAAGGGTTGATCGACCAATTTAACGAAGTTTACCCACAAGTAACTGTTATTTTGGACGTTGTTCCTTACTCAACCATCGACGAAAACTTGCCAGTGCAAGTTGAAACCGGCGAAGGTCCAGACTTGGCCCGTATCACCAACTTTGGTGTATTCAACGGTCAATTGCTAGATATGACCAGCATGATGGCTGATCCAGCATATGTACGCGCTAACTTCCCAGCTCCTGTAATGGATGCTTTGGGCGAACCAGGTGGTGTTTACGGATTCCCAGACGGTTTCACCGTTACAGGTCCATATGTAAACAAAACTCTGTTTGATCAAGCTGGCGTAGAAATGCCTGGTGCTGACGCAGACTGGGCAGCATGGGCCGCGGCCGCAACTGAAGTTGCTGAAGCGACCGGCGTTCAATATGCGATTTCAATCGACCGTACCGGCCACCGTTTTGCTGGCCCAGCTATGTCTAGCGGTGCAGAACTCATCGATTCAGCCGGTGACTTCACAGTAGATACCGAAGGTTTCCGTACCTTCATGTCTGAGCTAAACAGCTGGCACGAAAATGGCGTAACTCCAAGCGAAGTTTGGCTAGTTGGCGACAGCGTTAACAGCTGTATGGACTTCTTCAAGAGCGGTGACTTGGTCATGTGCATGAGCGGAAGCTGGCAAATCAACGGATTGGCCTCTGACGTTGGTGATGCGTTTGACTGGATCGTTGCTCCAAACCCAAGCGGTGCTGGTGGTTCTACCGGTGTTGCTGGTGGTAGCGCGGTTGTTGCATTTGCTGACACCGAGCATCCGGCCGAAGTTGCACGCTTCATGGAATTCTTGGCACAAGCTGAAAACTATGCTCAGTTCTCAGCAGGCACCTTGATCCTTCCAGCTCACACCGAAGCTGCTGCAAACGGAATCGACTTTGCAACCGACAACCCACAAGTTTTGGCCGCACTCAGCGCTTATACAGCTGAAATTCCAAAACTACAGGATCAAGCGGTTCAATTGAACGTACATCCATATGCGTTTGCGTACTATCGCAACAGCGCAAACCGTATCGGTCAATACTTGGCCGGTGAGTTGACAATCGATGAAGCACTTGCAGGCTTGCAAGAAGACATCGACGACGCGATTGCTGAAGCAGGCGGGTAATTCCGTAGACTTGTAACTCCGTTGGCCAGCAGGCCTTGGATGGTTATCCATCTGGGTTTGCTGGCCAACTTATTGATAGGAACGCTATTCAAGTACCTGTTTCAGATTTTTATGTTCCTGGCGAGCTGATGGTCAATTTGCAAGCGCAACTTAACTTTCAGTCCTTAACAACTTTATTATGACGACTACCTCTTCTCGCATCCTGTCTCGCATCTACGAAATACTTGTTAATATCTTAGATTTTGTATTTGGGGGGTTGCAGCGATTGGTTGGTGCAAACAACATGGCTTATGTGTTTGTGTTGCCCAACCTGCTGATTTTTGGCATCTTTATTTTGTTGCCTGTTATTCTAAACTTTTTTTATGCGTTCACAGGCGGGACAGAGTTCTTTTTGAGCGAACGGCCGTATGTCGGGGGGCAGAACTTTAATCAGCTGTTTGATTGTGAATCGTTCCTCGAGCCAAATAGCTGTCGAGAAGACCTTTTCTGGCGCGCAGTGTTTAACACGGCCGGTTATGTTTTCTTCCAAGTCATCATTATGGTGGGAGTCTCTCTTTTAACCGCCATTATCCTAAACCGAAAAATTGTAGCCCGCGGCTTTTTCCGTAGCGTATTTTTCTACCCTGTTCTACTTTCACCCATCGTTGTGGCACTGATTTGGAAGTGGATTTTGCAGGAAAATGGGCTATTCAACGGTATTTTAGACGGAATGGGGTATGACAAGATTCAGTTCTTAACCAACGTGACTTGGGCCAGATTTTGGGTGATTATGATTAGTGTATGGGCCTATATGGGCTTTTACACACTTATCCTATTGGCCGGACTCCAAGCAATTCCATCTTCGCTTTATGAAGCGGCTCAGATTGATGGAGCGTCTCCGTGGGATCAGTTCCGACGCATCACAATGCCACTGCTCCGGCCGACGATGCTTGTCGTTGTTATCTTGTCGCTTATCCGGGCGGTTCAAGTATTCGACATTATTTTCGCCTTTACCCGAGGAGGGCCGGGCACAGCCACGCTAACAATAGTTCAATATATTTATGAGATCGGTTTTGCCAGCCCCGCAAGACGCTTTGGAATCGCATCATCTGCTTCTATTTTGATGGCAGGCGTTCTAGTTATCGCAACCCTAATGCAACTGTATCTCAACCGGGAGGAGGATTAACATGGCAAGCGTATCTGAATTTGTGACACGAACCCGCGGAAAAAAGGGCTTACACTTTACCGACTATTTGACCTATGCCTATCTGACTTTGGGCACCATCATTATGTTTGGCCCAGTTTTGTGGCTTGTTCTAAGCTCATTCAAAAGCTCTGGTGAGGTGGTTAAATTTCCACCCCGCCTATTGCCCTACCAGCAGGAAATGGTGGTTGTAGAAGGGTATGATGAGCCATTGCCGATGTTCCGTGCAACGTTGGAAAGTGGAGACGTGCGTGATCTGGCCCAAATTCGCCGGATCGGCCTCGAATCACAGCTAATCGATCCAGCGAATCCTGAACAAGTGATCAAGGTAAACATTGAAAATCGTGAACCGATTGAAAGTGTTGAGTTTAACTTGAATAACTATAGAGAAGGGATTCAGAGTTTTGACTTTGCAAGGTACCTACGGAACTCGGTTGTGGTGACGGTGCTGGCGACGGCGTTGACGCTGTTGGTTAACAGTATGGCGGCATTTGGGCTTAGCAAATACAAGTTTGCCGGCCGAGATGCAATCTTCGTCATTATGATTAGTACGCTCATGGTCCCGATTTCGGTCATTTTGGTCCCCATCTTTTTGGTGATTACCAACGTAGGTTGGAACAACACTTTAATCGGGATTATTGTTCCCGGAGCGGCAACCCCAACAGGTGTGTTTTTGCTCCGCCAGTACATGCTGACGATTCCTGATGAATTGCTAGATTCAGCCAGAATCGACGGGGCAAGCGAATGGCGAATTTATTTGCAGATTATTTTGCCACTGGCACGGCCGGCGTTAGCCGTTTTGATGATCTTTTCGATCATGTGGCGCTGGAACGACTTTTTATGGCCTAAAATTGTTCTGAGCCAAAGCGAGTTCTTTACCCTTCAGGTAGGCTTGCAGACGTTCCAGAGCGAATTAAATATTCAGTGGCATCTGATTTTAGCCATGACGGTTCTGACCCTGTTGCCCATCACTTTGGTCTTCAGCTTCTTGCAGAAATATATCACTACAGGTATCGCAACGACCGGTATGAAATAAAAGGGTTAGTTTTGGTAAAAGTGGTGTACAAAATTACGCATCACTTTTACCAAAATTTACGCATCTTTACGGATATAGAAAGCCTACAAATCGAGTAAACTGGGGGCTGATGCATACTCCAATCCCGTTAAATCGATTATTTTTTGTATGCGGCCGAAACATTTAGACGATGTAAACGTAGAATTGTTCAGGTTGACTCAGGTAAATCCGGCTGTTACAGTCTAAATGTGCTCTTCAATTGATCTGTTTGCAGTCAGGCAACAGATGCAAATTAAGCCAACGCATAAAACCCCCTCATTCAACCCGTCATTGAAAACAGAACATAGACGCTTAGAAGCGAAAATTATTGGTATGCCAACCGGCATAGTTGCCAATTTATAAATCAATAGCAATAGCTATTTTTCAGAAGTTAAATTATGGATGCAAGATTAACCAACGAACAGGAAACCCTGTTAAAAAGAACGCGCGATATTTTAGGTGGCGTTCGTGATACCCTTGCTAGTTCTTCGTCTACGGCCGAGGAAAGAGAAGCGCTCGCAGAATCGATGCGACAGCTCGACGAGCTATTTTTGCTGGTTGTAGCTGGTGAGTTCAACGCCGGAAAATCTTCGTTTGTAAATGCCTTGTTGGGAACCGAGGGATTGCTACAAACGGGTGTAACCCCCACAACGAGCCAAATTTGGCTTTTGAAACATGGGGCGGAACTATCTGAATCACCGCGCGAAAAGGGGGTTTGGGTTCAAACTGCACCAATCCCAATGCTTGAAACGCTCAACATCGTTGACACCCCGGGAACCAATGCGATCAATCGTGAACATGAGGCGCTAACTACAGATTTTATTCCACGCAGTGACTTGGTTCTTTTCCTAACATCGGCCGACCGGCCGTTTAGTGAAAGCGAGCGACAATTTTTAGAAAAAATTAGCGAATGGGGCAAGAAAATCATCTTTGTTATCAACAAGATTGATATGTTTGAAGATGATAGTGATCGGAATCAAGTGATTCAATTTGTGACCGATCAAGCCCGTGAATTGATTGGTGAAAAACCGAACGTTTTCCCCGTTTCTGCAAAATTAGCAGCCAAAGCCAAGGCGGGCAACCCACAACATTGGGAAGCCAGCGGCTTTGATCCACTTGAAAAACATATCGAAAGCACATTGGACGAACGCGGCCGTTTCCGTCTAAAACTGCTTAACCCAATCGGGGTTGGCAAAAAGCTGGTTGAATCCCGCCTTGACTACATCAGCGGTGACTGGTCGATGCTTGAGCAAGACAAACAGCTGTTGTCAGACATCGAAGGGCAGATGAGCTTTTACGATGATGACATTGAGCGTAACTTTGAAGCTCGCTTAAGCGAAATCCAAACTATCCTTTATGAGATGGAGCAACGGGGTAACGCGTTTTTCGACGACACGCTCCGCATCGGCCGAATTCCTGACCTAATCCGTCGTGGATACGTGGCTGAACAGTTTGAAACTGATGTTTTAAAAGATGTACCTCGCCAAATCGAAGATCGTGTTGGTGAACTTGTAGACTGGATGGTTGAACAAGATTTGCGCCAGTGGACGGCCGTGAGTGACCATTTAAGCAAACGGAACGATGCGCTAAACACGCGTGTTGTGGGTTCAGGAACTGCCCAAGAAACCACGCTGGCCTATGACCGGCAAAGATTGGTTGACTCGATCAGCAAATCCGCCCGGAAATCTGTAGATAGCTACGACAAGGTACATGAGATTGATCAAATCAACGTGCGTGTGCGCGAAGCGATTGGTGGTGTGGCTGGTTTAGGTGTTGCGGCCGGTGCGACAGTCACTGTGGCTCTAACAACGGCTATGCTTGATGTCACCGGTATTTTGGCCGGGATGATTATCGGCGGGTTGGGATTATTTGTTTTCCCGAACCGACGTAATAAAGCAAAAGCTGATCTTGCTAAACGCTTGGCTGACATGAAAGACGAACTGCTAAACACATTGCGTGATCAGTTTCACCGTGAACATCGTCGTTCGCGCCAGCGTTTGGATGATGCGATTGCGCCGTTCAGCCGCTTTGTGCGGGCCGAGAGCAGCAAAATCGAAGATGTCCGTGATCGTTTGATGGATTTGGACCACGAACTGGCCGGGTTATCACAACAAACAGAAGCTCTTTAGACCAAATAAATCAGGTAATGTTACAATGGGGTTGTATCGGACAAGAAATGTCCGATACAACCCCTTTTTGCTACCCGAGTTAAGGTTACAAAAGAAACAATGGAAATAATCAAGAACGATCATCAAGGCCAAGAATTGTGGCGTTACCCGGTAGAAAAAATTATCAAAGAATCTGAGTCTGAAATTCAGTTCGAGGCATTTTTTAATCGAGATGACTACGATGCCGGATATGTGCTCTACAAGCGAAATGATCGTTTTGTAGAAACCTTTTACAAAGACCGCTGGTACAACGTTTTTGCCATTTATGATCGGGATACGGAGCAACTGAAGGGGTGGTATTGCAACATCACCCGGCCGGCGACTTGGGACGAACATGCCCTTCAATCGGATGATATTGCCTTGGATGTGTGGGTGTTCGCAGACGGTAGTCGCGAGCCTTTGGTTTTAGATAAAGAAGAATTTGTGGAGCTGGGACTAAAACCTGAAGAAAGGACGCTGGCGCTAAAAGCGGTTGATGAAATACTTGAGCTGGCTAAAAAAACGGCTCTGCCAAAATAATTTAGGACTTTTGTTTGCAAAGAACCCTGAGCTTGTCGAAGGGTGTTCTCGCATTTACTAAACATGTATGCAGAGAAAGCCCTGTAGCTATCAAAATGATCCAAATAAAAAAGCCCTGTCCGTTTTCAAACAGACAGGGCTTTTTTGTTTACCAATATTTGATTAGCTTTGTTTTTCTTCTAGCTTGTGGATCATACACCACGCTCGTAAATATTCAGCCACAGACCAAGCTTGTGCCGGGCAACCTCTTGGATTGAACGGTGCATCTCCATCAAAAATTTCGCTGATGCTACCTAGCCCATGGTCCCGCAGATGGCGTAGCGCCGGAGCCAAATAAGAGCGTGCCATTTCTGGATCTTTATAAACGCGCAGATGGGCTGCAATAAATGGCCCAATCAGCCACGCCCAAACTGTTCCTTGATGGTATGCCTCATCTCTTTCCCGTACGTCACCTTTGTAGGTGCCGATATAACCGGGATCATCGGCCGCTAGTGAGCGAAGGCCGTGTGATGTGAGTAGCCTTTGCGCGCAGATATTGAGCACTTTTTTCTGTTGATCTGGCTCGAGTGGGCTGTAGGAGAGAGACACAGCCAAAAGCTGATTCGGCCGCAGATGATCTTCATTCCCATCAGGTCCATCGATCACATCAAAGCAATACCCTTTGTCTTCGATCCAGAATTTGCTAAAGCTGGTTTTTACTTTGGCCGCCAGTTCATCATAAGCTACCGGAGAAAAACCAAGTTTTTTGGAGAAGTGGCACATATTGCGCAGGGCGTTGTACCACAGGGCATTGATTTCAACCGCCTTACCGATCCGTGGAGTGACAACCCAATCGCCCGCTTTGGCATCCATCCAAGTTAGCTGAACCCCTTCTTCACCTGCATGTAACAGATTGTCTTCTGGGTCTACGCCGATTGAATACCGTGTGCCACGCTGATGCCAGCGCAAAATATCTTGTAGTACAGGGTACAGCTCACGCAAAAATTCAACATCTTCTGTTCCCTCAAAATAGGTTCGTATCGCTTGGAAATACCATAAACTAGCGTCGGCCGTGTTGTACTCCGGCTCTTGGTTTCCGTCTGGGAACCGATTGGGTAACATCCCTTTGTCTACGTAACGGGCATAGGTGCGTAAAATGCTCTTGGCGATTTCTTCGCGGCCGCTACAGACGGTGAGCCCGGGGATACCGATCATCGTATCGCGACCCCAATCGCTAAACCAAGGGTAGCCCGCAATAATCGAGTGGCCGTCAGGGCCACCCGGCCGCGGCCGTTGCACAATAAACTGGTCGGCCGCCAAAACAAGCTGGCGAATATCCTCGCCCAAGGTTCCTTGAATTCGCTCCGCCTGTTTAATTAGATTCGCTTCATGAGCGGCCCTTCTTGCATAAGCACCATCACCGTTTAAGTCAGCCTTGTCCGTTGTGCTAGCTACAATGGTTACACTTTCGCCCTGTTCTAAAGTGATGGCAAAATCAGCAATGTTTAGATGGTCTTCAACCACATCCGGTTGCCCTCTAAATTCTTCATTGCTGTAAAAATAATCTTCGTGCCACTCTTCTTGAGGGTAGATTTCGCCACGGCTCGCCTTCAAATACAGTGGAACGCTTCCTTCTTCCATTGTAATTTTTAAGCCATTATCGATAATTTCAACTTCAGTCTCTAAATCTTCCGCAATCGTTGTTTTATGATAATCACGATAGTTGATCATCGCTTTAGGATAAATTGAGATCGAATTGCTGGCCCGAATCACTTTGTATTGAATGTAAGTAGTATTTTCCCCTAGCTCCATCCAGATTCGTTTTTCAAGTACCGCGTCAGAGAAAGCATATGTCCAAGTTGGGGTGGTCCCTTCAAGTCTAAACCGCTCTAAATTATAGTGGCCAAATGGCTCTGTTAGGCCGGGCTCATCCTCGTCATCGCCAAACCAGCGGTCAACGTACAGTGGGTAATATTGACCGCCGTACTCTACCGTTTCGTCTAGTTTGGTCAGCATCAAAGTTCGACCCAAAGGTGGATTTAATGCAGCAACAAGCAAACCGTGGTAACGACGCGTAAGCATTCCCGAAATTGTCCCCATTGCAAATCCCCCAATCCCGTTGGCCACCAGCCATTCTCGATTGGATGAAACGCCGATCCGACCGCATGCCTCACGTCCTAGATCAACAATCATGTTTACCTCTCTTCTCCAGAGTTATCAAAAAAATAATCATCTCTTTTTGATCTTCTTCATCATAACTATATTCTATTTTCGGTGCAATGGGTGGTAAAAGGGAATAATCATTTCACCAACAGCTAGAAATGGGTGGGGGAAACGTTGCTCATGATCGAGTAGGTCATGTCTGTCGATAAATTATAGCTGTCAACACAGGGGAAAATAACACCGATTAAATGGGGATAAGTTGGGGAGTTTAGATTTTATATCTAAAAGTAGAAAAATCCTAATCTTGTCAACCTCCTAAAGGGTTTATCTAATGTACAAAAGGTGCCATCATGTGCTCATGAATAAATTTGGATGGATTTCAATTGGTTTTACATTGTTTTTAGGGTGCATCATTTTGCTGGCAAATTCCGGATCAGAGTTTATCTGGTGGATCGCTCGTTTTCCGATGGCCGATAAAGTTGGACATTTTCTACTTTTTGGTAGTTTGGCATTTTTGTTGAACATGGCCCTTACTTGCAAGCGGTACATGTTGTTTGATAAAGAAGTTTTGCTCGGCAGTTTAATTGTTTTGTGTGTTGTGACTTTAGAAGAGTTATCGCAAATATTTATCCCAACCCGCACGTTCGATATTACCGATTTTATGTATGATGGGGTGGGTATATTTGTGGGTGGATATTTGGCAGTTATTGTTTTAATGCTTCAAAAACGATATTTCTTAAAATTAACGTGATAAGAAATGTCTCGTTTTGATAAGAAGCTTTTGTTTGCCTTCAACTATAATCTTGAACATAACAAATTAGTCACATTCATTTTGATGAGACGTAGGGTTTTCCCTACAAATGACAGCAGTTAGCCACCTCAGATATGGGCCATGGATTTATGACTAATTTTGACCTGTACTTGTCAGGTGTGGGTAGTGGAACAGTCGCAAGAGCTAAAAGGGATAAATAAATACTGAGGGACCTACATTTTTCTATATCTAAGATTATGTCGAACGATCAAGGGCTAATCGGAAAAGCAAAATCCCTATCTACATCAAAACCTCGTTTAAATTTCAGCGAAAATTTAATGTTAATCGGAGCCGGATATAATGAGTGCTGGTTAGATGCGTTTAACTCAGCGGCCGTTGAGCTTGCTTTGCCAATTATGCATCTGCCCCTTTTTAAGGGTATTCAATACGGCACCGGATTTGGGGATGAAGATTTTTATCTGAGTGATATTTTTAACGGACCAGCCCCGAATGTACTGATTATTCCGGCCGGAGAAGAGAGCCTAAAAAGCCTGCTTGTTGATCCACGTGTTCATCAGCTGATGCAAAAAACAGTTGCCCAAAGTGGGCGGGTCGCGTTTGGAGAAGGGGCCGAGCTACTTTTGTCTACAATTCCAGAGGTGTTGCGCCTCACCTCAAACCACATTTACTTCCAACGTAATACGCCTACTTACGAATTCGCATTGAAGGTTCTGGCGAGCTAAAATTCTGTTGATTAATTTGGGAGCTTGACTGATTAGGAGCTGCGTAAGATTCACATTAGCACTCTTAGTGCCCATTTGCTAAAAAATCTTGACATGCCTGTGACTCCCTGCTATTATTCCAGCCGAATTAGCACTCTTGACCATTAGACTGCTAAATCCCATTTTGATTGTTTAAAACAAAAAATTTACAGCGACACAGCCGGGTGACAGCTTGAGGTTGCACCTGTACGGCTGTGTCAAACATTTTAAAGGAGAGTTTCAAAAATGAATCTGAAACCACTTGGCGACCGCTTGGTTGTTGAACCAAAGGAAAAAGAAACAACAACTGCTTCTGGTCTGGTACTCCCAGACACCGCATCTGAAAAACCACAACAGGGAACTGTAGTGGCCGTTGGCCCAGGCGCCCGTGATGGTGATGGTAACCGGATTGCTATGGATGTAAGCGAAGGGGACACCGTTCTTTTCGCAAAATATGCAGGCACTGAAGTTAAATTAGACGATAGCAAAGTTCTGATCATGAAAGAGTCAGACATTTTGGCAATCGTTGGTTAATAAAATTTTTTAGGAGATTAATTACGATGGCTAAACAACTCGTATTTTCAGAAGATGCTCGTCGCAAACTAAAGACTGGTATCGACACTTTGGCAGATGCTGTATCTACCACCCTTGGACCAAAAGGTCGTAACGTAGCACTAGACAAAAAATTTGGTGCACCAACCGTAACCCATGACGGTGTAACTGTTGCTAAAGAGATTGAGCTAGAAGATCCATATGAAAACATGGGCGCTCAATTGCTTAAAGAAGCAGCTACAAAAACCAACGATATCGCTGGTGATGGAACCACAACCGCAACCGTTTTGGCGCAAAGCATTGTAAACGAAGGGTTGAAAAATGTAGCAGCTGGTGCAAACCCAATGTTGCTCAAACAAGGTATCGAAGCTGGTGTTGACGCTTTGGCTTCACGGATCCGTGAAATGGCTGTAGCAATTGACAGCAAAGAAGAAATCGCTTCTGTTGCTTCAATCTCTGCTCAAGATCGCAAAATTGGTGAACTGATCGCAGACGTAATGGACAAAGTCGGCCGTGATGGTGTTATCACCGTTGAAGAATCTCGTGGTCTAGAGTTCGAAACCGAATTTGTTGAAGGTATGCAATTTGATCGTGGTTACATGAGCCCTTACTTTGTAACTGATCAAGATAGCATGGAAGCCGTAATCGAAGACGCTTACATCCTCATCCACGACAAAAAAATCAGCTCTGCACAAGACATCGTTCCAATTATGGAAAAAGTATTGCAGACCGGCAGCCGTAACATGGTTGTTATTGCTGAAGATATCGAAGGCGAAGCTTTGGCTACCTTGGTACTCAACAAACTACGTGGCATGATCAACGCATTGGCCGTTAAAGCTCCTGGCTTTGGCGATCGTCGTAAAGCTATGTTGCAAGACATCGCTATTTTGACCGGCGGAACCGTCATCACCGAAGATATGGGTCGTAAACTTGACTCTGCTACTTTGGAAGACTTGGGCCGCGCTGCAAAAATCGTATCAAGCAAAGACAACACCGTTGTTGTTGATGGCTCTGGCGATGGGGATCAAATCAAAGGACGCGTTGAGCAAATCAAAATCGAGATTGACAAATCAACCTCTGATTATGACCGTGAAAAACTACAAGAGCGTTTGGCTAAACTCTCTGGTGGTGTTGCGATCATTCGCGTTGGTGCTGCTACCGAAGTTGAATTGAAAGAGAAAAAACACCGTGTTGAAGACGCGCTAAGCGCAACCCGCGCGGCCGTTGAAGAAGGCATCGTTCCTGGCGGTGGTGTAGCTCTTATCAATGCACTAAGCTCTTTAGATAGCGTTTCAGTTGCTGAAGGCGACCCAACCACCGGTGTTACTATTCTGCGCAATGCTTTGAAAGCACCAATGCGCAAAATTGCACAAAACGCTGGCCAAAATGGAGATGTGATTATTCAAAATGTGGCTCGTGCCAACGAAGAGAATAAATCAACCACCATGGGCTACGACGTGATCAGCGGAACATACCTCGACATGATCGAAGCAGGAATCATTGACCCTGCTAAAGTTACCCGTGGCGCTTTGGAAAATGCTGCATCAATTGCTAGCATGATCCTAACCACCGAGGCGTTGATTACAGACCTTCCAGAAGCAGAACCAGCCATGCCAGCTATGCCTCCGGGCGGCGGCGGAATGGGCTTCTAGTCTGTTCAGTCAACCGTGACTTAATTCGATTAAGTCGGTTAACTAAAAACAAAAGGGTAGTGTCATTTGGCACTGCCCTTTTTTGTTGCCATAAT
>JAHDGV010000007.1:6898-20379 GCA_020631655.1 Chloroflexota bacterium | reverse complement strand
AATAGGGTGAATCTATTCGAAGATTGTGTCGAATCGAATACGAACTTTAGCCGTTAGTTGTTTGGATAAAGTTCAATTGAAAACACGAATTACAATATGGGAAAAGAACTCGTCGCTAAAATTTTGCCTGTGCTTGACAAAATTATCTGGCCGCAGAGTGAAGCCATGACCCAATTTGGCCTACAAACCTACGAAATGGGGATGGATTGGGTTGATCAGTATGAGGAAGATGCTAGAGCTATACAGACCGCATTAAACACATTTAAATCGAGCGATTCACGGCCGTACGCGCTGGCTGGTGTTTCATATTTGCTCACAAGCCTGTCAAGGGAAAAGAAAGGGCGGTATGATCCTGATGGCTTGGCAGAGGCGATGAAGTGGCTGTCGGCCGCGCAAAATATCGAGCCAGATCGCCCTCAGATTAACTTTATAGAAGCACAAATTTATGTGTTCCAAGACGAGCTAGAAAATGCCCGTGTTGTGCTCGATTATCTCCGAGATCAAGCCCCCTACATCTATCGATTAAACATCACTGAAGCATTGTGGCAGGAAAAAGCGGGTGATTTTGATGGGATGGAGCATTACTATTTAGAGGCTGAACGTACGGCAAATACGGTGCCACAAAAAATCAGAATTCAGACGATATTGGGAGATTCCTTCTTGAAAATCGATCAGTATGAAAAAGCACTCGATCATTATAAGCAGGCTATCTATTTTAATCGTGAAGATCCAAGGCTTTGGCATAAAAAGAGCCTGATTTACTGGCGGTTAAACAACCTTGATGATTGTAAACGATGCAATGAAATTGTGTTGCGCTTGAACCCGAAAAATAAATCGGCCCTTAGACTTCAAGAAGAGCTGAAGAAGAAGATGGGGGGTAACTCTAGCTTCTTCGGCCGGGTTCGGGGTCAAGGCTGAACTGCAGACGAGAAATGAAAATAAAAACGGCCGACCATATTTTAAAATGTGGTCGGCCGTTTTTATTTAACGATATAACGCATTAGCAGACCTCGGAGGTTTTATTCCCGAGTAGATTGTGACTTCTTGGATGAAAACCTCCGAGGTCTTTATCTACAAAGCGCATATCACAAGCAACTTACTCCAACGGCTTAAGATCATCCAAAATCCACGGAAGGAGCTCTGCCACAGTGGGGTGGGTCAATACCGTTTTTCGGAACAGCTTGTACGATGCTTTTGTCATCATAAATGGAGCAAAAACATTGATGATTTCGTCTCCGCCAATGCCCAGAATCGTAACTCCCAAGAACTCTTCGGTATCCGCATCAACCAAAATCTTGATCAAGCCATCTGTTTCATCTTTTTCTTTTGCCCGAGAAATGCGTGACATCGGCCGGGTAGCCATCAAAACGTTTTTGTCACTGGCTCTTGCTTCTTTCTCGCTCATACCAATCCGGCCGAGTGGGGGATCGATGAACATCGCATAAATCATGTTTCGGTCAGATAATTTACGATCACCCGAGCCGGTGTAAAAATCATAGAAAATTTCACCGTCATTGACAGATGTGTGGGTAAAGGCACCTTCGCCGTTTACGTCCCCAACTGCAAAAATATGGGGCACATTGGTCTGCATCGTTTCGTTGACGCTGATGTAGCCACGTTGGTTGGTTTCAACCCCGGCCGCCTCTAAATTAAGCTTGTCACTGTTCGGCAACCGGCCGACGGCGATGAGCAAATCGGTCCCTTTTACCGATTTCACTTCTCCATCTTGCTCATAGAAAACTTCAATGTCTTTGGGGGCATCCTGAGCCAGTTTTTTCACAATGGCTCCTTTGATTACCTGAATCCCTTCTTGCTCAAGGATCGCTTCAGCCGCGGCCGCAATATCTGCATCTTCTCGACCCATCAGCTGAGGGCCACCTTCGATGATTGTTACCTCACTGCCGAACCGCCGGTATGCTTGCCCAAACTCCATACCGATGTAGCTACCACCAATGATCAGCAGTTTCTCTGGGAGTTCTTCAAGATCAAGCAAGCCGCGGTTATCGATCCAGTCGACACTGTCTAATCCTTCGAACGGGAAGGTGCGAGAGCGTGTGCCGGTGTGGATGACAATTGTTTCACCGTAAATGACCTCATCGTTGATGCGGACAGTGTGATCACTCTCAAATGCGGCATAGCCATCATAAAATGTGACATTTTCCATGCCGCGTAGCCAGCCGCTCATTCCACTTGAGCCATTGTTGCGAATGTTATTCATCCGATCGCGAACCGTTTCAAAATTGATGCTGAACTCGCCGGTTTCAACCCCAAAATCAGGACCACGGCGGGCCATGTGGGCAGCACGCGCACTGGCAACAATCGTTTTGGTTGGTGTACATCCAAAATTGACGCACGATCCGCCAACTCGATCTCCTTCAACAATGGCGATTGACTTACCGGCCGCATTTAATTTTGGAATTACAGATCCAGTTGCCTGCCCCGTCCCGATCCAAATGATGTCAAATTTATTCATAATAATATTTATCTCCTAATAACTACACCCTTGTGACTGCACTGACGCCGGAATAGAAAAAAATATTACTAACGAATATTGATGTCTGATTTAGAGCAGGGTTTTGGTATTTAAAAATTCAAGAACAATTTTTGCAATTTCTTTTGGGGTGAGTGGGCTCGTATCTAAGTAAAAATCTGCGTGTTCACGGGCGTGAGACAGACGATCATTTTGTGTTTCTACACGTTCGGGTCCTAAATCGATGTGCGGCCGTCGGGCTAGCGTGGTTGGATAATCGACGTCAAGGTAAATCAAAAGGTCCGGTTTTGTAATCCGTTGCCACATATCTTTAACGTAGGAATGTTCCTGAGTTGGCATTTTAATATTGCGATAACCGCTTGAAACCAACGCCTGGCGCAAGGTGCTTTTGCCAGAGGAGCAGGGGCCAACAATGGCAACTTTTATCTCTTCTTTTAACTTTTGCATTTGCTCTAGTTATAGTTTGTATTTTGAAAAACGCCAGGGTAAATTGCTGACTTTAAATCAGGACTTTTGAACTAATTTCTGTCATTTTTAGATGCTGTAAGACTCGCTGTAAGTAGGTGCTTTTACTATTCTGTTTATAGCTTTTCCTCCTTGGTGTGGCGCTGACTGGAACTGCCCCCTCATTCCAGTCAGCGTATTTTTTTTCTAAAGAGCCATCACCAAAAAACAGCCTTCACCTCACACAAAAGACAACAACATCAATCTGAAAAATATTGACCGAATTGCTAGATTTTAGCGTTTAAACGGCCGATTCTGTACGAATGTACGTAGATTTAACCGATTTTTCCTAAGCCTATCAATCATTTTCTTGCATCGATCATTTGGGGCTGTTAGCCTTCTTCCCCATGAGTATGCGCACCGGGAATGCTGACCAAAATCAACCCCAATTATTTGATTTAACCTCTCTGGCGAGCGGCCCATTTATCTATGCAATCATCGGGGGGATCTGTGTGATTATCTGGGCTATCATTTCCGGCTGGCCCGGCCCAATTAATGCAACATCATACGAACAGGAGCGTTTAGATACCGCTCTACCTGCACCCGTTCCAGAGCAAAGCATAACGCTTGATTTTGTGATGGAGCACAATGGGTTTAATTCGCTCGAAGTTGTCGTTGTTAACTTTGATCCTGGCAACAGTGCCAACCAAGCCACGGCCGTTATTTCGCTCGTTGATAATTTTGGGGAGATTGTTGCTTCAACCCGCCTGCAAAACAGCACAACCACCCACAATCAAGTTGTCCGTTTAGACTTTGAGCCGATACCAAACAGTGGTTCAAAATCCTACAAACTGTTCATGGTAGGCGAAGATGGGAATCAGTTGTCCCTTTGGGGATACTCATTAAACGTTTGGCCAAAAAGTAGCCTTGATGGTGGCGGAACCGCTCAGACACTGAATATGAAATTGGGCTATGCGTTCCGATGGCAATCTGTATTTAGCGTTTTGGGCAATCTTCTCGGCCGTTTTTGGATTGTTCTGCTGACTGCTCTACTTTACATCCCATTGCCCGGTGCGCTGTTCATGAAGATGTGGCCCAAAGCGTATCAAGATCAGCCGATCATTCGATTGGCGCTGATTTTTGGATTGGGTGTGGCACTGTGGCCCTTGATTTGGCAGTGGATAACTGTCATTGGCTTAAGTTTCTCGCCTCTGATTTTGATTGTAGTCATTGTGATCGGATGGCTGTTTATTATCCTCACGTCTGATTTTGACCTGTTTACAACCCTGTCACGGCCGACACGCGAAACTGGCCTAATGATCTTGGCCCTATTTGCTGTTTTTCTCATTCGGCTGTTAGCCGTTCGTGATATGGCATTTTTGCCGTGGGTAGACAGCAGTAGGCATGCTCTGATCACCGCCATTATGCGGGATAGTGGCCAGTTTTTGACCACTTACGAGCCATACCTGCCAGTTAGTTGGACCGGTTACCACTACGGTTTTCACACCCTTTCGGCCGGGATTGGGCTTATCGTGGGGGATCGGGCCAATCTACCTGACCAGCTTTTGACCTTGATGCAGTTGCTTTCAACCCTCACATCTCTCAGTGTGTTTGGCGCCGCATGGTTGATGACCAAGAAACGTTCTATTGGTTGGATTGCGGCTTTTATGCTGGCGTTGCCCTTTCTCTTTCCTGGCTACTACGCAACTTGGGGTCGGCTTACCCAGATCAGCGGTCTGATCGTGCTCCCATTACTTGTTGGCTATTTGATGGCTGAGCCTGAGGATGGGGGAAGCACAAATCAAAATTCCGGTTGGAATTGGAACTTAATTCTAATCGGCACAATTTTGACCGCAGGGCTGTTTTTGCTCCATGCACGCGTCTTTTTCTACTTCATTCCATTTGGTCTTGTGCTGGCCGTTTATCACATCTATCAGTGGGTGAGTGCTTCAGAAGGGGAATCGTATGATTTCAATCAGCTAATCCGAGGCCGATTGGGTCACTTGGCCATCATTGCCATTGCATCTGCCCTGTTGGTTGCCCCACGCATTTGGGCCTTGTTGAGCGAGACGACTTATGTTGGCGTGGGGGTTGTAACCGAAACGACCGGCCGACCTTTGCTCGATTTCCCTGTGGGCTATGTGACGGCCGGATGGGAACGCTGGTTTTGGCTCATGGCGGCGCTTTCAATTCCGCTGGCATTTGCTTACAAATATCTTCAAACCAATAGCGTGACAGCTGGGCGTCTACATGACGAGGGAAATGTTTGGACCCGAGTTACGCTGATTTTAGGGGGATGGTTGGGGCTACTTTATTTGGCCACGGCCGGCCCTTCACTGCATCCTAATTGGCCCATTTTGTTGCCGCAATCCAGTATAAATAGCGCATACATCGCCACATTTGCTACCGAAGCGATTTTGATCGGAATCGCCGTATATCTGCTCTACAAGGTCAGTGCCAATATTCATCGTTTGGCCGGTTACTTGGTGATGGCCTTGATCGGGGCAGGCTTAATAGCCAGCGGCATATTTGGGGTTCGGAACCAAGTGGCGATTTTGAATGAATCAACCATTTTGGGTCAACAGGCCGATTTAGCCGCAATCGAGTGGATGGCTGACAACACGCCGACCAATGCGAAAATTGCTAATAATTCGTGGCTGTGGCTCGGCACAACGTGGGCTGGTACCGATGGTGCGGCGTGGCTTACCCCCATGACCGGCCGACTTTCTGGAACCCCGCCGATTGATCATATTTATAATTCTAGGCTTTTTGGAATCACTTCAGCCTTTAATCAGTCCGCTTCAGATATAGATGATTGGTCGAGCCCGGCCGCACTTGACTTGCTAAAGCAAAATAATTTTGATTATGTCTTTACGGGGGTTAGCGATGGCTCTGGGGGAGTAGACATGGATCCGGCCGAATTGCTTAGAAATCCCGGTGTTGAGGTTGTGTACTCGGCCGATGGGGTTTTTGTTTTCAGAATTATTGAGCAATAGACTAATCAAACTGTCTTTAAAACAAAAAAAGGTCGATACTTGAAAAAGTGCCGACCTTTTTTATTTCAGGAAAACCTAGCCGAGACTATGGATTTTGTCTCACAACCATCACAACTTTACCTTGGACCTGAACATCTTCCGGCCGCCAGTAAGTTGGGTCATAGTTGGGGTTTGCTGGTTGCAAACGCACAACTTTCTGTGATGGATCTTGTGGATCGTTTTCGTGGTAGAAATGCTTGAGAGTCATCGTGTCGTTGTTGATCCAGACCGCAACCATATCACCATTCCGGGCTTCGTATTTCTTTTCCATGATAACGGTATCGCCGTCACTAATCATGGCATCGATCATCGAATCACCGTTTACGCGAACCGCAAACAGGTCTTTTGAACGAGTGTTTAAGGCTGAAGCGCTGATCTCGATAGGGTCATACTGATTGCTGGTATCACCGATGGGGACCGGGTCACTCGCAACAATGTCACCAACTACTGGAATTTTCAGCAGATTTTCGATTGCATTTGAAACTTCTTCTTGGAATTTTCCAAAGCGTTCGCGAGCTTTGTCTGTAAGCCTTAGTCCGCGAGATACTTCCGTTTCTCTTTGGATATACCCTAGATCCGCCAAACGTTGCAAATTGTAATTTACAACAGAGGTAGATGAAATTTTGACGTTGTTTCCAATCTCACGAATAGTTGGAGGTCTGCCAAACTCACCCATGTAGTCGAACATGAACCGAACAATTCCCTCTTGTCGTTCGGATAGTTTGTCTGAGTTTTTTGCCATGTTAAAAATTCTCCTGATGGCGGATCCCACCAGAGGGTAAGGTTGGCATCTGGTAGTTAGCCCGCATCGAACATATGAGTCGCTCTTTTGTTCCAGTATCATACAGGAACACTTGTTCGATGTCAAATTTACATAATCTACAGATGTGGTTGTTTGCTAAGTGGTAAAAGCGTTCGTAAATGGTTTAAAAACCGAGAATCCGGCCGTAAATCGCCTCCTAGCAATTGACCCAAAAAAGAGACCCGCATACCATCTGCGCTGGAGTGTTTGTTTGGCGATCAAAAGCCAATGATGTGAGGGGAATTGGGTTTATGCAGCTGATTCGGGTTGTGTGTGCATACAGTTTGTTGTTTCTGGTTGGTGTTGTCTTATCAGGCTCACAAGAACGGATTGTTGATGGAGAGGTGGTGACCAAACCGCCTTCTTGGATCGTCCAGCTCTACAAAGATGATGTGCCAGTATGCACAGGGAGTTTGATCTATCCACAATGGGTTTTGAGTGCGGGCCACTGCGGGAATTTCGAAAATCAATCCCTAAGAATGGGAGGGTCTACGGCCGAGAACGGTGTGCTATTTAATGTAGAGGGTTCATTCATCTTGAGTGGAGTTGGTGGTAACAACGATCTTGCTTTGCATAAGCTAACACAGCCAGCCAAAGTTCAATCGGTCAACCTAAATCGAGATCCATCATTATTAAAGCTGATCATAAAGCCCAAGGTTCGAGCAATGGGATATGGAGTGCAGTCTGTTGCCGGTGAAAACGATCTTCGCTTGCGACAAACGAGTTGGCAACCAATCTATTCAACAAGCGGGATCAATTCGGCCTTTGAATTTGGCTCAAATCAAGATGCTTCAACCATTTGCACGGGTGATTCGGGTGGGCCGGTTTTGGCTGAAAATGCTGGCTATCTTTTGGTGGGGGTTGTTTCTTACTCTGTTGAAGTTGATGGACTGCGATGCAACGGCAAGGCTGGCGCTGCCGATATTGCCGCAAATCTGGATTGGATCGATCTGATCGTTTGGAGCAACGGGGGGCCGGGAGAGGAGGTTGTGCCCACGCCCACTCAAGGGGCCATTCCACCGGCCGTTGTGTTACCAACCTCTACCCGGCCGCTAGCAACATCCACCCCATTTGTACAGGACCAAACATACATCTTCTTGCCCCTCATCACCCGTTGACTAACCCATTGGCCCTAAAATGGGATGCAACATGACTTTTTTGCTCTATAGTGGCCGCCTTTCTTCATCTAAATCCTGTTAGCCTTCTTGCAACAGATGGTGGGCTCAATGACACTATTCTTTTCATTGAAGCCTGCATCAATACCAAAGTTAGCAGGTGAATTATGCAAGCGAATCAAAAAACTGAGGCGTTTACAGGAAATCAGGCAATATGGGGCGGCATACTTTTTAGTTTGATATTTACGGGGATCATTTTTGCGGCCCGACCTTATCTTCCACAAATCGATTTTGCACCCGATACCGGCGCATCACATTATTATTGGAAACTACCCAATCCAACCGCCATTACCCGAGCCTCAGTCTGGTTAAGCTATTTGGCCCACCAAGGGTTCATCTGGTACCTGATCTGGAAATCCCAAAAAGATGGGTTGAAATACACCAGCGGTCTGCAACGGGTCAATGTGATCGCCCTGATCGGCAACGCCCTTTTTGTTGTTTGGCACCTTGTACAGACAATGGTTTGGTACGATGGTTTGGCTCAAGATGTATCGATCTGGTCGTCACAAGCATCTGTTGTGATCATGCTGGTTTTTGTGTTGCACATGGAAAATCAGCGTCGCGGTATTTTCTTTGGCAAGAAAATCGGGTTTTTAACAGATACTGGCAAATTTGTTCGTAAATACCATGGGTACATTTTTGCTTGGGGGATTATCTACACCTTTTGGTATCACCCGATGGAAAGCACCAACGGCCATTTGATCGGATTTTTCTACACCTTTGTTTTAATGGTTCAAGGGAGTTTGTTCTTCACCCGAGCACACGTGAATAGATATTGGACCTTTTTCTTGGAAATTTTAGTGTTGTTCCATGGAACCCTTGTTGCCATTAATCAAGGGAACGGGATTTGGCCAATGTTTTTCTTCGGCTTTGCCGGAATTTTTATCGTGACCCAAATGTATGGCATCGGCCTAAAGCCATGGCAGCGCTGGGCGTTTTTGGCCAGTTATGTTGCGGGGGCATTAGGATGGTATAGCTATACAGACATTTCCAATATCAACGAAATAGCGCGCATACCAGTTGTTGAATATCTGCTGGTATTTGTTTTTGCCGGTATTGTGTGGCTTGTGATGAAGCTTACCGGCTGGCAAAACAGAAAGTTGGCTCCACAGCCCTCTGGAGACTAGAAAATGGTGCTAGATATTCTGATTAGAGCGTTCTTTGCCCTCATGTTTGTTGGCTCTGGTGTGTACCATCTGGTTAATCCCGACTTTTTTATGCCGCTTATGCCCAGCTTTTTGCCCGCCCATCGGCAACTGATTATTTGGTCGGGCGTGGTTGAGATTTTGGTAGGGGTGGGGCTGTTTGTTCCAGCGGTTCAAACGTGGGCCATTTGGGGCGTGATTGCTCTGTTGGTTGTATTTACCCCCATTCACATCATAGATTTAGGCAAAGAAAAACCGGCCGTGGGTAGCAAGTCGATTGCCATCGGCCGGTTAGTGATGCAGTTTGTGCTTATCGCCGCTGCGTTCTATCTTTTGGTTTAAAGATTAGTTTGCTAAATTGACCAAAACGCGGCCGGTTTGACCGCCCTTCAGAATTTTGTCGATTTCGTCGCTAACCCCATCTAGCCCTACTTCACGGGATAATTCTTCTAAATTGTCGAGCTTATAAACTGTAGCAACCTTGTCCCAGATCCGCTGTTTTTCACTCAATGGGCATTCTACAGAGTCGATACCGAGTAGCGATACTCCGCGCAAAATAAAGGGGAATACGCTTGATTCAAAGCTGGCACCAGCAACCAAACCACAGCAGGTAGCCGCACCGCCGTACTTGAGTTGCTTGACTAAGTTTGATAGTGGTGCGCCTCCTACGGTATCGATTGCACCCGCATAGGTTTCACGCAACATCGGCCGGCCACCTTCTTCTGCCAGCTCTGATCGATGTTTAATTTCACTGGCACCTAAGCCGGTTAAAAATGGGGTTGCCGATTCGATTTTTCCGGTGAAAGCTACGATCTCGTAGCCTAGCTTTGATAAGATGGCGATAGCCACACTGCCCACACCACCAGTCGCACCCGTAACAGCGATAGGGCCATCTTCTGGTTTAACGCCGGCCGTTTGCAGAGCATCGACCGATTGAGCGGCCGTAAATCCAGCTGTGCCCACAATCATCGCTTCGCGCAGGGTTAAACCGGCCGGTTTATGCACGGCCCATCCGGCCGGAATGCGGATGTACTCGCCATAACCACCGGGGGTATTCATCCCTAAATCAAAACCGATTGCGATGACTTCGTCGCCCGCATTAAACCCATCTGGCCCACTGACCACCGTTCCGGCCGCGTCGATGCCGGGAGTGTGGGGGAAATTGCGTGACACGCCGGGATTGCCGATTGCAGACAGCGCATCTTTGTAATTGAGCGACGAATATTGGACTTTGATGACCAAATCACCTTCGGGCAAATCATCCATCGACCGCTCGCCAACGCGGCGAGTAAACTGCTTTGGCTCAGGTTGTTCAATAATTAAGGCGCGAAAGTTTTCTGACATCTCTATTCCTCTTTTGGCTTAAATTTTTGGATTGATGTGTTTCACCAAACCATCGTTTGAAAATGATGCAGAATCGTAGTTTTGATTGAGCTATTCGTCAACAGTAAAAATCAAATATTCACTGTAATCATCCAAAATTCCGTACTGCCCTTTGTACTCATATCCCCAGTAGTCCTCAAAGAGGCGGACCTCAGGCGGGAAATAAGTGAAGGTTGAAAACATCGCCAGCAGAACGACCATTACCACAGCACCGATGTTGCGCCGTTGGATCGCAAACTGATCAGATTGTAAAAAGTAGGAGCTGACCATTTGGCCGATGATTACCCCGATTACCCCTGTACCGATATCGGCCCACAAAAAGCCCCCGCCGTATCTGGGCAGCGCATATGCCAAATATCCATAAAAACTGATACAGATAAAAATCGGGGTAACTAGAGCACCCATCGCTTTGGCAAAAATGTAGTTATTGGCCTCTTTTCGGACGTAGGTGTATTCGATTAAGGCCCACAAAATTCCGGCCCAAAAGTAGAATTTTAGATGTTCCCAAGTGCTCTCGTTGACTGATGCGAAAAATGCGACCCAGCGCTGGAAACCGCTCAGCTCAAATGCAAAATGGAGGAAGCCACCGAGCAAGTTGATAAAGAAGATGCCTGTGATCTCCCAAGTCATAATTTTGCGCGATCTAAACCAAACCGATGGATCAAATCGTCTTGTCGTTGATGTGTTATTCATAACTTTATTGTGTGTTGTGCGTGCGCAATGGCACAAGCGCCCGCTGGGACCTGCCGTTAAACAAGTCTATAAAATGCCAAAAACAAATAGGAACCCGACAAGGGCTATCGCCAAGCCGACGACCCTAAAAATAAGCGAACTTTGCTCATAATGGGTGGGGATATCTCCTACAAGAACGCCGATGAGATGGATAATGGCTGTCCCGGTTAAGAATCCGAGAGCATAGCGGGTTGCGTTAGCAACGGCCGGCATTTCGATCCCATGGGCATAGCCGTGAAATATGGCGAATAGCCCGACCGCAACCATGGTCACACCCAAAGGCAATGATTGATTGGCCGCAATAGCGATACCCAAGACGACAACAGAAAGCGCAATGCCCAACTCGATAAAGCCTAAGCCAATGTCAACTAATCCTAGCCCCCAACCGATTGCCATAACCCCCACAAAGGTGGCTGGGACGGTCCAAATCGCCCGGCCGCCGATTTGCGAGCTGACAATACCCACGCTGAGCATGGCTAAAAAGTGATCAAGCCCTAGCACCGGGTGAAATAATCCAGCCAAAAAAGAGCCAAAGCGAATGGTGTCCCCTTCATGGGCAAATGCGAGCGTTGGAACCAAAAGAATGGCTGTTGCAAAAAAGAGCCCCCAAGTAATTTTGTTTCGTGTTGGTATGAACATAGGTGATTTATTTTCCTCTCAATCTGTCTAAAATGCCTCGTACACTCCAATTTTCGAACCCTTCGAAATCTGATTCGCCCGGCTTAATATCGGCCGCTTGAAGTTTGCGAAATTGCTCAAATTCTGGAATTGAAGCGATGGTGAAAAGTGCCGCAATGATAATGGCATACACTCCGTAGTGGGGGAGTGCAAAGCGGTAAAAAAGTGCTGGGACAATGAGGTATAGCCAGCCTGCGTATCCCAGAAAATATTTTTTAACGATGGCAAAGCCCAGCACGCTACTAATCAGCATCGTGACGAGCAAGCTGACCCAATCGAGCACAAAGTAGCTCCCCATGATGGGTGACAGCCCCCGGCCGCCATGGAATTTGTGGTAGATAGGATAATTGTGACCGACAACAACCATGATCGAAAAGAGCAAAAACGTGACAGGCTGATTTGGGTATTGCTGTTGCAAAAACCAGAGCGGAACGCCCGCTTTGAGCATGTCTAAGATGGCAACAATACATCCCACTTGCGGCCCTTTTCTCGCAGAGATAGCGGTTGCACTGACCGTATCTGACTCAAAAGACTCATCGCTCCCCGCAATAGCGATGGTTGTCTGTGATATGTCTTCCCCTGGTGCAACAAAGTAGGCAATGATGCGGGCAAAAGAGACTGAACCGATAAGGTAGCCTGCTAGAGCGAGTAGCAAAAGGAATCCAATATTCATCAGCCAGTACCTCCTGTTTTTGTGACAACTCCTTGGTATCCATCAATCTGTAGATCTTCACCATCGGTAAACAAGGCGCAGGCGGCCGGTACCGAAACAACGGCCGGAAGCCCATATTCTCGCGCAACGATAGAGCTGTGCGACAGCATCCCGCCAGACTCAGCGATGATGGCTCCGGCCTTGGCAAACAGCGGCGTCCAGCTCACATCTGAGAAGGGGATTACCAAAATATCTCCAGACTGCACTTTTTCAAACTCACTGGCTTTGGTGATGATGCGGGCTGGCCCTTGATAGTAGCCGGGTGATGTTGGAACACCGCGCAGGGCATTCCCTTCATGCTCAACGGCCGTTTGGATGGGCGGAGCCACATCGCCGTAAATCGTCTCTGGCATAATCGCATCAGCAACCGCTTCGATTTCTTCTTTGCGCGTTTGGATTAAGTTTTTCAAATCGGCCGGATTGTTTTCGCCCAATTTGACGGCTTGTCGAATTTCTTCGTGATATAAATAAAAAATATCATCGGCCGAATCTAAGGCTCCTTTCAGTTCCCAAAGCTGTCCTAATTTACGAAAGTAATTCCGGAACCGGCCGTACCCAAAAATGTAAGTTGAGCTAATTTCTTCTCGATACAGCTGGAACTGCTTTGCCTTTTGGTATTTTCTTTGCATAGCTCGACTGATCTTTCCCTGAGCCTGCAAATCGCTCCAAGTCACCGATTGCCCTGCCGCACCCGCCTTTGAAAAGTTGGCGATCATCTTTTGAACCAAGGGGAGATTTTCTCGCCACGGAACTTGAGAAAAGTCGTTACTGCTATCGCTCATGTGGCCGAACTGCTGGATAAATTGTTCAAAATGAGCAGAAATTAAATCTGGCAGTTGCTCAAGTTTTCCTTCTGCAAAGGCCGTTTTCGATTTAGGCGACAT
>JAHDGV010000007.1:0-6798 GCA_020631655.1 Chloroflexota bacterium | reverse complement strand
CTGGCAGTTGCTCAAGTTTTCCTTCTGCAAAGGCCGTTTTCGATTTAGGCGACATCTGTGCAAACTGCGCATGCAGGTGCTCAAGAGATGCGTTGGGATCAAACGGCTCAAACTCCGGCGAACCAGAGCGGAAATCAAATGTGGTTGGATCAACGCCAGTTTTTTCGAGCTGTGAGTTAAAGCGTGAGGTATACAGCTGAGCCAACAATGGGCCAACGATGTTGAGATACGCCATCTCGATGCTGATTTCAAAAAGATGATCTATAGCTTGCAAAAGTTCCGATTCACTGTCTGGCACCGGCTCGGCCGCGATGCGCTCGTATTTGGCTCGAATTGGGGGGAGCTGGCGCTCAATTTCGGCCGCATAGCGCCACTTTTGCCAGCCAAATTTCAGCATGCGGGGCATGTGGCGCATTACTTTCATAGACGGCCGGAAAGAAGGGCGCTGATCGCCACCTTCCAAGCCAATCATCACTTCAAGCGTCTCTGGTTGCATCCCCATCGCATCAAAAATGACCCCGATCGCACCCATGTTGAAATAGGCGCGATAGTGGAATGCTTGTGACAAATCTTCAGGCTCCAACTGATTGGGTCCGATTAACTCTGTGAACAGCTTAATCCACGCGGTATTGACCAAGGGGATATTGACCGACCAGATCAGAGGCAAAATGATGCCGGGCAATACCTCTTTTGAAATGCGGTTTGAGTAGATGGCGAGGGTTTGCAGGGTCGTAATCGGTCGGATTTGTACGAAGTAGAACTGCTCTCCATCAAACACCCACTCAATGTCGGCTGGTTGGGCGTAGCTGGCTCCCACTTCATTAATTTGGCTCTGGAGTTTATCAATTTGTTCTGCCGTTAAAAATGGCTCTGGGGGGACGGTCATCCATTTGCCCCACTTGTAGACCCATCTGGCCGGAGTCACAACCCCCTGAACCAATTGATCACCGGTCCCTTCAACCGCTTCCACAATCAGCTCATCAAACCCAGTGATGGGATTTTTTGTAAACGCAACGCCTGACACAACCGGCCGGACCATCTCTTGCACAATCACGGCCATCCGGATTTGGTTCGGGTCAACCCCGGCCGATTTGGCATAAGCCAGCACCCGCTCTGAGCTTGCTGACTCCAAGACCTGCTCGATTGCGGAACACACAGCATCAAGTGTCTCCACATTCAAAACCGATTCGTATTGGCCTGCAAAAGACTTATCGGCTGTGTCCTCGAAATTGCTCGATGAGCGAACGGCATATTTTTTGTTTGGTTTTATAAAGGGGGCAAGCTCTGATTTTAGATCGGCCGGGAGCATACGATCTGCTTTCCACTGATCAAATAGTTTGGTTGTGCAAACGACGGTTTCAGGGACAGGGAAGTTAGCCTGTTGGAGCCAAGCTAGTGAGGCGGCTTTTTGGCCGATGCGGACCGAATTCTTTGAATTGGAAAGGGTAGTGATGAAACTCGACATGGGACAGTACAGTTATAGTTATATGGTACTACGCCAAGTAGGGCAATCTGTATCTGTCGAAAATTGCTATTTGCAGGCGTCTTTTAGATTTGAGGGGAAACTGAAGGAGGTGATTTTACCCGGTAAACGCGACCCCTCGCATCTCCATCGGGAGGTAAAAAATCCAGAACGATGCAAGTGTCAGACCCACTAAAATGAGCATCCAAGGGAGCTGCACTAGCATTCCGTCCCGTTTATTGGGAGCCCGTTTGCCTCGCTCGTTTAAAACGTACAGCGATGCTAGCAGGCCGATCAAAATCGTGACCATTTCGAGCGGATCAAGCCAGTTGATGGGCAAAACGGCCGCGCGGGTCCAATCTGGGGGGCCGAGGAAGAACCAATTATGATCCCACATAAAATTGCGGAACACCGGAAAAACGGTGGCCGCACTGCCCAAAAAGTGAAATCCTCCGTAATGGGCCAGCCATATCGAAAAAGCGAGAGGTGCCAGTGAGGGGACAAAACGAGCCAGTGTAATGCGCAGTGATTCTGTTCTGTTTGCAATTGCGCGTGATAGCCATGCGGCCAACAGCCCCAAACCAATCGGCAGGATAAGGTTAGTCACACCGAAAATAATGAGTAGAGGAAGCGCTTCATCCTGTACATTTAAACCGTTTGCCAGAGCGGCTTCTAGCTCAAAGACGGGGCCAACCATTCCAAACGCATTTCCCAGCGCAGAAAAAGCGAATACCAAGACCAAAATCGAAATGTCCCAGCGTTGTGGCCATGCCCCTTCGCTTGTCTCTTTTAATGGATTGCGCACGCTCAAGATCACATTTTCGTGCGGGCAAGCCCTGACACAATCGAGACACATGGTGCAGTCTAGATTGCTCTCGATTTGAGGCGCAAAAAGCTCGGTACCACACCCCAGCACCTGAATTGAGTCGAGACTAATCGTGCCTTGCCCTTGCTTAACCGGCCTGTCAACAGTGCCCATTTGGGTTGTGCCATTGATGCATTCCTTGCCGGGGCATGTAGAGCAGACGTCTCGGCTTTCTACCGAAATTTGGACCGGTGAAACGGTAGAGCTAACAAAATTAAAGGTCCCTAGTGGACAAACGTATTTGCAAAAGACGCTTTCTGAAAAGATCGCTTCAAGAAAGAACGAGGCGACAAAATATCCAGCAATAATCCAAACGGTTAGCAGGGGACTCGCAAACAGGTCAAAGTATTCATAAGCCCAAAAGAAGCCAAAAAGCAGTCCAATCGCCAGCCATTTATTGCGCAAAAATGCGGGCCACCGGCCGCCGTTGATCGCCAGCCGTTTGGCCAAGGTTCTGGGGATCGTGAACGGGCATCCCATGCAAAAAATGTTGCCGAGCAACAAAAACCCAAACACGATAATGCCACGATAGTGGATCCACGTGACGACGGTAGACAGGTTTTCCGGGGCAAACTGTGGGCCGGTAAACCCATCATACAGGAGTAAGACGGCAATGAGTAGAAGAATAGTTTGGAAAACCAAACGCCCCCAGCGCCAGCGCAAAAGCGGGCCGATTACGGGTATTTTTAGTACATCGAAGCGAGGTTGAGGGCGTTTGAGCGTTGCCATAGGTGTGTGGTGCGAGTAGGCGCTGGGCGACTATTCTGTTGCTTCTTCCATCTCCATGTCGCCGTGATTCATTTCACTATCTTCCATGTCCATATCTTCCATATCAGACATTTCGCCGCTGATTCCGTTGAAATCGAAGCGTTCTGAACCAACTGTGCCATCGGCCAAGGTGACATTTACGGTTACAAACCAGTCCCCCGCCATTGTCCACTCGTAGGGAATCATGTACATCCCTTCTCCGTTAGAAGCTGAGCTTTCGCCTAAAACAGGTTGCATTCCGGCGTGCGACATATCTCCTTTAATATCTACAGTAGCATCGTTAATCGGATTTCCATCGGTGTCTTTAACCGTAATCATTAAGTCAGTTGTTCCAACAGATGTAGACCCAGCATCAATTTGAATATCTAAACCGCTTGAGCCTGAATTGGCGCTATTCCGGCCGCCACATGCGGCGAGTAAAAAAGCACAAATTAAGCAAGCAGATAAAAGGTAAATCTTTTTCATCATGGTGTTATTTTAACCATTTCACTCCAGAGTTTATTAAGATCAAGATAAGTCTTATTTTTGTATACCTAGATATAATATTTCCAGTTGACATAACAAAATTGAGTCTTTAAATCGTCTGAAATTACGATGTCGGCTAAAAACCATGACCAATTGGCTATTTAAGACCCCGCTTTGGCTAAAAAAGGAGTGGATAAGTTTGCCGATCCATTACTTCCTGTAATATACTCATAGTCCAAGTTACACCTCGTACTATCAGCTGGCAGAGGACGAAAGGAAGTTTTGCCATAAAGCAGGCAGTACAGATCAACGCGCACAGTCGTGGAGGCAAATATTTAATGGATGCGATAGAAGGCCAGAATTATTTTTACCCAAACAGATGGGCTAGAATTATTTTAGAATCGGCCGAAGAAATTGTTGGGGAGAAAGGGGTGGCTGCACTTCTCAACATGGCAGGGTTACAGCAGTACATCGGAAACTATCCACCTGATAATATGGAAAAGGAGTTTTCATTTACCGAGATTGGTAAACTGCAACAAGCATTTTGGGAAATGTATGGTCCTCGTGGTGCTCGCGTATTTGCGACTCGCGCTGGTCAACAATCAATGCGTGACGGACTGACTCGTATGAGCAGTGTTGCTCGTGCAGCCCAAGTTGCTATGAAGATCGGCTCTTTGGATCGAAGGATCGAGACCGGACTGCATTTCTTCGCAAAGCTTTTCAACACTGTGTCGGATCAGAAGGTGAACGTTTGGTCAGATGATGACCATTGGTACTGGGAAATTTCAAAATGCCCAATGTGTACCGGCCGGACATCTGATCGCCCAGTTTGTCACTTGGCCGTAGGTGTGTTGCAAACCGCACTCTCATGGGCCAGCGAAGGCAAACAGTACCGGATCACCCCAACCGAATGTATTGCGGTTGAAGGGGATCGGAGCTTGATTAAGATCGAAAAAACGGCAATTGAATAGATAAATCAGCTGAATTTTAAAATAAAAAAGGGATGTGTTTTCAAAACACATCCCTTTTTTTGTTGCTGAATAAATTTGTGTTGCTTGCTTTTAGCCTGAGGCAGTCACGGCGTTGTTGGCCCAATCTTCAGTTTCTAGCAGTGTTCCATCCGGGCCAATCAGGTCGATACGTTCGATGGCCCACCGGCCGGATCGCACCGTTAAAAACGCCCCATCACGCATGGGAACCTGTTCAACCAACCCATCTGCCCAAATAACCCGAACAACACCTTCGAGCGTGCTGGTTCCAAATGCGACCGTTTGACGCGGGCTGCCTAGATTTGTTTCGATCGTGCTCACATTGGTGTATCCGGCAACAAAATCAGAAGGGAGCTGGCACGGCAGGCTGAGGGTATCGCTGATTTCCCAGTTGCCATTAAGCTGAGTCAGATACGACGAAGCGAGGCATTGGAATCCGTTGTTTTGCCACGCATAGAGCACAATTCGGCCGGAGCCATAGGCTTCATCGTGGAGCACATGAATGTCTTCAATCGAAAGCTGGCTGAGAGCGGTTGAATGCTCCATAAAAGCTTGCACAGTCGGGGGTGGCTCAGAGGACTGAGGCATGCAGGCTACGGTTAATAGGGAAAATAGGAGGAAGCAAAAAATGGTAGTTTTGCCAAAATTGTTACTGCTCATTTTGAATATCCATCGGCCGTAAATGGCCAACTATGCAAAGTGTGAGATCTTTACTGGCAAAGCGATTTTGCTTTGCCCAAGATTAATAAAGTGCTACCCAATATATAAAGGTTTGTAATGCCATTTAATATGGGTAATCTGTATTAACTGCTGTCGTTTTTTAACTAGAATCTTGAGTTTAAACTTTGTAACAAAGCTATAACCTGTACCTTGTATAACGACACTGCGATCAAAAAAGATCCTCTACCAAAAAAAGTTGACCAATGGTAGCGGGTCCTAACGAGCAAGAACATCGACTCGTTTACCATAGAACTGGTAAGTAGTTTCAGTTATCGTGTAACTTGAGCTACAGGTAAATTTTATGATGGGGGCAGTTGCTGTACTTGACGTGCAGGTGACGGCTCAGAGACTGTGTGCGTAGGTTAAGCGTAGGCTAGAAAGTTTAGAACCGCTTGGGACCAATCAGCAGGTTTTTCCAAATGTACTGTGTGTCCGGCCTGCGGGATGGTTTGATGCTGGCTGTTGGGCATCAGTTGATCCATTTCGGCCGCAATGGCGCAAAATTTGCTGTCGAGTTCGCCAGTAATCAGCAGAGTTGGGATTTGCAGGCTTTCAAGCTGGGGCCACAAAGATGGCTGTTGCCCGGTTCCCATGCCGCGTAGCGAGTTGGCTAATCCGGCCCGGTTATTGCTCAATCGAATCTGCCGCAGGTTTGTTTTTGCGGATGCCGCTAAACTCTTTTGACTTTCCCATAGTGAAATAGATTCCCAGAAATCAACAAACGATTCAATCCCCTCACGCTCAATGCGCTCGGCCAATGCATTATCTGCTGCTGTTCGAGCTTTTCGTTCTTCGGCCGTTTTTAGCCCCGGTGAGGCGCTTTCAAGCACGAGCTTTTTGATCTTTTCGGGATAATGAACCGCCATGTACAGGGCCAACCGGCCGCCCATCGAGTAGCCCAACATGTCAAACGTTGGCAAATCTAGACTATTCATCAACGCGATCAACTCGGCCGCGACAAACCCCATCCGATAAGAATCTAAGTCAGTAGGGCTTTCCGATTGGCCGTGACCGGGTAGATCAACAGTGATAACTGTGTGGCTTTGGGCTAGATGGGGCACCAAAGGCTCCCAGTTCCGGGTGCAACCGGTAAAGCCGTGGATCAACAGGAGTGGAGGGCCGGAGCCGATTTTGGTGAAGTGCATCAGTGATAAGTATGAAGTGGTAAGTATGAAGTCGCACCTGACTTTACACTTATCACTTCATACTTCTTACTTTCTACTTCTGTGTAAAAGCGTACGGTTCACCCGCTTCAAGCGCACGTTGATACGCCGGCCGGGCTTGCATCCGCTTCACATAGTCAAGCATGTTCGGATATTTTTCAGAGAACGGTTTTTGTCCCATAGCCCCTTCAAGCGGGAATAGCATCATGACATCGGCCGCTGTCATCTGATCCCCACCAAAAAATTGGTTGTTGCTTAAATAATCTTCGATAAAAGCAAACTGAGTATCAAGATTTGGTCCCAAATAGCTAGTCATCACCTGCTTGACAATGCCTTTAGAAACCGGCTTAACAAAAAACGGTACTT
>JAHDGV010000941.1 GCA_020631655.1 Chloroflexota bacterium | reverse complement strand
TAGTCCGGCATACGCCCCATCATCCCTTGGGTGAATTCACCCCGTTTGTGCATGGCGTTACCGATATCAACTAAATCTTCCCGTGTGCGTGGGATCATGAAGGTTTTGTTGACCAAATCACCTGTTTCTGGAGATTCGTAGAGGGCGGTCTCTTTGTGCTCCCACTGGTGATCATAAAGTGAAGCAAGGGATTTTACTCCGCCACTAATGCCCGGCTCGGTTGTAATATCGTCAATTTTTTTACCACGATGGTAAAGTGCAGGCGGCTCATCCTTAAAACGTTGAATAACTTGGGAAGCGGTTCTAGCGGGCATTTTTATCTCCTATTTGTTTGGGCCGATGGCTATTGGCCTTTGGCTTTTAGCGTTCGAATCGTTAAACGTGATGGCCTTTACGCATCACGAATCACGTTATTAGAGTTTATTCGATTTCGGGAAAACAGAATATCTGTAGGTGAATGACTCTTATCTGTAGGTGTCCATCGCCGCTTGACGATAGGCTGAGGGGGTTGTGCCTGTTGCTTGTTTGAACAGGCGGCTAAAGTGTGGAGCGCTACGGAAGCCCCAAGCCATGGCGATGTCTTGTACCGGCCGATTAGCCAGCCGTGGGTCTTCTAAATCTTTTTTACACCGCTCAATACGCATCTCCCAGATCGTTTGGCTGACCGTCGTCTGCTCATCTGCAAACAGCTTTTGAATGTACCGCTTAGACAAAAACAGTTGCTCGGCCATCATCCCAACCGATAGATCGGGGTTGTGCAGATGGCTGGCGATAAACTGGCGCAGTTGCCCCATCCGGCCGGCGGCTGATAGTGGCACGGCCGATTCAGCATCTTCAGGCTGGGCCAGTCCCAACATCAGCATATCCAGCATCATCTGCACCGTATGGGTTTGGGTTTCTGGCTCGATGGCTTCGCTCTCTTGCAACACCCCTTGGGCAAATTGGAACAGCAAGCGCCCCATCCCACTTTGGCTTTGCAACGGCCGGGCCAACAACAGATCAATTGTTGGCAGACGATTGAGTAGCTGACTGCGCGGCACCAAAAACAACAGTTGTCGATAATCACTGTGGAATTTCAGCTCATACGGCCGCGTATTGTCGTAAATGGTCCAGTTGCCCGGCCGCAAATTGGCCGTGCGTCCCTGCTGAGTGAGAGTCGCATCACCAGAAAGCTGAAAATTGATTTTATAAAAATCTTCGGAGGGGTCCTGAATATATTTTTCCGGCCGGATAACGGTTAGCTGGCTTGAGGCGACCTCGGCAATCGGCATGGTAGATAGATGGCTGTAGGCGATTTTGCCATTAAACTGCCCCACCTGTTGCGGAATGGTGTTCAACCGGCCCAAAACGCTCGAGACTAGGTAGTTCCAGTACGACGGCCGTTCTTTTTGGGAAATCTGATCGGTTGATAACAGGGT
>JAHDGV010000940.1 GCA_020631655.1 Chloroflexota bacterium | reverse complement strand
AGCACCAGCTCAAATGATGGTGTGATCTCGCAATTTCTAATGAATCCTCAATTTGATAGCCTAGTTCCAATGCTCTTTGGTGTAAGGATAAAGCCTGTGGAAATTCCCTTAGTTCCTGCTTAATGTTTGCCAATTGATTTTTGAGTCTTGCTTGAAGGCGTAAATCGTCTAAGGCATCATGTTCAATTGAAAAGCTCCAATAGGATTCTGAAATATTCAGGAAGCCATGGTCTTTGAGGGGGGTGAAAATTGTATTTAGTAGCTCAGTTCGTGATTTGCTCAGCATAGAATCATTATGTATCACTTGGCTCACGCGCAGCGATTGCTGCAGCTGCAAAACCACCTCGTATGGGAGCGTGAGCTGAGGGTCTGAAAAGAGGGTGAGCCAGTGGCCAAACACCCGCTTAATTGCCTCGATAAATGGCTTTTGCTCGGCCGCCCCTCGCACCAAAATCTGCACATATTGAATCGTAAGATTGTGCAAGTTGTAGGTTTTCTCATCCAGCCCCCCGCGCGTTTGTAGCAGCCCAAAGCGTCCGATCTCCCGAATGCTTTGATACAGCTCCAGCTCAGTTAACGCGCAGGTTTCTTGCAACGTCCCCTTGCTGGCTCCCAATCCCCCAAAAAAGCAGAGCCCCATGATGAGCCTGTGCGCCTCGGGAGACAGCATCTCCCAAACTTTTTGGTAGATAAAGGCGTGCTTTCCCTCGGCCCCCAGCTCAATGGCGCTGAGCAAGCTGTCTAAGCCGTGCTGTTTTAGCAGCTGGGGAAACAGAATCAGGGTTAACGGATGCCCGCCAACAGAGTCGTGGATCTTTTGCGCTACCTCTAGCGTAAATTCTGCGGCCGGAACCCCGTTTGTCGCGTTGGTTTGCGCAACCAGCAGCTCTTGACTCTCGTCGACCCCAATCTCATCAAGATCATAAACAAAGGTCTGGCCGACTATTGCAGGGACGGTGCGGGACGTGACCAAAAAGGCTGACTGGCCGACCATCTGGCTTAGCGTCTCGTTGAGCGCATCGGTGTGGGGCAGGGCTTCCACCCCATCAATGATAACTAGATGGGGTTTGGCTTCCAAGGCTCCCCGAATCATCTCTTCACGCCCGGCCGCTGTCGCCTCATCAATATGGTTGATCTGCAGCCAGTGTCCTAAACGGAGCGTCAATTGTTCCAGTACCGTTTCGGCCGGTTGATCATCGGGCAGATTAAACGGAATCCATGCGACTCCTTCAAATTTGTCGGATTTGAGATGGCGGTGGGCCAGTGCGGTAGCGACGGCCGATTTGCCAACCCCGCCTCGGCCGGATAGAAAAATGACTTGGGCGCCATCTTCTTGGGTTAGCTGCTGATTTAAAGTCGAGATCACTCCATCTTTACCCTGCAGGGCCAGCAGTTGGGGCAAGGCGGCCCGCTGAATTTCGT
>JAHDGV010000939.1 GCA_020631655.1 Chloroflexota bacterium | reverse complement strand
AAAACCGAGAGAGAAAAGCTATGACCGGCCCACTTGCACAGCAACTTGAACTCCCCTGCGGAGTAACCCTCCCAAATCGTATTGGTAAAAGCGCGATGACAGAGGGGCTTGCTGACCCAAACGACAATCCAACGGCTAAACACAGCACCCTGTATAAAACTTGGGCTGAGGGCGGGACGGGGCTACTCATCACCGGAAATGTGATGGTAGATCGCCGCTATTTGGAGCGTGCAGGCAATGTGGTGCTTGAAGATGATCGGGCAATGGAGGAACTCAAAAACTGGGCCAAAGCGGGCCAAGCAAACGGAACCCTGCACTGGATGCAGATTAATCATCCCGGCCGGCAGTGCCAGCGGACGGTTAACTCAAAACCAATCTCTGCGTCAGACGTGCAGTTAAAACGGATGGGGTTGTTTGGCAAACCGAAAGCGATGACGAAGGCGGATATCGACGATGTGATCGGCCGGTTTGTGACTACTGCAACGCTGGCCAAGCAGGCCGGTTTTACCGGGGTGCAGGTCCATAGCGCACACGGGTATCTGCTGACTCAGTTTCTATCTCCTTTAACCAACAAACGGGCCGATGAGTACGGGGGCTCACTTGAAAACCGAGCAAGGCTATTGCGCGAAATTGTGCGAGCAGTTCGTTCGGCCGTTGGTGACGATTACCCAGTCAGCGTAAAGTTGAATTCGGCCGACTTCCAGAAAGGGGGATACACGGTTGAAGAATGCATTGAAGTTGCCGGTTGGTTGGCGCAAGATTCAGTTGATTTGCTCGAAATCTCTGGTGGGAGCTACGAACAGCTTGGCTTTATGGGGGTAGAACCAACTGAAGTGCGCGATTCAACCAGACGTCGAGAGGCTTACTTTATCGAGTATGCCAACGCGATTCGCGCCAATGCCAAAATTCCGATTATGGTGACCGGTGGTTTTCGCAGTCGTGAAGTGATGGAGCAGGCTGTAAGTAATGGTGAAGTTGATGTGGTGGGTTTGGCCCGGCCGCTTTGCACTCAGCCCGACGCATCAAAAAGATTGATTGCTGGTGAGCTTGACGAGCTAGATGATTTTCAACAACAGTTGGTGCTTGGGACAGGCTTTTTGGGGAGGAACAGCCGCTCCGGCTTGGTAAAAGCGATTAATGATCTCGGTTCTGTTGGGTTCTACTACCATAACATCCTGCGTATGGCCGATGGGTTAGAACCCAAGAAGGACATGACTGTTTGGCAGGAGTTTTGGCGGCATGCCAAGCAAGATTTTAGTGTGGGTAATCAGCGGGCATTTAAGCCTTAAAGCGTATTTAAAAACTAATCAAATTACGGACCTTGACCCTCCCCTAGCCCCTCCCGGGGGGAGGGGAATCAGTTCCTCCGCCATCGGGGGAGGTTAGGTGGGGGTAACTATTGGGCTTTTTAAATTTTTTTTTGA
>JAHDGV010000938.1 GCA_020631655.1 Chloroflexota bacterium | reverse complement strand
GGCAACTGGGGAAACTCCGGAATTATCCGGCCGGAATTAGGAAATGTTTGCAGACGCTTGAGTTTTTCTTCCGCTTGTTTTTTGAATTTGCGCCCGGCCGTGCGATTCTTTCGGGCGAGATAGGCGACCACGGCTAAAAATTGGTCTCGGCCGCTTGGAGTAAATTTAATCTGCATCGTCTGTTAGCAACCCTTCCGCTTCCGCCATCACATCCTCAAGGGATTGTCCTGCACCCGACTCAATTTCTTTTTCCCCCTGAATAAGCAAACTCAATAGTTCTTGATTTTGCGTCAGTCGCTCATACCCATCCATGCTGATTAAGACGGCCGCCGCCCGGCCGCGTTGGGTGATTACGACGGGAGAATCTTTTTCTTGCAGACGTTTTATAACACCGGCCGCCTCTTGGCGCAGGTCAGAAAGGGGAATAATCTCTGGAATTTTGTTCATGTTAACCGTCCTGTTAATAGTACGGTTGATTGTACCATGAAAAAGAGTATTTCTGTCAACCCGAGCAATCCCGCTTTAACTTTTTGTTGCAGGTAATAAAAAAGAGGCGTGTCCAAAATCTTGAACACGCCTCTTTGTATTTAAAATTGTTGAACGTCTAAAGCCTACGCATCAGGGCAGCTAACCGCCGCATTGGCGATAGAACAGCCATCGCTGTTGTCGATTAGAATCGGATGCCCCAACGTCTCTCGGGTGTCAATCGCATCGGCCGGTAACCACTGCCCGTTGCCGATGGCGAGCCAACATCCCCAAAAGTCACGGCCGATAATGTTGACCGTTGTGCCTGGTGCAAACGATTGATCGGTTTTTAGCTCAGGGTCGGCCGTGGTGTACACATGGGTCCAACGGCTCGTTTGCCCGCTAGAAACCGCCCCTTCCCGGCCGCAGATGCGAGAGTCTGTTACGGCGGGTGCGGTGCTACCGGCCGCAGTTGCCGCCGCCGCCGCACAGCGAGACACGGCCGCAAAATGATCGTTCCAGACAGAGAGTGCAAAAATGTTGCTGTTTGGGTTTACCGTGCTGGTTGGCACCCAGCCATCCCCGGCGTCAGCCCAAATAAATACCCACGACCCATCTGCGTTCCGGCCGAGGAGCTTAACATAGTCACCACTGGTGATGTCATTGACATTGTCGTAACACTCATTGGCCCCCATTTTGATTAGGCGACTGGTATTCATAGATCCTTCGATCTCAACCCCGGCCCACAAAGATTGGGTTGAAAAGAGGGCAACGCCGACGATAAATAGGGGAATTAAAATACGTAGTCGATTTTTTACTAAATTCATTTGAGATCTCCTTTTTGTTGGCTTGCAAGACAAGTTAAAAATAGAAAAGAGGTACAGCTCACGTAGACTTGTGGAAACAAAATAACCTATTTTGACCCAAAACCAAATAGGCAGTTCCACTTATTTTCAACA
>JAHDGV010000216.1:4824-8843 GCA_020631655.1 Chloroflexota bacterium | reverse complement strand
CTATCCCTGTCAATGGCCGAATCAACATTCAATTTTAAAGCCATGCATGGCCATTGACTGGGATATTCAGTGAAAGCAATTTCCTTTTGCTTGATTTCCCAGTCATACGGCTTGAACCTCCTCTCTTTTGCAAATTGACTCAGCCGTACGACAGGGAATATGTATCATCTTCTGCGTAAAAACGGCAGAAAGGCGGACCAATCAAATTGGTTAGATGGTGGTTGTTCCTGCCCGATACTACCTACTACAAATCCTACGCCACTAAAGCCAACATAAACCCGACCAAACACCTCTTTGTCACCATCTAGCGCCTTAACGCTGTCATAAATCCCGGCCGGAGCTGTCGCGGTTAAGGTCCAGCTTTGACCACCGTCAATCGAGCGCCAAATGCCCCGTTCGCCATCTAACATCCCTGCAATAAACAAGGTTGGGTGATCACTGTTTTGGGCCGCTTTGCCAAAGCCAAATACCTCAACGTTAGACACGTTGGGGAGCTGATTCCAGTCTGCCCCGCCATTTGTGGAGTGATAAAACCCGGTATCTTGACCATCGAGCAGACCGGGAGTAAAGAACAATTCCTCTGCTCGGCCGGGGGTCGCCAGCAAATGGGCGTTGAAATATCCTGCTGGCCAGCCAAACGGGAGGTTGTTTGAAGCCAGATTTTCCCAACTTTCTCCACCATCGGCCGAGCGCATGATCCCCAGATCGGAATGGAGCAGATAAAAGGTGTTGGGCAAAACTTGATCGGCCGTCAGCACTCTGCGATTGAGGTAGTGGGCAAAGTGTGACCCTTCGGGAATGTCACCGTCTGTGCCGGGCAAATTGACCGTTTGCCACGTTTGGCCTCGGTCTTTTGTCACTTGTGCCGCTTCGTTAAAAGATGGGAGCCAGACAATGTTTTGGGTGTCGTTGGCCGCAACGGCGATGTTGCCAAACTTTAGGCTTTCTGGCCGAGTTGGGAACTGTTGCCACGAACGGCCGCTATCAAGCGAAAAGACTCCTTGATAAGCTTCTCCGTCGTCTTCACAGCAAAAGCGATGGTCGCTGACCACGGCCGTAACAAAGTCAGGATCGGCCGGAGACGTGTCGATGTCCCATGCTGAATTAAAGCGGCCGCTGTGAGCCAACTGTGCATCGTAAACAGCATCATGCGGGGTGGGGTGATGGTACAGGCCGCGATCCCAATGGGCCGTCACAACTGTGCCATCTAGCAAAACGGCCACATCGTTTGAAACCAGCTCTTCGATTCCAAGCGATTCAAACTCCCACGTCACAGTTTCGTCATCAAGATCGCTCGAGTGCCAAACGCCCATCCCCTCTGCAAACCAGAGCTTGCCAGGAACAGTTGGATCAAAAATCAAGTTGCCGATGCTCATGTAGCCGGCCAAGGTGCTTTGCTCTGGCCAAGCTACATCTGGTTCGTTGATGTCGATCTGCAGGCTGTCCCACGTTTGTCCGCCGTCGGCCGAGCGGTAAAAGCCGCTGGTTAACCCAAAGGTGCCGATAAATATTCGATCCGGATTAAACGGATCAACGGCTACTGTGCGGTAATCGTCCCAGTTATTGGGGCTTAGATTGACCGTTTGTTTGGATGCGGGGTCGTAGCGGGAGAGTGAGCCGCTATCTGCTCCATCGTCGGTCATGACAAATAAAAGCTGGCCATTGCTGTCGATTTCCATATCGAGCGGCACCCCGGCCGCTTCAAAGATCGGTGCCCAACTGCTCCCCGCATCATCTGAACGATAAATGCCCCCGTTCTGCACAGCCGCATACAGCCGTTGGGTTCGGCCATTGTTTGTCGGACCAGTTGGGTCGAAGAGCACCACATACACCCCAGCGATTTCATCTGACTCAATGATTGGGATTTCGCTGGTAGGAACCTGTTGCCATGTTTCAGCCCCATCTGCTGAAAACCACAGCCCAAGCGTGCGGCTACCAAAATAGACAATGTCCGCATTGAGTGGGTCAACGGCCAAGCGTTCGCCGCCGGTGCGATAGGCTTCCTCGTTGCCGCTTATCAGCCAGCGCTGACTGCTATCGGTCCAGCTTTGCCCACCATCGGCCGAGGCTAAAATCCGGCCGTTTGCGCTGTCTGTGTCGTTTCCGGCCGCAATGTATAGCCGCTCTGAATCACTGGGCGCGATGGCAACCGATTCGACTGCATAATCATTCTGTTGAGGATTGGGGACGGCCGTTTCGATGAGCAGTTGCTCCCACACGGCGCTCTCAGCATTCCACAGATATGCGCCCCCCACATCTGTTTTGGCAACCAAAGTGTCTGGCTCGGTTGGATGCGCCACTATCCCGGTGACAAACCCACCACCACCGATACGAAGCGGTTGCCAAGTATAAGCATCGTTCTGAGCAGGCTGTGCTTGGGCCTGAGACTTTAGGGCAAAGCCGGCCGAAAGTGTGCCGCTAATCGCAATGGCTAGAAAAAGTAGGGCTTTTAATCTGTTGGTCATTTGTTTTACCTCACTTGGTAAGGCGCAAGACAAACGGGCTGGACAGGTAGCAGGATATCTCAAGAACAAGCCAACAGAGACGGAAAAAAGCCAAGCGGTGTGCATGACCGATAAGCGGTTTTTTAGAGACTGTAAGTCATCTGTCGCAATCTCGAGACAGACTTCGGAAGCTTAAATTTCTAGATCAAATGCTGAGTTGGAGCGCTGAAAACTTCCGAAATCTAAAGGTGCATAACATCTAGGTCTAAATTAAAAAAGGCTCAACCAAGCGGTTGAGCCTTTTTTATTGGAGAGTATGACCGTACTCTATGTCTAACTAATCTAACTGCCGGTGTAGCAGAAGCTACCACGGCCCTGGTTGGCATTCAAGAACCGAGCTTTAGCCGGAATCATCTTCTGATTTTCGCTTAGTCCAAGTGTGTCTGGACCAAACGATGGCCATGCTTGGTTGCCCCAGAACGAGGGCTTACCGCTTCGATAAAGGGAGGCAGGGAAGCCGCGGTCGCTGATCGAACCGCTCCATAGTGTCTGGTTTTGCAGGTAATCATGGTTACCGTGGGCGTAAGTGGTTTGGCGCGTACGGCCGCAACCACGTTCTCCGTCACTCGTGTTTACGTATTTACAAACGGTCATGTTATCCCGACGGCGGTTGCTATCAAACCCAACTGTTTGGGATTGGCTGATTGCACCGGGGAAGCCCATCTCGTTTGCTAAGAACGCATTGTAGTATTGATTCTCGTGAACCCAAATGTGAGGGGTTGACGCACCTTTCGATAGGAATTCGCTCCGATAGGTGTAGCTGTTGATGTCCTTCTCGATCCTGTTTCTAAAGAACATGTTGGCCGCGCTAGATGCGTGATAGTTGTCGATTTTAGCACCTTGCGCTTGGTTGCCTTCAAACAGGTTGGCGTGAGCAAAGCCACCGTGCGCACTTAGGTCAGATGGAATCTCACCAAAGCCTTCCATGTATGGGTCTGCTGAATAGTTGTAACCAAACACATTACCGTTTGCACCGATCTGGGCGATATAGCTGTGCCGCAATAGTTTTGCGATGTTGTTCTCGACCAGAACGTCGGTGGTACCACCTTCAAGACGTACCCCATAGCCGTGTCCACCTGCGCCGTTGTTATACGATGAGTCTAGATAGACACCGCGGACTTCTGACTTGTACGACTTGTTAAAGAAGATGTGTGCCCGGACGGAGTTTTTGGAGTTAACTCCTTTAACCCATGAATTTGCGACATATTTCAGGAAAATGTTGGCAGATTCATATTCGGCCGAGTCACGGCCGGTCCGTTGCAGGGTTAAATTCTCAATCCCGACGCCGGTGATCATCTTGTTGACTTTAGCCACTCGTGCATTTAGCGATGTGGTGTAATCGAGATTTAAACCACCCTCTAGCACAAGGGTATTGCCACGTTTGCCTACAACTTTGTTCATTTGCCCAGCGTTGTTTCTGGTCCATGATTCGCTTGGGTTCCGGCTTAGGTCTGCACGGAACAGGTCGCTGTTGTCGTTCTGACGGATGAATACATAGTCGCCTACGTTGAATCC
>JAHDGV010000216.1:0-4724 GCA_020631655.1 Chloroflexota bacterium | reverse complement strand
ATCGATCCGCCAGTCCCCGGGTTTGTCGGTGGAACTGGTGTTGGAGGAACCGGTGTTGGCGCTACCGCCGTCGCTGTGGGGTCAGGAACTGATGTTGCGGTTGGATTTGGAATTTCACCGCCGCCGCCAGTGGCTGACACAACTTCAAAGCGGTCTAAACGCATCCCGTTTTCACGAATGTAGAAGCTGAGGGTGTGATTACCCGCACTCAAACGAACCGTTTTGGCTGGATTAGTCCCTTCTGGATTGCCACCGTCAGAGATGTATTGCCCACGGAATGTATTAGCAAGATCAGCATGCCATACGTATCCACCAGTTGGTGCACCATTCAAGGTCCAGAACATTGAATTTGATGCGTAGCTAGGGGCTTTTGCATACCCGATAATCTTGTAATCGCCCGTTTCGGGGATGGTAATACAGTAGTCGGCACGGTCACTGTTTGAAAGGGATTTGTCCTCTCCATTGCTGACAATGGCCCGGCCGCCACGTGCACCAGCATCTGGCACAATGGTCATTTTGCCGAACAGAGTTCCTGCTTCTGCCTCTTGGGTCGTTGAGCCACAAGCCGTCTCTGTTGGGGTAGGTGGTACCGTTGTTGGAGGCACATTGGTTGGAGTTGGTGGAACTGACGTTGGGGTCGCAGGGGCTGAGGTTGCCTCTGGGGTGGGTTCGATGGGGCTTCCACCGTTGCCGGTATCTACCAGTTCAAACTTGTCTAACAAAGTGCCTGATTCTCGGCGATAGAAGGTAATGGTATGTTCCCCTTCGCTCAAGAAAAATTCGGTTGGGTCAGATTTGCCTCGGTCGTTGACAAAATCATCTACAAACGTTTTGCTCTTTTTGACGTCCCAAATGTGTCCGGCCGCAGGAGCGCCATCAACTTGCACAAAGAATGAGTCGTGCTTGATGTCTGGAGCCCAAGTGCGCGCTTTGATTTGGTAGGTGCTGGCTTTGGTGATGTTGACACAGTAGGTTGCACTGTTGTCAAAGTCGATTTTGCTTCCTGGTGCGTGACCAGCATTGTTCGGTACATAAACATACTGACTGCCGCTGGCACCTACAAAGCTACGAACTTGGAATGCACCTTTTAACTCACCACGTTCAGCTTCGAATACCAAGCTGGTGCTACAGGCTGTTGGTTCTTCCGTAGCGGTTGGTGGAAGCTGGGTGGCAGTTGGAGGCACGCTGGTTGCTGTTGGTGGGACACTGGTTACGGTTGGCGGTACGTTTGTCGCTGTAGGAGGTACATTCGTAGCCGTTGGTTGCGATGTTGGTACAGGATACCCTTGGTTTGGTTCTGATGTTGGGGTTGGTGGTACTTGAGTTGGCTCGCTTGTTGCAGTTGGTTCCTGCGTTGGGGCGGCCGTTGGTTGGATGGGTTGCTCGTTTTTCGAGATCAGAATCAGCTCGATTTTGTCTAAATGCGTCTCTGCTTCGCGACGATGGAAGGCGATGGTGTGTTCCCCTTCTGATAGATTCAGGGTTAAATTATCGCTCTGACCGCGGGCTTTAACGTATGAGTTGACGAATCGATCATCATTTTTTACATCCCAAATAATGCCAGATTCTGGACCGCCATCTACGGTTAAGAAGAATGAGTCACCAATGTGGTAATTAGGGGTCCGGGCCCAAGCCATAATCTGGTATTCACCAGCGTCTTCGATGTCAACACAGTATTCAATACGATTGTCTTTATCAAAGCCATTTTCGGTGTTGCCCGCACTTTCAGGGACGTAAACATATTCACCTTCGCTGGCATCTCTGTCTTGGCCGATTGCGAAGTTGCCAAAAATTTCACCGTCTTCAGCCTCAATCAGCAAATCGCTACAGGCGTCTTCTTCAGGAGTGGCGGTTGGAGCCACGCTGGTAGCCGCTGGCGGCACGTTAGTTGCTGTCGGAGGAACACTCGTAGGTTCTGGGTTGTTTGGTTCACCAGAAACCAGCTCAACTTTAAACCAGTCTAGCTTTGTGCTTGGTTCGCGATGATGGAAGCTCAGGATGTGATCCCCTTGGGTGAGTGTGATGATTTGTGGATCAGACACGCCACGATCGTGGATGAAGTCTTCTCTGAACCCATCGCTTTGTGGAGGTTGCCACAAATATCCTTTGGATGGGGCGCCGTCTATGGTTACAAACATTGAGTCTCGGGAACTATCTGGGGCGTTAGCGGCCGCACGGATGCGGTATTCACCGTTTTGTGGCACTGAAATACAGAAGTCTGCGCGGTGGGGGCTGTCTGGATCAGTGGATGTTCCGGCCGAATCGGGCACATAGATAAATTTGCCACCGCGTGCGTCTGAACGGTCGCCGATCTGCATTTGGCCGTGCAACGTTCCTTGCTCAGCTTCTTGCTCTAGCGGCCCACAAATAGCATCTCCTGCTCCCGGATCTGGGATTTCGGGGCCGATGTTGCCGGGTTGTTCAGACTCTGTTGTTGGTTCAACTTCAAACGAAAGAGGGACAAGCTCGATACTGTCTAATTTGGCTTGAGTCTCTCGGTTATGAAAACTGATTACTGTTTGTCCTGCTGTCAGGTCAACCTGAATCGGTTTATATGCGTCGTCGCGATCGGTTACCGGCTGGCTCGTAAATCCATTCCCGTAACCCATGTCCCAAACGGTAGCATTGCCGTTGATCACGGTCCAAAATGAATCGGAGATATCGGTATCGGCCGAGACAACACCGTTGATGGCATAGGTGCCACTCTGTGGAATGGTCACACAGAAATCTGCACGGTTGTCAGGATCCGGTTGATCATAGCTTTGCTCAATTCCGGCCGGAACCGTGATGTAGGTCCGTCCATTTTCTTCAACAATCTGCATTGCTCCATGCAGGTTGGCGCTTTCAGCTTCTTGCGCAAGTGGACCGCAGGCCGCAAATTCTGGCGAGAACTGATTGTTCCCGGCCAAAGATGTGCCTGTGATCACTAGAATTACTGCTGCTAGGGCGATAAGCCCCCAAATCGCCATAAGTTTATAGTTTGCGTTCCGTCCCATAATTTTTGATCCTCATGTTCTGGTTTGTCCGCTTCCACTAAATTGGGAGCGGGCTTGTAATTGAGTCGCCTTGCTTTCAAGACGCCCGGAAGTATGTGAGGGGCAGTTGGACGTTGGTGATGCTTTTCATGCATTTCCTGAGTAAGCTAAATCACACTTGCTTAAAATTACGGTCATGGGAGTCCTAGGACTTAAACGGTTTTTCCAGAGGTAGAGTCTGAATTTTGGCCACAAATTTCTTATCTTTCGGTCAATCTAAAGGAGCGGTGAAGGAGGCGTGAAAGATCACAAATCGATCTTTTTAGTTGACATAAAGACGTGAATTTAGGAGGAACAGGCTAAAAAAATGTCACGATTGGGGAAAAAACGGCCGAAAGGTGCTTGTTAACTTTGAAACAAAAAGTGTGTAATTTGCAGGCGAAAGGCATAGGCAAAAACCCTCAATTTTGGAAGAAACTTTAAAACTCTCTCTTATAAATCTACGTAGAAAGTAGTGTGATATGATCGAGTGATTGAAGCTAAAAAGTCTGCGGAAGGAAAATGGGATGATTTATTATATAAAGCAAGATTGGTTGTCTTTCGGGAATAATTTCACGATTTTAGATGAGTTTAAGGAGCCGGCATTTTTAGTTGAAAGAGAGCCATTTGCATGGGGTAGTCGATTTTCGTTTAAGAGCGATACGGGTAAAGAGCTGGCATATATCAAACAAGAATCAATGATGTTCCCAACCTACTCGATAACCAAAGATGGGGTGATGTTTGCCACGATTAAAAAAGAGTTTAATTGGTTTAAACAAACCTTTACGCTCGATGTTCCCGGCCCAAACGACTATGAAATCGATGGTTCGTTCTGGCTATTTGATTTTGTTTTTAGGCGCCAGGGAGAAGAGGTTGCTCGAGTAAGCAAGGAGCATTTTAGTATTCCCCAACACTTTGGGGTTGCGGTTAAAAAGGATGAAGATGTGGTTTCGATCTTGGCGACCTGTATTGTGATTGATCGTGTTTTGAAGGACAGTAGCGGGTAGAGGGCTACCTATGGACGAAGGGCAAATGGACTGAATGTTGAGAGGTATCAATCACGTTGAGGTTTAGCTGAGTAGCTGGGTCACCCAACAAATTAAAAGTATCTAGCATCAGCAGGTGTTCAGGGCCACGGGTGGCCAACCGAATTTTTCCGGCCGCAGTGACAACGCCCAACGTTGTCTCTTGCTGGTTGTAAAGCGCATCAAGCGCACCGATGGCCAAATGATTATGGCCCGTCGCAACTCCAAGCCCGCTGGAACCCCAAACGGCAATCGCACCACCATCAGGTTGGCGAATCAACTGTTCGTCAAGCGCCGTCAGGTGGGCCGAATGGAAGGAGCCAGTCAGACACGAAAGGTGCATGACAAACGGCAACTTCTCTTCATTTTTTAACTCCGCAACATCTTCGATATGAAACAGCCTTTCACCCGCCCACTGATGGCGCGATGCATGCCCCATGAATGTGACAAGCCCAATCCCTTGGTTCCAGCGGCCGATGATATGTTGCTGGATTTCCGGCGCGTTTTCACCATTGGGTGTCAAGGAGTAGGAATGTGGGTAGAACGGTTTGGCTATGAAATAGTCGATTAACTCTTTTGAAAACAGCTCAAAAGATCGTGAGTTGCCCGCATTGTCGGCCCCCCATAACGTTTGCGCATTCCAAAAACTAGGTTTCTCGGCCGATTCGTAGCGCACAATTTTTGT
>JAHDGV010000937.1 GCA_020631655.1 Chloroflexota bacterium | reverse complement strand
CCAACTTTTTGCTCGAATCTGTGCGAGATTTGCGCCGACGAATGCGGCTAATTGGGGGGGATTTGGTTGTGCGTCAAGGTCGGCCGGAAGATGTGATTCCGCAGCTTGTGGCTCAATCAGGCGCAACATCGATTCATCTGCACGCCGAGCCGATGAAGGAAGAAATTGACGTTGAAAATAGTTTGCGCCAAGCGTTACCCAATTTGGACTGGCAGGTGGTGTGGGGACACACCCTGGTTAATTTGGACGACTTGCCGTTTGGGGTTGGTCAAGCTCCTGACATTTTTACACAGTTCCGCAAGGCGGTTGAGAAGGGGCCAGCTTCTGACTACCATCGATTTAAGCCAACCCCCAAACCGCTTTTACCCATCCCCGAAGGGCTTGAAGTTGGGGAAATTCCAGAGACGGTTGTGGCGTTTGGTCTTGAACCGGTTGAACCGGATAACCGATTAGGATTTGTGATTCAGGGTGGAGAAACGGCCGGGCTTAAGCGGCTCAAGCACTACATTTGGGATGAGGATCGCCTGCGGATTTATAAAGAGACGCGCAACGGCATGTTCAATCCTGATGATTCCTCTAAATTGTCTCCATGGCTCTCGCACGGCTGTTTGTCTCCGCGCCGAGTGCAGGCGGAAATCGAGAAGTACGAGTCGGAGCGGGTCAAAAATCAAAACACGTATTGGCTAACGTTTGAGCTACTTTGGCGGGATTTCTTTCGTGTGTACGGGACAAAACATGGGAATCGGCTCTTTTTCCCATCTGGGCCAAAAGGTGTGAATGGGATGCCTAATCGTTTGGACGAAGGGCTGTTTGCCGCGTGGCGCGAGGGGCGTACCGGCCTTCCGATGGTTGATGCGTCGATGCGAGAGATAAACGCGACCGGATTCATGTCAAATCGCGGCCGGCAAAATGTCGCGTCGTTTTTCACCAAACATCTGCGCCAGCCGTGGTGGATTGGGGCCGCTTACTACGAAGCGATGCTGATTGATTATGACGTGACGAGCAATTGGGGCAACTGGGCCTACGTGGCCGGTGTTGGCTCTGATCCACGCAGTCGCTATTTTGATGTGGAGCTACAGCTAAAAAAATATGACAGCGACGCGGAGTTTGTGAAACATTGGTGTCCTGAATTAACTCCGTTACCAGCTCCACAGGCGCGTGAGCCGTACCGAATGTCCGTGGGTGAGCAGAAGCGGTATGGGGTTGTTCTTGGTGAGGATTATCCTCGGCCGATTGTCGACTATGACCGTATTACCCAACAGCTTCGGGATGCAAGTCAGGGGGATCGAAGTGGCGGCCGGAGGCGAAACGGGGGCAAATCTAAACAGAAAAACAGTCGGCGCAGACGTTAGCCATCTTTTTTGAGTTTTGTCTCTCGCCACAAAATGTAGAGTCCACTCCCCAAAGTTAATGACGCCCCGACCCACGTAA
>JAHDGV010000936.1 GCA_020631655.1 Chloroflexota bacterium | reverse complement strand
ACCCCAAACCCCTACAATTGATTATTTTCATAACCAACTAAAACTCTCCAACTATTTTAGATATGCTAAAAACAAATTTATGCTTTGAGATTTTTAATCACAATTGCCGATGCCCCCCCTCCTCCATTGCAAATAGCCGCCACTCCAATTTTCCCACTCCTGGCCATCAACACACTCTGCAATGACAAAATAATCCTGGCCCCAGACATTCCGATCGGGTGCCCCAGGGCCACTGCCCCTCCGTGCACATTCACGCGTTCATGCCCCACATTCAACAATTTCATATTCGCAATGGCCGTCATCGAAAACGCCTTCAATTACACGCAAACTCACCTCGTTGATTTCAAAGTAGCTGACATCCTCCAAAGACAACTTCGCCCGGGCAAGCGCCAGTGAAATCGCCTTAGCCGGAGTTTTATTAAAATCCATCGGGTCCATTTCGGAATCAGCAAACGCGAGAATTTCAAATTGGGCGTCGATTTGGTTGACCTTGAGCCCGTCTTCGTTGGCAATGAGCAAGGAACAGGCGCCGTCGTTGAGTTTGCTGGCGTTGGCGGATGTGATAGTTCCGTTGGGGAAGTTTCTGGTAAGAGTTACTTGTCCACGAAAACGGGGCGCATCGTGTCGACTTTGTCTGGGTTGAAGCGGCGGGGCTCTTCGTCCTTGTCGATGACGTCTCCTTTGCGGCCAGTGATGACTCCAATTTCCTGGGCGAATATGCCCCTTTTTTCGGCCTCCAGTGCGCGTTGGTAACTCGATTTGCAGTACTCGTCTTGGATCTCGCGGGTGATTTCCATTTCTCGCGCCGTGTGCTCACCACAAAAACCCATCGCGATATTCTTATAAGGATCCGTGAGTCCGTCGTACGCCAGCGCATCCACAATTTTATAGTCCCCGAACTTGTGCCCTTTACGATAATTCGAAATCAAATGAGGCGCATTGCTCATCGACTCGAACCCGCCAGCCAACACAACTCCACCTTCGCCCAGAGCCAACGACTGCGCGCCGAGCATCACCGATTTCATTCCCGAGGCACACACTTTGTTGATATTCATGCAAGAAGCCTCCGGGTTGACGCCCGTTGCAATGGCGACTTGACGCGCCGGGTTTTGGCCCAGTCCGGCGGAAATAACGTTGCCCATGATGACCTGATCGATGGTCATCGGGTCGATGCCGGTTTTGATGAGGGCGCTGCGGGTGGAAGAGACTGAAAGGTCGATGCCCGAAAAGTCCTTTAGGGAGCCCAGGAGGCAGCCCACCGGAGTGCGACTACCGCCGATTAGGAAAACTCTTTTTAGCATGTTTATAATTTGGGGTTGATGGGTGGGTTTGGGCGGTGGGAGGAGAAGTTATTGGTTGAGGTTAAATCGTAGATTAAGGTGAATTTATTTGGATGGGGTTTGGGGTTTGGGGTTTGAGGTTTGGGGTTTGGG
>JAHDGV010000935.1 GCA_020631655.1 Chloroflexota bacterium | reverse complement strand
GCAGGTGCAGTGACAAATAAAAAACCGGCCATTTAAAAAATAGCCGGCCGGAATTTTCAACTTGCTGTGATCAAATCACACTGGCTTTAGCGATAGCCACCTCGGATGCTCAGAATGATCATTGCTATGGTCCTGAATTGGGTACCGAAATGTCATTTACGAGCCCTTCAATGTAACTGGCTCTGTCAACATGAACATCATTTGGAGAAACGATCAGACTTTGAAAAGTATAGGCAAAATCTTCCCTAGGATTCCAAGTTGTTGAAGTACCTTGTTTAGATTTATTGTCAGCTATATCTGGAATGTTTTCAGATTGATAGGCTTGACAGTCAAATTTAAAAAAAGCAAACCGATCACAATTTCCCCAACTTCCATTAGCAACCTCTCTCAATCCACGTGTCGGATTTCTCAGTTTTTGCTGATCCCAAATGTGGGCTAACTCATGCGCAACGGTGCCAGCAAAAGCGATGGAATCACGCCGCATCGTTTCCCTTACCCCATCCTTTATTTGATCTTGTTCAAATGCACGATCACCAATTATTACTTTAGCTTTTCCAGGATATTGCCGTGCGCAAGCATTTACAGCCGTCCATCCACAAGGATCGTTTTCAGCTCTAGCTATTTCAACCCCACTCCAAAGTTCATTGAAAATATCGAGACCGTTCCCTGGCCGAATATGATCTAAAAATTCAGTGATCAGCTCGAGTGATTCTCCAAGCCAGAGCATTTCAGACAGCTTCCACCTTCCAGTAATGGTCACATTATATAAGGATTCATATTGATCTCGATGTTCAATACACCATCTAATATTCTGTGGTCCGGGGTCTGCACCACAGTGGCCGCTTGGATCATTAAAACGGACAGGGTTATTTGTTACATAACTGAACCGATTAAACTGTTGAGGATTCATTGGATCTGGCACGATCGTATCCGCACTAGCAAACCTACCGGTCCCCGGTAGATAAAAGCGCGCATTCATATACGTCAGCCCAATGTCACGGTTCTCACGATGGCCTGTAAAACCACGTGAGGTTACAGAGCCCAACTCATCAGCCCCGTCTCGCAACTCACCAAACGGCATGAAGCGGACCGTCTGTTCAATCTTTGGCTCATCAGCACCATTCACAACTGTGCTTGCGCTACCTAAATGGTCAGTGTAAATAAAATGGCGCTGTTGATTGGTCCGGCCTGCGGGGTCATTAATCGCTACCGCGCCATCCCGTTCATACGAGCGTTGGGCGATGGGCTGACTACCAGCCATGTAGGTTTTACGCACCTTCACTGTGGTTGTTACAACCGTTTGCACCACTTCCATTTCAGGTTGATTTTGACCTGAATCAGCGGATGCGGTGTTGATTTGACCGAAAAAAAGGAAGGCTATCGCTAGCAGTGGGGCAACCACCGCCAGCAAGCGTTGTTTATTTGGTTTCATG
>JAHDGV010000215.1:2144-8889 GCA_020631655.1 Chloroflexota bacterium | reverse complement strand
ATCTGAAAATTGATGCAATAGTGTACAATAGCGATATGGAAATCGCAAACAGTGACGAGATCAGTTTTGAGGCCAATAAGTTCGAAATTTTGGAGAATGGGGATCGCCTCTGGCGGGCCAGAAAGAGCGATTTGGCCGAAATAGAACGGCTTGCAGAAAGTGCAACTTGGCGCCATCGTCATGTGGATTGGTTTTCCATCGGCTTCTGGCTAGAACAGGCGGAATTTATTATGAGCCGCTCGGCCGATGGGGCGCTCGGCTGTCTCTCGATTTCGGCCGATCCGTTGCCTGGGGCATGGTTAAGAGTTGCTGCACTGGAACGCAACGGATTTAACTCAAAAAAGTCATTTTTGCAGCTGTCTGCGATGATGGATATGGTGTGTGATGCACTTTCTGCACAGGGAGTGACTGAAATTGGTTGGATGGCACCGATCGCTTGGCCGGAACAGTGGCCGGAAAAACTAGGATTTAGGGCGTCTGAGCAAATTATCACCTATCAAAAACCAACGTTTAAGGTGCCCGATCTGCCCCCGCTGGCCAATCTTGAGATTCGGCCGGGGCGGCCGGAGGATACTTTGGCACTTGCTAGCATAGAAGAGCGAGCCTATCCACCTCTTTGGCGACACAGCGCCGAGGGGGCGATCGCCGCGATGCAAAAAGCATTTAGTTTTGATGTGGCTTTAATCGATGGGGAGATAGTTGGCTTTCAGCATAGCGCGTCCAACCGGGGTGGGGCGGCCCATTTGGCACGAATTACCGTGGATCCAAATTATCAGGGAATGGGAATAGGCAGTCATTTGCTGGCGCATGCAATTCAGCACTATCGAAAGTTTGGGATCTTAAACATGACTCTCAACACAGAGTCGGCCAATACAGGTGCACAAAAGCTATATGAGCGTTTTGGCTACAAGCCAAACGGTCACAAGTTTCCTATGTATACCATGCAATTGGTTTAATTGAGTTTTGCTTTTAATCGGTGCTTTTGGCTAGTTGCTCTTCTAGCCAAATGATATTGGCGTCCTTTTGAGGCTGTCTCGTTTCTATTGCGGCATCTGTAAAGTACGAATGGGACTTTAAGAAACCAATTTGTTGGCTGTACCATTTTGAATCAGTTAAATCACTGCCGGTATTTTCAAGCTCTAATCGCAGACGATTGCTGATTCCGGGGAAGTCGGTACGGCCGAGTAGGTCAAGATCTGCATCGGCCAAGATTTGTCCCATAAGGTTAATGGGGGTTTGTGGTATACGGGTTGCCATAATCATTTCGCAGATCGCTTCGATCTGTTCGGCCGAAAAATTAAAACTGGGCAGATTATTCCTAACCACATCACAAGATCTGGCTTCATGTTCGGTAGGCCCTTTTAGATAGCCCACATCATGGAAACTAGCCGCAACCCGTAACAGTTGTTTCTCGTCCTCAGTCAAGTTGCACAATTCGGCCAAACGCAACGCATTAGGCATCACATCAGATTCTGTATGAGTAATATTGTGGTATACGTAGACCGAATCCAGCTCGTTCCGAATAATATTTAGGGCATAACTAACCGCACCATCAAAATCAGGTAAAGATTCAATCCCGCTTTTAGCCAATTGATCCAAGGCTATATTGATCGCATCATCCAAATCCAATTTCCTTCCAGCTGTCCAAGCTTGGTTTGCAACTTTGTCTCCAAGCTTTTGCTTGGCTCGCTTCAATTTGTTTTCTAGCTTTTCTAGCAAAACGTCTGAAAGAGGCGAATTAATCTCTTTGCGAAGTTCATCTGCTGCCCCCGCTAAAAACAGGGCCTTTTTGGCTAAACTTTGGTTGGCAAATAGAACTGCAATGTCTTCTAGTAGAAAAGTCAGCGCCCATTTATCCCTCAATTCCTTGTAAATGCCCAGGCTTTCCCAATAAATTTCGCTAGCACGGGTGTGATCGCCTAACTCTCGCGCGGCATTCCCCATATTGTTCAGGGTGTTTCCGATCGCCCAGCGGTTGCCCGTTTGTCTCTGAATGTTGAGCGCTTTTTCATAGAAAGGAACCGCTTCTTCTGTTTCCCCCAGCTCAATCATCATATTTGCCGTATTGCTTAACGATATTGCTTCGACGGAGCGCAAGCCATTTTGCTCACGGATTTTAAGTGACTCTTCAAACCATGTTTTTGCTTGGGTGAAGTTGCCCAAATATTCAGCCACGACCCCCATGTTATTGAGAATGTTCGCGATATTAGGTTCATCGTTTAACGATTTGTGAAGATCAATTGATTCTTGATAAAGCTCTAGAGCGTTATTTAACTCTCCCTGTTGTGCATTGAGAGTTCCTAAACAGAGCAGGGCTTTGGCAACAATCTCTTGTTTGTCTAGCTTTTCGGCATTGGTGTGAGCATCGTTGAGATACGGTGTGGCTTTGGCGAATTCACCCTGTTTACGGCGCATTTCCCCAAACGCCATTTGGGCTTCCGGCAGAAAATGATTGAGCTCGGCCGACTTTTCTATTTTCTCGAGCAGATTGGAAAATAGTTTTTCCGCCCGATCCATTTGACCGATTAACACATACACTTCTCCCATTTTAAATTCGACTTCAACCGCTTCGGATGCATCTAGAAAAGGCAATACCTGCTTGAAATAGTCAAGCGCCGCCATATTGGCAAAAGTTTCTTGAGCCAACTCACCGGCCCGCAGCAGATATTTTTTCTTTTTCTCATTGTTCGAGGAATGGCTGAAATGGAACGCTAAGAGATCAATAAATTGATCAAGCTCCTCTGGTTGATTTTGTTCCAGATACTCACCGGCCCGTTCGTGTAACACCCTGCGCGTGTTAAATGGCAGGCTTTCGTAGGTTACCTCTTGTGTCACGATGTGTTTAAAGAGATAAGTCTCTTCAGGCTCATTTTTCTCAACAGAGGTCAAATCTAAGTTGAATAGTGCCCTTAAATCATCTTCAATCTGTTCTTGGATCGGTTTGCCGGGATAAACACCATGCACCATGGCTGAGCGAAATAGCCGGCCGATGACGCTGGCAACTCGTAACACATTTTGTTGCCCTTGGGTCAGCCGATCAAGCCGACTCAAAATAAGGCTGTGAATCGTGTCTGGCAGGTCAAGGGCTTCCAATGATCGCGCATTGTGAATGTCAATGTCTAAGTCTTTGATGTAGTTCAGAATTTCTTCAATGTAAAACGGGTTTCCGCCCGATTTTTCAACAACCAAATCAAGCAGTTTTTTGGGGATGTTGTAGCTTTTGAAGAATTGGGCCAGTTTATGGCGGATTAAAATCGCAATCTCTTCTTGCGAAAACTGGTCTAGAGCCAGCTCCGTAAAATTTTCTAAGCTCGAAAAATCTGGAACTCGATTCACAACCTGTTGATTCGGCGGCCGGTAGACCATCAGAATGATCACCGCTTCGTTTTCCATCGCCGTGATAATCAGCTCTAGCAGATCTTTAGAAAGATCATCAACCCAGTGAATATCTTCAAGGAGAAGCAGAATCGGAGATTGGCGCGCTTCGTAGCGCAGATAATCAACAAGCAATGATTCAAGCGCCGCTTTTTTCGTTTTTGGCTCAAGCGATGCGGTTAGATCGTTGTCCGGAATATTAATTTTGACAAGCTGTGAGAGTAGGGGAAGCCGCGCAACGAGGTCGGGCCCGGCCGCTGATAACTGTGAAGACAGATACGCGATCTGTTCTTCGGTCGTGTTGGCGATCGACATCCCAAATATTTCGCGCCAGATGTTCTCCCAGACCAAGTAGCTGTTATTGGTCCCAAAAGATTCACATTCACTGCCGAATGATTTAATCCCCATATCGTTGGCGACCTTGCTGGCTTCGGCCGCCAAACGGGATTTGCCCATGCCTGCTTCGGCCGTAATTCCCACCACTTGGCCTTGCCCCTGCATGGCCAGCTCCATTTTGTTTTTGATGATATCGAGCTCATCCTCACGGCCAACCATCGGGAACCGATATGATGCATCAAACAAATGGAAACCGCTTTTAATCATTGGGCTAACAAGATCAAACACTTCTGTTTCGTAAGACTTGCCTTTAAAGCGAACCATCCCTAGCGGCCGAGTAACAAACTGTTCGTCAAGTTTTTGTTGTGCCTCTTTGTCCAGCAAAATTTGCCCCGGATGCGCTTTCATCATCAGCCGGGCGGCTAGGTTAACGCTATTCCCCATCACCCCATATGTTTTGCGCTCTTCGCCACCGTATGCGCCGGACCAATTGTCACCGTAGGCGATGCCGACCTGTATCTTTTGATCAAATTTAAATTGATCTGAGGTTTGGATCAATTCAAGGGCGGCCGATCCAGCTCGCTGAGCGTCATCTTCATGCGCACGAGGTGCACCAAACGATGCGTAGACATAGCTCCCTTTGTCACCAATGGTGAGCTGTAGCAGACTGCCACCAAATCGCATCATGATACGCTGGAGGTGGCACATAAACCGGTTGAGTTTTTGAGACGCCTCTGGATCCCGATCGTAGTCGATCCCTGAAAAACGAATGAACATTGACAGAGTCGGCCGCAGTTGAGACAGAAACTCACCGGCCCCTTCGTTTAGCCTTTCATACACGCTGGGTAAAATCCACTCGCTAATCGTTTCAGCAGGAACTTCTTTATCCAGCCGGGGCCATGGGGTTTGCGCTACAGAATTTAAAAAGCCGGAGATAACGGCGAACTTCTCCCCCGTATCTTCGTTTGTGCGCCATTCAATAATTTCAAGCTGATCTTGGATAGGGAGAACGGTTTGTTCATCTAAAACGACGTCCCCTTTTTCTGCCATTCCTTCGGCCGCTGTCACTCGTTCCAGCGTTCGGCCCGCCATCGCATCGTGGGTGAGATACTCGGGTAGCCCCACCAAAAATCGGCGAACCATGCCGGTGGACACAGCCAGCTTGATACCCAGCTTTACCGTTTCTTGAGAATAGGTGGTGATTTCACCTTTCTCTTGCATCGTCTTTTGCATGGCGAGTGCGCTGGTAATCGCTTGTCGGCCGTCTAGGTCATTGTTGAACCAGCAGGTCATTGCGTCGCCACTAAAGCTGACTACAGAGCCACCATAATTGTGCAGGTCAGCCACGATGCCATAAAAAATTTGATTGAGATGAATCGTAAACTCTTCGGCCCCCCGTTTTGGCCCCAATTCACGGGCAAACGTTTCGGTTAAAGCCGTAAAGCCAGAAACATCAGCAAATAAAACTGAACCGACTTGATTTTCAGCTAAAACATCTTCATTGGCGATGGCAACGCGCCAATCCATAGGTATATACCGATTGCCTCGATTCATAGTTTAAGACGTCGATAGTCGATTGTGGGTCAACTATCCAAAGATTTTTGTTGGAGCAGGCTTCAATCCCAGAATAACGATGATCTATTCACCGTTAATGTACCTATTTTGAGACAAAACTCAAAACGATAGCGGGAAAAAGAATATAAATAAATTATAGACCAAGGCAAAAGGGATCTCAGTGCGAAAAATCACACCAAACCTCCTTTTGCCTTGGAAATTAAACGAACTATCTGAATATCACCGGCAAGTAAACCTTGTAAACAATTGGCCCAGCGTTTGGCGACGAGAGTGTAGCTTCTGCGGTTGATCCCAAGTAATACTCATCTTCAGCAAAGCTAGCCTCAACTTCGTAGTTGCCTTCTGGCAATTCTTGGTCGATCAAGCTGTTTAAAATAGCTTGTCCAGCTTGGTTGGTATCAATGGCCGTTTCAATTATCTGATTGGTTGTGATATTGCGGAGCGTAAAGCGGATAAAGCGTTCTGGAATTGCCCGACCTTCGCCATCGGTTAATGTCGCTTGTAGCATCCACGGTTCACCTTCTTCGATCATAACATTGCCAGCAAAGGCGAGGGCCGTTGGCTGTTTGGTTACGATGAAGGGTTTCCGCGCGAGCGCTTCATCAAAGTCTGCCGACCCTTCATAATCAACCTGAATCTCAAGTTCATCTTCGTCTGGATCAGGCAAAGATACGATCGGAATGATGATCTTCGCCTCACCGTTACTGTCTGTGAGCCCGTCGAAGGTTAGATCACCAATGCTGACATGAATCACTTGGTTTGGTAGTGGCTCTTGGGTTGCTTTGTTGACGAGGATCACTTCAACTTCCACCACGTCGCTAAATGCACCAGTTGATGGGGCGGTAAAGGTGAGTTCTGTTTCGATTAGCTCATCAGAACTGGTTGGAGGGGAGGAGAGGTCGGCCGGATCTGCGTTTGGTTGATAATATTGACCGTTGTTCGCATCGAGCGTGACTTTACCAACCGCGTTGACCGCTTGAACAAAGAAGCGAACTGCTGAAGGGTCTGTGCTACCCAAAGCTTCAGCCGAAATTGTGCCGCGCCACTCAGAAACCTCATCTTGATTACGGCCAAGGTCAAGCAGTTGCCATTCCCCGTGTAATCCTGAGCCTTTCAGACCTGTGTACAGTACCCACAGCTCATGAACGCCTAAACGGGGTTCAGTCGCCTGAATGCGGAGCGAAATCGAGCCATCTGGGTTCACCTCTGATCGTACTTTTGCGATAGATGCGGGACCGATTAGAGCCTTTTCTGTCACGTCAGAGTTGTAGTAAACCCGCAGATCCATATCACTGTAAGTCAGCAACGTGCCTAGGTAGCGGCTACCGGCCGTTGAGCTAGAGCGATACTGGGCGGGGATCACATTCATCCGGGTTTCGCCCGATTCGTTATCGATGATGGTGCCGAAGTAGTTCAGCTTGATCTGCTTAACCGGGTAGAAGAAATCGGCCCGGAACGC
>JAHDGV010000215.1:0-2044 GCA_020631655.1 Chloroflexota bacterium | reverse complement strand
CGAAGTAGTTCAGCTTGATCTGCTTAACCGGGTAGAAGAAATCGGCCCGGAACGCCTCGTGCAAGCGCTCTTCTTCGGTGTTGGCCTGACTTGTGAGCGGGAAGAGGTCTGATTCAGACGTGTACGTTCCGCCCCGGATACCGACGCCGCGCACAACGCCCATACCGTTTCCATCAGGATGAGAAATATCAAACGAAGAAACCGGCATGATCGGGAAGCCTGAGCGGGTTGAGTAGCCAGAATCTCCTTCGTAATAAACAGCTTCCAAAGGTTCCGATGATTCATCGGCCGTCACAATCTGAAGCTCTTTCACATGTCGAGTCAGGTTAAACGGTGTGGTCACATCGGCATATTCCAAATCAGTTTCACTGCCGGGGACACCGACCAAATCGTCTGATTGGATGAGACCTTGCGTCGCAACTGGCTCGCGCGGTTCGGCCGGTGCATCCATTGTGACTTCGAACATCGGTAGACCGAACAGGGTTGAGATCAAGATCGTCTTTTCAAAGACACCGTCTACCTCAACCGTGGTGTCGAGCAGGTACTCTTGTTTGGCCGCAACCAGCGCCTTACCGATTGGGACCGGAACCCCTTTACGCATTTCGCGTGTGAAGTTGATGTACAGCCGTTCTCCATATTCGGTTAGGTCTGCATCACCGTACTGATATCCGGTGCCTGCCACCAAGTGACCACCTTTCTGAGCAATGGCTTGAGCCCAGTCCAAGTCGTACACAATGCCCGCATGTGGGTTCACCATGTTATACCCGGAGTGACAGCCACTGCTGTAAATGACCGCGTTGGTCATATCAATGTTAGAGTCGATTAGCTCGTTGGTGGTGACACGTGAGACGTAGTCGGCCGCATCTGCACCCAAGTGGCTAAAGTGACCGGCCAAATAAGTAAGGTCATACCGAGGTTGCTCAAGCCACTGCTTGCGCATGTCATCGGCCGACCAGATGCTAGTTTCATCGGTCAGCAGGGTGACGGCGTTAGGATCTCCCATCGCCTCGCCCAACTCGTCTGCCACAACCTGAGAGCCATCTTTCAAAAACTCGTAGGTTGAAAGGAATGCGTTTTGCGGCGAAAGCCCACCCGTCCCTTCGAGATACGTTTTGATCATGAACGAAACGTCTGAAGCGGTTTCGACCAAACGGCCGACCGGCAAATTCGGAATCGGCAGATCGTTTTCCTGCAAGCGAATCGTCTTGTCAGATCCGTATGCATCTTGGCTGAGCAAGTAGTCAAATACCAGTGCGGAATATGACATGTTATTTTGCAAGATGGGGATGTTGTACTCAGATTCTTTGCCGATTGGGGCCATATCTGCATAGCGGAAGAACGGAATCGCCTGATCGTTCCCGACCAAAACAATGTACTCCGTTTCCATCGTGCTTTTGGCCCGATACTCATCAATCAGTTCTTTGATTGCTGAGGCGTAGACGTTTTGCGCATACGGACATTCAAAATAGGTGTCAGCCTGTGCGCGTGCGGCGTTGATTCTGGCATCGTTAATGCCCGATTGACTTAAATCGACAATGCCGCCCATAACTTTGTCAGAGGCAGACAATGCATTGAGCCAGTTCATCATCTCGCTAACGTCACCATCGGCCGCCAGCGTTGCATCTTCTGAATCAACCAAAATGATTGATTTGTACAAACCGCTGGTTACTGCGTGGGTCCGGCCGGGTAGCTGTTCAAGCGGTGTGACCTGATCACACTTGCCCGCCTCTTTTCCAACTTTCAGCGTAAACGGTTTTGAGCGTTTAAAGGCGCCGTTACGGCCGGTGACCATCACATAAAAATCACCCGTTTGGTTCCACGTATTCAGCACAATCTCTTCATCACCCCTGCCATCAAGGGCTGATACACCGATGATGCTTTGCAATGGTGCATTGGTAAACGCCGATGGATTAGTAAAGGCAGAAGGGTTGGTAAACGCCGATGGATTAGTAAAGGCAGAAGGGTTAGTAAACGCCGATGGATTCGTGAAAGCGGAAGGGTTAGTAAACGCCGACGGATTTGTGAAAGCGGAGGGGTTAGTAAA
>JAHDGV010000934.1 GCA_020631655.1 Chloroflexota bacterium | reverse complement strand
TGAGCAAGCTGTTCATCGTTTCTTCGTCACGCGGAAAGTTGCCGTTCACATGTTCGGTCATGCCGTTTAGGGCAGATTGCAACGTGGTCAGATTACCGGCCCCAAGCGGAGAGGCGATTTGCAAGTTGTCGAGAATCATATCGGCCGTAAAAAGCTCCGTTGAAAACTCCATTTCATCCTGCTGATCGATGATCCAACCAAAGTGCCACGGGTTAGACGAGACGGCCGTTCTAATCAGCTCTACGTCATAAGGGGTTTCAAACGGACTCCCTTTCAATTCCCCGTTGATGATGGTGGTCCACGTCTCGGCTTCAAAATCGACGATTAGTCGCATGTTCATCATCTCGTCTAGGCGAAAGAAGCCGAGGGCTGTGCTGAAGTGTCCTTCATGGTTGGCCACTTCTTCGGCCGAGCGGCCGTCTGAATAAACGAACCGAATCCCATATTCAAGCGGCTCGTCCGGTTCCCCCGGCTCACCGCGTGAAGCAATCAGGCTGATACCTGGGCTTTCGATATCGTTAAATTGATAAGCGCTAAAAAGATAAACGGTCCCATCAACGGTGGTGGCTTCAGGAACCTGAAAGTCAAAACTGATCTCAAAACCACTGTCTGTGTCGATGGCAGAATTCAGGGAGTTAGGCAACTGGAGCCCTTGGTTGGGCGCCATCGATAAGGCGGTGCTGGATCCAAACGGGATAAATTGAGCCGTGCCAATTTCCCCATCTTGCAAATAGGTGGCGTCATGGCCATTGGCCGAATCGCTTAGATCGTTTTCAAAACGATAATCGGCCAGTGGTGACTGAGCCAAGTTTGCGGCAGATACCGAGTTGGATGTAGCTCCGGCCGTTATAAAAATAAATAGGAGTGCGAGAATGATTTTTTTCATTTGTCTGTTTTGTATGGTTGGTAGATTGCACAAATTAGATGGGAGCGACCCGATCAGCTAAACCGGTTTTACTGAATCGAGCCATTTGAAAAAGCCGCACAGGGCCTCTCCCCAAACTAAAACGTTGCATCGATAAAAATGGAACATGTGTGATTGCTTGGATAATAGAAAAATGACCGGCTCAATGGAATTGATACCGGCTATGTGGTTGTTTTTTGACGCTAAGTGGTTTTGAAGTATGTCATGGCTCCGGCCAGCTGTTTTAAATGATGAGGCCACGCACCCCGAAGGTAGAGCGACAATCAAAAATGGTACTTTCTCTGGATGTTCTGGCACTTTAGTTGCCAGTTGCACCGTAGCCATTTGAGTTGATTCACCAACACTGTATGATGAAGATTTTGAGCTATGTCTCGGTTTAATAGCTTAATTTTCGACCGAAGGAGAGTGGGTTAACGATGAGAACAAAAGCAGTTGTTGAAACGGAAAAGGGGGCACGCTACATGAAAGCCTTGGTCAATCATTTTAGTCGCAAAATTGACGCGTCGTATG
>JAHDGV010000933.1 GCA_020631655.1 Chloroflexota bacterium | reverse complement strand
CCGTTCGGCCGCAACCTGCACATTGAGCCGCGCACGCAGTTCCGGCTTTTGTGTTGCAATCCCCGATGGGCAGTTGTTGGTGTTGCACATGCGTGCCCCGACACAGCCAACAGCCTGTATGGCGGAGTTGGAAATTGCGATTCCATCTGCGCCCAGAGCCATCGCTTTTACAAAATCGGCCGGGGTTCTGAGCCCGCCGGTGGCGATCAAAGTGATTTCACCCGACAGTCCTTTTTCATCTAAAAAGCGTCTTGCCCGTGCCAAAGCTGGAATGGTTGGTACGCTGATATGATCCCGGAAAAGCGACGGGGCGGCACCCGTACCGCCACCACGGCCGTCTAAAATGATGTAGTCGGCACCTCCATCAAGAGCAAACTGCATGTCTCGCTCAACATGATTGGCGCTGAGCTTAAATCCGATCGGAATGCCGCCGGTAACTTCTCGCACGCGGTCGGCAAAGTTGCGAAAATCTTCGGCCGAATGTAAATCCTTAAACGTTGGAGGTGAGATGGCTGGTTCACCTTCAGGGATGCCGCGAACTTGAGAAATTTTCCCTCGGTTTTTGTTGCCCGGCAGATGGCCGCCCGTACCGGTTTTGGCCCCTTGCCCTCCTTTAAAATGGAAGGCTTGGACACGGGTAAGCAGAGATTCTTCAAAACCGAACATAGCACTGGCTAGTTCATAGAAGTAGCGGCTGTTTTCCGCTTGTTCTTCAGGGAGCATCCCCCCTTCACCTGAGCAAATGCCTGTGCCTGCCAATTCAGCTCCGCGTGCTAGCGATACTTTTGCTTCTTCTGAGAGTGATCCAAAGCTCATGTCTGAAACAAACAGCGGAATGTCGAGATGCAGAGGCTTTTTAGCGCGGGGGCCAATGGTGAGCTTTGTGCTGACCGGATCCTCATCCATCAGCGGCTGGGTTGCCAGTTGGGCGGTTAAAATCTGGATGTCGTCCCACTTTGGTAACTTGTCGCGCGGCACACCCATGGCGGTCATTGGGCCGTGGTGGCCCAACTTGCTCAGCCCTTCACGGGCCAGCTGATGGATAAATGCGACATTGGGTTCTTCTGGGGTTGGAACCGGCTCGGGCATTTGATTTGAGCTACTTGGTTCAGAGGCTACCTGTTTTCCCGGCCCTGCATGTCCCACATCCTCGGCCGAAAATTGTTTGTGAGTGCCATCACAGTAAGGGGCGTTCCCCGTGTGTTTGCACGCACACAGATAGGCGGTTTCAGATGCATCTGCGGTGAATGGCAGTGGGGTAAAGTCGGTACCGACGTGAGAGCCGTCGCAAAACGGCTGGGATTTAGATCGGCCGCATCGGCAAAAATAGTATTCGTTATCTTTTTCTAGCTCTACGGGGATGGGGGAATTTCCGGCGACAATCGGCCCCGATTGTTTTTTCTCTTCCATTGTTCAGTTATTTCCTTTTGTGTTT
>JAHDGV010000932.1 GCA_020631655.1 Chloroflexota bacterium | reverse complement strand
TTCCGCTTTCACCACATTTAGCTCAGCCTGTTCGATGGAGGTTTCCGTGTTCACCATATCGGTTGAACGGTTAATTTTGGCAGATGCAAGTTGAAGCTCTGCTTGCTCAACCTGTCGCTCGGCCGCCGTGATGTCATCATCGCTCGGCCCTTCTTGCGCCCGAGCCAGCGTTTGCTGGGCCGACAATACGCTGGCCTGTGCGTTTGAGGTATTGCTACTTTGTGAAGCAACAGAGCCGTTAAAGTTCGCTTCTGCTATCGTTAGATTCTCTTGGGCCCGCAACAAATTGCTATCGGCCGACTCCCGTTCACGCGCAATCCGCTCAGCAAAGGTTTGGCTACTACTGCTGCAGTTGTCTTGCCCCGTACACACCGGTTCGTTGTACTGGGTTTCCCAATCCCGCGCCTCGTCATAGGCCACGTTCCACGCCTCTTGCGCGTCAGCCAAAGCCCGGCGGGTTTGCTCTAGATTAATCTCTTGCACCTGGCGGCTGTAATTTTGGGATGCGGCCTGCCCGTTGGCCGAGGATAGTCCGGCCTGGGCCGATGCTAACTGAGCCTCTGCCAGCGCAATCTCATCTTCATCCGGTTCCCAATTGACCAGACTGTCCAAATTTTCTTGAGCCGTGCGCAGATTTATCTCAGCTTGAGCCACATTGATGTCGGCCGCCGTCATATCTCCGGCTTCAGCCATCGCATCAACTTTGGCTTGGGCCGATTTTAGATTAAGTTCTGCCACAGCCAGCGCCTGTTGCGCATCCGCATCGTCCAAACGTGCCAGCACGTCACCCGCGCTAACTTTTGAGCCTACGGCGATGGGAACCTCGATCAAGGCTCCGCCGGTGCTGTACGACAGGCTGATCTCTTCGGCCGGGATCACCGTCCCCGCCCCGCTGGCCGAGATCAAAATATCTCCCTGCCGAACCACAGAGGTTTGCAGTTCTGGCTCGGCCGATTCTTCTTCGGCCGCAAAAATCATGCCGCTAGAATAGGCCCACCAGCCAACTAATCCTAAAACGGCTAACGTTAGCACTCCCCACATCGTGCGATTTCGACTCATACTCTCTTCTCCAGTTATTTCAAAACATTTAGGTATGTTCTCCCTTATCTGCTCCCAATCATATCCCGTTGTTATTAACGAAATGTGAAGGGTATTTTGGCTATCAATTAAGATTTTAGCACCTTGTGTAGGGGTCGATGTGGGAGTTGGACGCTTCGATCAATTTGCGCCCCGATCTCAGCGTGCGAAGCTAAGCCGTTGACCCCTACGGCAATAATTACGACAGGCTTGAATAACTATTGTTAATCAGGCATCCATGGTTACATGGCCTTGCCTATCAACACCTCACATACAGGGATGTCTATGTTACAAATTTAACTTATGCGTAAATCCTAAATTTTTAGGCTTCCCAAACAATTAGCACGCTAACTATGCGA
>JAHDGV010000931.1 GCA_020631655.1 Chloroflexota bacterium | reverse complement strand
GCCGGACAACAAAAGAGGAGAGCGAACCGGCACGGAAGGCGGAAAATGCGAGTGAGCGAGAATTTAGAAACATGTTTGAACCCCTGCAAGGGCTAGAATTTGATAAAAAAATGCCGAGTTAATCGACACTTGAATTATAACAGAAAACCCCTGCAAGGGCAAGTAGTTGGGGGTGCTAATTTTGCTTTAAAGCTGCAAGAATTGGGCGTGCCGAAGCGAGGGAAATGCTGAGGATTGCATGGCTGGGCGAAGGGCGGTTAGCTTATGCGTTCCCCCCAGGGTCTGGGGGGCGGAGGGGGGTGCGTTTTCCGTGAGTGGTGGGATTGATTAGCGGTTGCTGGGGAGTGGCGGGAATGCTGGATTGTAGATTTAGGTGGTTATTTGTTGCAGGTAGACCCGAAGGGCGGGTTTTTAGGATGATGTTTGCGATGAGGCTTTGACTATGGGTTGACGGCTTTTGGGTGTGCTTTGTTTCTTTTTTTTTGCTGGTTGCCATTACCCCAAATTATTTGCTGATGTAGGTGTCTAAGGATTTTCGAAGGTGGTCGAAGGAGTTGCCGCTGATGGGGATTCCGAGGTCTTCGAGAATAAGGCGGCTGAAGTTTCCGTTGCGCATGGCATCGCGAATTTTGCGTTGTGGGCGGCCGATGTAGGTGGCGCGTGGGTGGGTTCCGTATTCGATTGGCTCGACTGCATTGATGACGCGGAATGATGTGATGCGACTGCCTCTGTCGCCAATGCTGGCGATTTCGAGATCTGTGTCTGGGATTTGTTTGTAATTGAGCTGTTTGATGACTGTCATTTTGGGATGATACCAAACCCTAGTAAGGGTATCAAGAGTTATTTGGTTGATCGGTTTGGAGGGGGCGGTTTTGATTGTTTCTGCGGTGAATTTGTTGACAATGGATGATTCTTGGATAAGATACCGAAAATCAACAGCCGGAAAGGAACAATGAAAAGTATGGCAAGTCGCGTACAAATACCTGAAACAAATCTGTATGTTCGAAACTTTGGCCGCGGCCGGAGTCGAATTATGCTGGTTGAGCCGGAGGTTGTTGAAGAGTATGACCCGGTTCGTATTGAGGGTTGCTCGGTTATTTTGCTTAACCGATCGGTTGTTTCTGAACTAAACAAGTTTTATCAACGTGTAAACTCTCGCCCAAAGCGAAATGAGCTGATTCCTGGCGGAATTGGCTCTACGGCTGATGATTCGTTAAAGCGTTTTCTGAGATCGTAGACTTCGCGGGTTTTTGTAATTGAATAAAAAAAAGCCAGACCCCTTTGCCTTGAAAACTAAGGGTCTGGCAATTATGTGTACCTTAATAATTTAATACTAAGGATTTTTGGGGGCAGTTGAGTATTTCATCAACTGCCCCTCTCTGCGCGTCCGGGAGGACTCGAACCCCCGGCCTTGCGGTTCGTAGCCGCACGCTCTA
>JAHDGV010000214.1:4979-8907 GCA_020631655.1 Chloroflexota bacterium | reverse complement strand
TCTTTATACCAAATCTCTACCCACAAAGACAGAATGTATAAATTCCAGAGCCTTGCTTGCCTGTTGGGTGACGGCTTGTCTGCGATGTTTTGCCATTCTGGGGACCAATATCCCTCTTCAACCCAATAGCTCTTTTGAATGGTGTCAATCATTTGGTGCGGGCTAATATCTAAGGGTAATTCAGTAAACCCTTCATCATCGGTGTAAATGTTTGATTCTGGGACCTCTTGTTTTGCTTCTGCCAAGAACTCGCGCATTAGAAATTTAGGAATTTGCGATTCCTTTTTATCCCAAGCCAAAGCCAAGCTCCATTCGATTAAACGGCGGTCAGCAAAAGGTAGTCGTAGCTCTACCGAGTTGGCCATGCTTGCCTTATCCAACATGGGGAAGAGGCAGTCTGCATAGTAGGTCATCATGTCGATTCGCTGCAGATTGCGTTGCATTGGCAGTTTTTCAACGTAGTAGCGTCTGTGTGATTTGAGCATGCGCTCGGCCGTGAATGGGATGTTTGATGGTGCGATGATTTCCGCTGCTTCTGCTGGCAAAAACCGATTGTGGGTTCGCCAAACATGATCAGCGATTGGCGAGATGTTGGTGAACCTGCGAACGGCCGGCCCTTCGGGAGAGCGAAGACGCCCGAAAAAACCGCCTGATGATCGGTTTTTATGATACCAGCGGCTCCCCCAGAAAATCGGGTCAGAGCCCTGGTAGGAAATCATAAGTTGGCTAGATTTAGCAAAAATGCTCCCCATCTCCATCATGCGAATAATTTGGCTATGGGCCGTTGGCTCATAATAGTGGGTGAGCGCATTTCGCAGGTCAGCCTCTGTCCGCTGAGCAGAAATTGATTCAGACGCGTGAGGGAATTCCAGCGCACTAGCATATTTGGATGCAGACTTGTCCCCTTTACCAGACCCATTTAGGCCGGTAAGCGTTAATGTTTCAGGTTGATGCCCCAGTTTGTTGATAACAGTTGCTAGTGTGGTCCCATCGATGCCATCGGGCATGACAAAATTGACCGTTTTGTCTGCCATCATGGATCGGCCGACGATTTCTTCAATGATCTCTCCAAATTGATCCGGCCTGTTTCGTTTAAGCGTGATCCGAGGTGGCTCCCAATATCTGCGCAGGCGCACACCAGAACGAGCACTCCAGCCCAACAGCTGTCCTGGCTCCAGCTTTCTGATACCGCGCCATATTGTTTCAGGTGACGGAATATAACCAAGCGTCATCATGTAAGCGGCTGCAAGCGGATTAGGTTGCGGAGTTTCTGGCAGAAGGCGTAAAAGCGGGGCAGGCTCTGAAGAAACAAAAACGCCCCCTTCATGCTCTGTGTAGTACATTGGCTTGACGCCAGCTCTGTCTCTAGAAGCAATCAACTGCCTTGCTTTTGTATCCCACAAGATAAAAGAAAAAGCACCTTCTAAATAATCGAGACAAGACTCATTCCACATCTCATAGGCATGGATGATGACCTCGCTATCGTTTGATGAAATAAAGCGATGTCCTTTTAGCTCTAAGCGTCTACGCAGTGAGTTGTAGTTTGTGACTGACCCATCTGCGATAAGCCAAATGGTGCCGGACTCATTTTTCAGCGGCAGGCGACCGCTTTGGCTGAAGTCTGTGATGGCCATGCGGGTAGCGCCCAGCCAAACACGCTTGTCAGGCGATTGCCACGCACCAGCATCATCTCGGCCGCGATGAATGACCAGCTTTAGCGCTTCTCTTAGAGGGAGTGATTCGATTTTTGAGCAAACTGCTAAAAGACCGCTCAATGTAACTTTTCCTTAAATAGAAATACTCAATATTTTATGTTAAACCAAACGGTTTAACTTAGGCTAGCCCAGAGAGGGCCATTGGTCATGGGGGTGAAAAATTGATCGTTAATTTAAACGATTCGTTGGGGGCCCATTCCTCTTAAGATTGTATGGGGGGTACTATTGCCTTGTTGGGCTTAATTTAACCTGTGGTCGGAAATGTGGTAGTTTATCTACTAAATTTTCACTCTACTAAAGATTTTAGTACCAGAATCTTAATAAGGGCATTATTATTGGGGCTAATCGTGGTAGTCCTTATGTACTATGCCTACCCCCTGTGAATTACGTGATTTTTGCTTGAAAATTTTACCAAAATGGTGTCAGCTAGGGATGGTGCGAATGTTTGAGTAATCTGTTGATACAGGCACTTGCCAGCATTCCGTCACTTAAGGAAGGCTTTGAAAGTAAAAGGAGGGGAGGTTAAAAGCAAATGACTCAGAACATTTTAGTAGTTGATGATGAGCCAGATTTGGTGCACTTGTATGAGCTGGTTCTAGAAATGGCCGGCTTTAATGTACATGCTACGACATCGGGTAAAGTTGCGATTAGTCAGGTTTTAAAGCAGGTGCCAGATTTAGTTTTGCTTGATGTGATGATGCCTGAACTGAGTGGAATCGAAGTCTGTGACAAAATTAGGAAGATGCCGCTTGAAAAGCAACCGATCATTTTTATGTATTCGGCCAACGACAGTAAAGAAAATGCGGAGCGTTGTATAGCGGCCGGAGCTGACCGCTTGATCAGTAAAGGTGTGCCAGTAGACGAAGTGACTGAAGAAATTAGGTCAGTGCTCCCGATGTCTGCAGAGAATTTAGCAAGCCCCGGCAACCAGCCGTAACGAGTTTGTAAACAGTTTCAAAATCACCGGTGTAATAAGGGTCCGGTACAGCTAAATCGGCCGGTGTGAGAGGGGAGTTTGCAAAGCTGAGGAGCATGTGCAAGTTGGGGTGGAAGTCGTTGAGCCGCTCAAGATTTCGTTTGTTGCTTGAATCCATCGCAATGATCCAAGTGTTTTTAGCCCGCATATCGGCCGCAGTAATTTGCCGTGATCGGCCGACAACCTCGATCCCATGCTCGGTCAAAATCGCTTGAGTCCCGGGATGAGGTGGATCACCAACGTGATAGCCCGCAGTTCCGGCCGAATCAATTTCGATTTTGTCTGCCAAACCCTCCTCTGCCACAAGCTCTCGCATAATGCATTCAGCCATTGGCGAACGGCAGATATTGCCCAAACATACAAATATCACTTTTAGCTTTTCGCTCATACATCCTCACGAATCATTTTGTACTTTACCCACTCATAATATCCCATTAGCAGACTCATGCGCAGTCCGTGCAACCCATCTTTGTAACCCCCTAAAGTTTTGTAACGCCACCAAAAATGGCGAATTGGCTGGGTAAAGGGGGTATAGATTTTAGGCTGAATCCCTTCCGACTTCATGATGCCCGCTTCGTAGCGTGTGTATTTTTGCTGTACGCGATGGAACTGCTCAATATCTTTGTAGTTGTAGTGGATCAGCGGATTATCTAAGTTGCCCTCTTCTCCATCGACCAGAGCTACCTCGTGCACCGGACGGTCATAGCGCACTTTGCCGAACTTAAACAAGCGCGCCTGATAATCAGGAAACCAGCCTGCACCCAAGGTTAAGTTGCCAAAAATGTAGTTGTGGCGCGGTACAAACCAGCCGTGTTCCGGCCGGTTATTGATTTTGTCACGGATTTCGGCTTCAAGCTCGGCCGTGGACCGCTCATCCGCATCGACAAAAAAGACCCAATCTGTGTTTTGGTGTTTGAGATAATCTAGAGCCGCATTCCGCTGTTGAGCATAGTTCTCAAATTTTGATTGCCCGACATCTGCCCCCGCTTTTTTTGCCAGCTCAACTGTATCGTCGGTGCTAAATGAATCCCACACAAGCACAGCATCGGCCCAAGCCAAGCTTTCGATGCAAGCGGTAATATGCTCAGATTCGTTGAGGGTGAGAATGACGGCGGTTAAATGCATGGGCCACGAGTATACCGGATACGGAGCTACCGATAGATTTGACTTACATCGTTTCGTAGTTCCGCAAAGATCGGCTGCAGACAGGTGATAATTTCGGCCATCCGTTTGCCCA
>JAHDGV010000214.1:2851-4879 GCA_020631655.1 Chloroflexota bacterium | reverse complement strand
TAGATTTTGGTCCAGCCACGATCCCACATTTCAGCCTGCATCTGCGGCCCTAACGTGTCTCGTATTTCAAAAAGATGGCGTCTGAACCCTTTGAGCAGGTAGCGATTTAGGTCTTTGTCTTTGGATTCAAAGTGGTAAGCTAGCTCTAAATCTTTGCTGTAGGCAACTCGCCCGATTTCGTAGTGGAGCCGACGTTCGCCAAAATGAAACTGAATAATCCACCTAAACGGTTGATGAGGCTGAATGCCGCTTAGGTGGTTTGGAATATGAGGTAACACGGCCGAGGGCATCGTGCGGATAAATTCCATGTATTTCATAATGAGCTATTAGCTTTTGGCTCTTGGCCATTGGCTTTTAGTTCCGGGCCAAGAGCCAAGAGCTAACAGCCAAAAGCCTAAGATCTCTGGTCCTCAAGACGCTTGATTTTGCCGCCTTCACTGCGTGGGGCAGAGCCCGGCGGGATCAGGGTTACCTTTGCACCAACCAAAAGCGACTCTTTCATCGCTTTGGTGATTTCAGCTGTTAGCGCCTGTGCTTTGGGTGAGTTTGCCAGACCGTCCGTGCCATCAACCTCCCTGAAAAAGTCTTCGGTCACTTCCGGCAGAATCTCAAGCGCATCCAATCGATCTTTGCGACTCAAAACCAGCTTGTAGTGTGGAGAAAGTTCTTCCATGCCGAGCATTGTGGCTTCGATTTGGCTTGGGAATACGTTAACGCCGCGGATGATTAGCATATCATCAGCCCGGCCGAGAACGCGGCTCATGCGGGCGAGAGTCCGGCCGCACGAACATTTTTCAGTGGTGATTGAGCACAAGTCTTTTGTTCGATACCGAATGAGCGGGATCGCTTCTTTGGTGAGCGTTGTAATCACCAATTCGCCTACTTCCCCTTCAGCTACCGGCTCACCGGTATCTGGATCGATGATTTCGCACAAGAAATGATCTTCCATCAGGTGCATTCCATCTTTTGCTTCAGTACATTCATTTGAGACACCTGGTCCTAGAATTTCACTCAAACCGTAGATGTTAACCGCGTTGGCGTGGAGCTTCGCCTCAATTTCGGTCCGCATTGCTTCCGTCCAAGGCTCTGCACCCAGGATGAATGTTTTGACAGGCAGATCGGCCGGATCAATGCCGGCGCTATTTAACGCATCCGCCAGCGTAAGCGCGTATGAAGGAGTACATGCCATGACATCGGTCTTGAAATCTTGCAACAGCAACATTTGGCGCGCCGTGTTTCCACCAGAAACGGGAATCGTGTTTAACCCCATCAATTCAGCACCGTGGTGCATGCCCAAGCCGCCGGTAAACAGACCGTATCCGTAGGCATTTTGGAACACATCACCCGGCTTAGCACCGCTCATTCCAAAACAGCGGGCCACACATTCAGCCCACATCTTGATGTCGTTTCGGGTGTAGCCAACAACCGTTGGTTTACCTGTTGTCCCAGACGAGGCATGTGTACGGATGACCTCGTTCATTGGCACAGCGAACATATCGAACGGATAGCTGGCACGCATCTGTTCTTTGGTTGTGAAAGGCAATTTTGTTACATCTTCAATCGTTTTAATATCGGCCGGTTTAACCCCCATTTCGTCAAAGGCTTGGGTGTAGTGAGGCACTCGCTCATAAACATAGGCGGCCAGTTTGCTTAACCGCTCGCCCTGTAGCGCTTCCAACGCGCCACGATCCATCGTCTCTATTTCTTCATTCCAAATCATTTTTAGCTTATAGCTGACAGCCATTGGCCATGAGCTTATCCCTCGCTGGCAATCATCGTGGTCAAAATATCTTTGGCAAAGCGGGCCGCATCTTTACCCGTTTCGGCCATTTCTGGGCTCCGCATGGCTGAGTTAAACGTATCTTTATCTGGAAAGATCATTTCAGCCATCAGGTAGCAGTCATGCGCTCCGGCCAGCGTTTTCTTAAACCGGGTGATGCGAACCGACTCTAGGCCGGGGATTTTGTCGACCAGTTTGACATGATTGGCGTAATCCGCCTCGAAAGCGTCAACATCGGATGGGGTTGA
>JAHDGV010000214.1:0-2751 GCA_020631655.1 Chloroflexota bacterium | reverse complement strand
TGATCTCCGGCCGCAACGCCCATACGCACATGACCATCGGCCAAGCGAGCATTTTCGGCCGCAATCGAAATATCAGCCAGCAGTGCAACAACCAATCCCGCCCCAACGGCTGGCCCGTTAATGGCGGTGATGATCGGTGTGTCGCAATTGATTTGGTTGTAGACCAGTGCGCGTGCTTCGTTGAGCGTGTGGATGATTTCGTCGTAATCCCCGGCCATCGAGTTGACCCATTCAAGGTCTCCCCCGGCTGAGAATCCTTTGCCTGCACCGGTGATGACCGCCACGTTGACCTCGGGGTCCGCATCAATCGTGTCCCACAGCGAGATCAGCTCGGTGTGCATGGCCCGATTGGCCGCGTTCAAAACTTCCGGCCGGTTGAGCGTGATCCACAAAATATTGGGATCCCGCTTTTCAAAAAGAATATGTTGGTAATCTGAGTAAGAAAGAGTCATGCTGGTTGGTTGTTAAGTTTGTTTGTTGGTTGGTTAGGCTCTTAGCCAAAAGCCAAAAGCCAAAAGCCAAAAGCTAATTCCCTTTAAACTCCGGCGGCCGCTTTTCCTTGAACGCAGTCACTCCCTCTTTGTAGTCGTTGGAGTGGCCAGCCACATCTTGCAAGTAAGTTTCATAATCGATTTGGTCATCGAATGAAACACCCAAGGAATGGTTGAGCGCCCGTTTGGTCATGCCGATGCCTAAGGTTGGGGATGCCGCCAATTTTTTCGCTAAAGCTCGAGCTTCGTCTAAAAATGTTTCGTGTGGGAAAACCCGATTCACAAGCCCGGCCTCGGCCGCTTGGGTGCCGTCTAACCGCTCGTTGGTGTACAGCATTTCGGCCGCGCGAGCTGGGCCGATTAAGCGAGGGAGCCAGTAGCTGACCCCGGTGTCTGGGGCCAAACCGATACCGATAAATGCGGTTAAAAATTTCGCTTTTTCGCTGGCGTACCGAATGTCACAGGCGAGCGCAAGGCCGAGCCCAGCTCCGGCACAGGCCCCATTTACGGCACAAATCACCGGTTTTTCTAGCGTTCTGATCGCTTGAGCCATCGGATTGTAGCTTTCGTTCAAATGCTCGCGAAACGAAAAGTCAGGGCCGCGATTGTCAACTTCGCTTAGATCTTGCCCGGCACAAAATCCTCTGCCTGCGCCGGTGATCAAAACGGCCCGTAGCTCAGGATCGCGCTTCACCATTTTAAGCACGGCCATAATTTCTTTGGCCGTTTCTGTGGTTAGCGCATTGAACAGGTCTGGCCGATTGAGCGTTAGCTCAACAACGCCGGAATCGATTTCAACTAAAATATTTGTGTAATCCATGGGGTTTTCCTTCTTTTCAAATTCCTGCTTTTGCCGCTAAGTTTTTAGGGTCTGATCCAGGAAATGATCTGCTAGAGGGGTGAGCAATTTTCGATAGTCCGCAAAAAGTTGACGGCCGATTGTGCCGGGCCAGTTGCTGGGCAACATGCTTAGGGGCAGATTGGGATCTTTTTGCAGGATGGGGAAGAGTCGAACGGTGAGCATGAAGCGTTTAACAAAACTTTCGGCCGGGTCAGGCTCCTTTTCGTTTTTAAACTCAGCTAAATCTTGTTCGTAAAATTGATTGAACGCTTCGTATTCTGTGGTTAGCTCTGCTAAATCCCAGCATAAATTCACAATTTCCTGCGGCGTCAGCAAGCCATCATACTGGCCCGAAAACAGGTGAACGGCTTTTTCGACCTCAAGTGTTTTTAGGGCCGTTTTTAGCTCAGCGTGCTGATTGTTGGGCGATATCCAAAAACCGGGGCCAAGTGATCCGTAGCCTAGCCAACTTAGCTGTTTGCGCAAGTTGTTTCGTTGCTTGCGCTGTTGCTCTGGCAGGGAGTAGGTCACCATGTGCCACGTTCCGTTCCAATCGGCCGGAGGTGTCTCATTTACCCGCAAGGTGCCACCCTGCATAATCCGCTCGCCGTGCTCGGTCAGCGACAATCGGCTGTTCCGGCCGTCTTTGGTGACCGTAAACCACCCCTCACGCGCCATCCGATTAACCGTTGAGCGGCCGGTGTGCTCACCTACGCCCAACAGCTCAAGCAGAGCCAGCAGGTCGCTGAGCCAGATTGTGCCGCCACGCTCTTGAATGTATTCTCCAAACAGAACGAGCAGGACAAACTTCGAATTGGCCTTAATTTCTTGGTGTAGTGGGTTGGTGGAGGGAACGATCATAAATTTGCAATGCAATATTCAAACGGGCGCACAAAAAATGCATTGCTTGGATTTTACGTCAATCCACTAGGCTGTCAAATGCAATTTTTTGTAGGGGTTGAAGGGGTCGGAACCAAACTTGATTGAGTCAGGCCCAATTGCACCCGACCCCTTCGACCCCTACTCCTCCGGCCAAGATTCGATGATGCGCTTGATCTCCGAGCAAAACCCATCAGAAATCGCCCCATCCATAATCCGATGATCAAAACTAAAGCTGATGTAGGCACACGGCCGGATGTGCATCCCTTTGTTGATCACCTTGACCCGATCTTCGATTGCCCCGACTCCCAGAATGCCTGCTTGCGGTTGGAAAATGATCGGTGTTCCGGCAATTGATCCGGCCGCGCCGTGATTGCTGATCGTAAACGTACCGCCTTGCAAATCGGCCGGTTTTAGCTCCCCCGCATGGGATTTTTCCGACAAATCTCCAATCGCCCGGGCCAATCCTTTCAGGTTGTACTCGTCAGCGTGATGGATAACCGGCGCATACAGCCCGTCAGGCACAGCCACAATCATCCC
>JAHDGV010000930.1 GCA_020631655.1 Chloroflexota bacterium | reverse complement strand
ACAAAAAAGCTTAGCTCAAGTTCTACAAAGGCTTTGGTTGAATAGTTGATGATTTTGCCATCGGTGATGTCCCGGTTAGGCAAAATAACTGTTTCGTTTTCAAAGGTCACGATGCGGGTCTGCACAATGGCGATGTCTTCAACTTGGCCGAGGATGTCAGCGATCTCAACATAGTCTCCGACTTTAAACGGCCGTGTCAAAATCAGAATGACACCGGCCGTAAAGTTAGCAAGAGCCCCTTCCATGGCTAAACCGGCGGCCAAACCGGCCGCACCCAAAACAGCGATAAATGAGTTGGTATCAACCCCAAGTTGGTCAAGCGATGCCATCACTACAAAAACGAGAATGGCATAGTAGATGAGGTTGATGACAAAACGGCCGAGCGTTGGGTCAAAGTTGGCTCGGCCGAGCGCGTTTTGAGCAAAGCGGCGCAATAATTTAGCGATTTGATAACCGATAAAAAAGATGAAGACTGCGCCAAGCACATTGCTTCCGAATCTGGTTATAAGCTCAGGGATTTGGGTCCAAATGCTGTTTAGAAAGTCCATGATGTGATTTTACTTTAGTTTTGTACGTTGTGGCCCATTTGGTAAAAATGTTCTACTACTTTTTGTTACGTAATAGCTGATGGTTGGTTGCTAAATATTCGGTATCGTTGTGAGTATCTTGAACGGCAAACGGGTATTGATGCGAACCGTTTGCCAGCCAGTCGATTACTCACGGAGTTGTTTATGATTTTTGTTCCAGACCCCCCAATCGTTGATCTCGAAGATATGCTAAGGCGGTATAAAACCCCGAGACGGCGCAAAAAAATGACGCAGATTTATGAGCAAAATTTGGCCGTTGTGGCGGAACATGCCCGGCCGCAGGCGATGGTTCAGGAATTTGCTCGGGACGAAGTTGCAGGGCTTGAAGAATGGCTGGAGGATAGGACTCAAGCGGTTTGTTTGGGGCTCGTGACGTTGGGGCCGGAGCTGGATGAGGCGCTGGATGCCATCACAGCAGAAGATGTGGCGGCCGGGGCTGTGGCAACGGAAGTGGCTTTGGCTTGGATTGTGGAGCTGGCTAAGCAGGTTCGAAACAAGGCGGCCGAGGGGATTGGTGATCGACCGCTGAAGGTTGGGCCGGGCTATCGGCCGGGGATTGGGCGCTGGCCTTTGACTGTGCAGGATGTGTTGTTTGAGAAGCTGGATACCGCACAGATCGGGGTGAGCTTGGATGAGTACAAGCTGATGCGGCCGAATAAATCGACGAGTCTGATTATTCCTCTGCGTTCTACTGGCTAGTTTAGAGCTTTGCGTCTCATAATCACTCAACGCAGAGGCGCTGAGAATATGAGGTTTTGGGTCAGCCTTGATCCATCACTTCGTCGATGGGGACCTGCATGGCGGTGAGCAGATGGTTTGTTTTGGCGGCAAGGGAGACGATTTCGAGGAACTC
>JAHDGV010000929.1 GCA_020631655.1 Chloroflexota bacterium | reverse complement strand
CGATGGGGTTAAATCGCTCGCAATCGCTTTGGCGGTTCGTGAAGCGGCCGCCACCGGACGGCAAATCGCCGTCTAAAACCAAATCTTAAAATTACTTGGGAAAAGATAATGCCAATTCCAAATATCATAGCGGCCGAAGATGTCGCTCAACTCATACCAGACGATTCAGTTGTGAGCGTTAGCTCTTCAAGTGGATTGGGCTGTCCCGATGCGGTTCTTAAAGCGTTGGGTGCAAGCTATCAGGCTGAAGGCCATCCCCGTAACCTGACAACGCTCCATCCGATTGCGGCCGGAGACATGTACGGGATCGACGGGATCGACCAGATTGCTCAAGATGGCTTGCTCAAGCGGGTGATTGCGGGATCGTATCCCAGCGGCCCCTCATCGATGCCATCGCCGCTTATTTGGAAAATGATCTACGACAATAAAGTAGAGGCATACAACATTCCCAGCGGAATTCTGTTTCACATGCATCGGGAAGCGGCCGCGTTTCGGCCGGGTGTGTTGACCAAAGTGGGGATGCACACCTTTGTTGATCCACGACTAACCGGCGGCCGGATGAACACCACCACCACAACCGACATCGTGAAAGTGGTTGAATTTGACGGAGACGAGTGGCTCTACTTTCCAGCCATCCCCGTTGATGTGGCGATTATCCGTGCCACTTCGGCCGATCTTGATGGCAACCTATCTTTTGAACATGAAGGGGCTTATTTAGGTGCGTATGATCAGGCTTTAGCCGCCCACAACAATGGTGGGGTTGTGATTGCTCAGGTCAAACGGATCGTTGAGCGGGGATCGATCCCCACGCAGTCGGTTCGGGTGCCTGGGGTGCTGGTTGATTATTTGGTTGAAGCACCGGACCAAATGCAGACGACCCAAACAGAATACGATCCGGCGATTAGCGGTGAAGTGCGTCGCCCCAACCAAGCGATTGACCCGATCCCGTGGGGGGTAGACAAAGTCATTGCGCGGCGTGCGGCTCAAGAGTTGCGTACGGGTCAAGTTGTTAATCTGGGCTTTGGGATTTCGGCCAATGTCCCCTCGATTCTGCGGGAAGAAGGGCATCCTGATGACGTGACGTGGGCGATTGAGCAAGGGGCCGTTGGCGGCCGACCGCTTTTAGGTTTCCAATTTGGCTGTGCGGCCAACGCACAAGCGATCGTCCCATCACCGGATCAGTTCACCTATTTTCAAGGTGGTGGCTTTGATCAAACGATGCTCTCGTTTATGCAGGTTGATCAGCATGGCAACGTCAACGTGTCCCGACTCTCAGCCCGGCCGCACGTAACTGCTGGTGTTGGTGGCTTTATCGATATTACGGCCCATGCCAAACAGATTGTGTTTAGCGGATTCTTTACCGCTGGCGGACTAAAGGTGCGGGCTGAAAACGGCCAGCTCTTCATTGATCAAGAAGGGAAGGTCAATAAATTTACCGATCA
>JAHDGV010000213.1:6920-8949 GCA_020631655.1 Chloroflexota bacterium | reverse complement strand
TGAAACGAGCCAATCGCCTCGAGAGACGCAGGATCATGGTCTAAGGCTGTAAGCGCCGTTTGGGTAAAAAAGCTGTCTTCGATCAAGATGTGCAGACAGTGGGGATCGCTTTGTCCAAACTCCCAACTGTTGTCCATGCGGGCCGGGACATAGGTGATGTCGTTGATGGCCATCTGGCTTTCACCCTGTTGGGTGCCACAGCTGTGCTTTAACACCCCGGCCGGTGGTTTGTAGTGGAAGGCGATGATGTGGTGATTCATCGGGGGGAGCTTTAGGTTGCTTTCTGGCAGGTTCCGGTAATCCTCCAAACGCAGAGAGGACCAGCCAAATTGGGAGCTGGTCACCGTTGGCTCAAACGGCAGTTGCTCTAAGCGATCGTGTGGGGTTATCGTTTTTAAGCTCATCAAAAAGTCCTGCTGAATATTGTGCCGGATATTTTATTTTGGACAAGCTAAAAAAAATGCCCACCATCTAATCAGATGGTGGGCACCGGTTGCCTTATTCTAAGTCGAAGATGATATCGACCATGTCTGGGCCGCGATTATCACGGTCACCACGATTGCCTCGCCGGCCGCCGTCACGGTCGCCCCGGCCGTTTCCGTCGCCGGGCCCGGCCTGTTCAGTCGTGACAATTGTCTGGGCATCAGCCGGTAGATTTTCGGCCGCTGTTGCGATCAGACCAAAGGTCATGAGAATGCCAATGGCCAGCGTGGCCACACCGATCTTAATTTGATTAAGCATGATTTACCTCCGTAACTGGAGCAGTTTGAACCGATTGCCACCAGCCAATAACCTGCTTCCGCCATTTAACAATTTGCTTGCGCACAACCGGAATCCGCACCGCTAACAGCATGGTGTAAAAGATCGCAAGCGCAAATCCTTGACCGAGTGCAAACAGATGCAAAATGATAAAAATTGCGACTGCGTATGTTAGGTAGTGGAGTCTTTTCCAGTTGCGGCCTAGCTTCCGCATTGAGAATCGGTTGGACGTGAGCGCCAGTGGAGCCATAAGGGCCAATCCGACAAAGCCGCTAAACAGCATGAAGGATGACACCGTCGCGGCCGCCGCTGGGCCAACGGCAAAGCCGAAGGCGGATGTAAATACAAAGTAGTGCATGACCGCATACAAAAATGTATACAGCCCCAGCGGCCGTTTGTATTCGAGCGGCCAGCGCCAGCCGGTCACAATATGCAGAGGCATACAGGCCAGTAGCAAACTGAATGTCCATGTGGAAACATTGGCCAAGCTACTGGTGACACCTAAAAATACGCCGCCGGGCAACAGGCCAAAAGTTGTGCCGGCCGCGGCCAGCATCACAATAATCAGGGGAATAAGCGCTACCGCATGAAACACGGTGCGCAGTGTGTTCGAAATATCTGTGGGTTGATTGGAAGTTCTTGAAAGTTCCATAAAATAAGTCCTTGTTTCAAATAAAAAGAAAAAATGAATCTCCCTTTTTATGTTATTAAAAGATGTGAAGAACTTTTTAAGATGCAAAGTAGATTGGCTTTAAATTCTGTTTTAGAGGAAAGATAGGACTGTTTCTGCTTGATTTTTCTTTAAGAACGAGTTGAACTTGCTGTAAACTACACCCATGGAAAATTCAACCCTCATCCAAATGGCACGGACCGCAAACGTGCGGGGCGCCTCCCGTTTATCTTGGCTGTATGAACCGATTGTGTTTGTCTACGCGGTCGTTAGTCTGCTGATTATCTCAAGCCTATTTGCCTTGCCCGTTGTGTTTTATGTGATGGCTACAGAAGGGCCAGAGGCGGCTTTGACCTTTACGGAGGCTCCGCCCACACCCCAGTTGGCCTTGGCACTCCTGTTTTCATCTTTTATCGGGATTTATCTCGTTGTGTGGCTATGGGTTCGTTTTATTGAGCGTCGGCCGTACGTGACGATTGGCCTGCAAGCTAAACAGGCGGTGTGGCGCTATGTGCGCGGGCTGTTGATCGGGGTAGGCTTTATGTTTTTGATTGTGGGGATTTTGGCTCCGTTTGGCTTGGTTGATTGGGAGCGGCCGTT
>JAHDGV010000213.1:0-6820 GCA_020631655.1 Chloroflexota bacterium | reverse complement strand
ACGTGGAACTGGACGATGGGGCACATCTTTGGCTTTAACGTGAGCGGTGGATCGTTTGGTGGCCCCAACTCGATTATGTTTGATCTGATGGAAACGGGGCCAGATTGGATTACGGGTGGGGCGTTTGGGCTTGAAGGCGGGGTGATTGTGACTGTATTGCTGATCCTTGGCTCCATCGCTATTTACATGTCCCCGACCAACACGGCCGATGAATACCCAAACGCTTAAAAACCGCTGGCAAGAGCTAACGAGCCATTTTTTGCCGCCCGAAAAGTCGGCTGAAATTTGGCAAAAGCTAGAAGATCAGTATGCCCAACCACCCGGCCGAGCCTATCATAATTTGGGCCACATCTCTGATTGCTTCTCCCAGCTCGATCAAGTGCTTGACCTTGCAAACAATCGGTTGCCTTTGGAGCTGGCCATTTTCTTCCATGACGTTGTATATGATCCGCAGTCTAAGGTGCCGTTTGAAAACGAAGAAAAAAGCGCCCAACTAGCAGTTGAACTTCTAACTGGTGCAGGCTTCCCACCAAGCGAATGCGCCATTGTGGCGAACCTAATTCTAGACACGCGACATGCGGAGGTCGCAAAATCGGCCGACGGTCGTTTGCTCGTTGATATTGATCTTTCGATTCTGGGGCGAGGAAGCGAGCGCTTTTGGGCGTATGAAAAACAAATCCGCGAAGAGTATGGCTGGGTTGAAGAGAGTGCCTACCGGGCCGGCCGAGCCAACATCATGCAGGGATTTTTAGACCGTGAAAGGCTGTATCAAACAGCTTGGTTTTTTGATCGGTATGAGGAACAGGCTCGGAAGAACTTGACCGCCTTGATCAAATCGATGCAGTAAACTCGGTTGAGAGGGGCTTCTATATCCTTTTGAACTCATAATTTAGCCGTATTAGGAGTATCTTCACCTTCTTTTGTCCTACGGCCCTATGTTAGACTAAACGGGTCTGTGACACGGGCGCAGAATCTATGCACAAAGCCAAATAGATCCTATGTTTAAGGAAATCTTCAAGACAATTAAATCTGCCAAAGAAAATCAAAATGGTGATTTTTCTATTGCGATGCTCTATTACACCTACTTTGTCTCACTTGGGATTTCATTTTTCCTGTGCCTAACTTATATATTTGGTTACCTGACCTACGACGGAAACGGTTATATCTACTCTTTTAAAATCGAAACAGCTTGGATTCCTTTTTCGTTTGCGTTCACTATTGCGTGCATCACCTATCTTTGCATTTACTTGCTGTACAAAGATAGGAGGAGATTTTCGGTTCGCCTGTTTTTGATCACGATTCAAGGGATAGTCTATATCCTCCCCTTTATTTCAGGGCTCAGCTTCGTGGCTCCCTCGCTCAATTTAATTTACTTTGTCATCGTTATGTCTGCGGTATTTTTAGACCGGAGAGACATTTACGGGATTATGGCCGTCTATATGACGATGAATACCATCCTCTATATCGGCCACCGGAACGATTGGTATTGGACGATCAACGAAGCGCCTGAACTTGATCAGTTGATCCTCAAGCTGACGTCAATGCTCATCGTATCGATCTTGCTCTCGATTACTGTTCGCCAAATTCTTGACCAGTCATCCAACCTTGAAAAGCTGAACAGAAAGCTACAAACCTATCAAGACCAGCTGGAACTGATGGTTGAGAACAGGACAAAAGAATTACACATTGAACGAGATCGTGCAGAGAAAGCGAATCTGGCAAAGTCTGAATTTTTGGCCAGCATGAGCCATGAATTGCGGACTCCTCTAAATGCCATCATCGGCTACAGCGAGCTAATTGAAGATGAGATCGATCATGAAGTTGAAGCGATAGACTTGGTGGACGATGTGCAAAGAATCGAATATTCCGGCCGCCACCTGCTCGGACTCATCAATAATTTGCTTGATTTATCAAAAATCGAAGCCCGCAAAATGAACGTGCATGTTGAGACGATCTGCCTGGATAGACTGATTGAGCAGGTTCGGGTAACAACGGAACCGTTGGTCAGCATAAACTCAAATCAGTTTTTATTGCAGAACGATGCAGTTGGGGTCGAAATGGTTTCGGACGGGCAAAAAATTAAGCAGATTTTGATCAATTTGCTGAGCAATGCGTTTAAATTTACCCATCAGTCATATGTGAGCCTACATATTTTCCGGGTTCAAAATGCGCGCGAGGATTGCATAGAATTTGCGGTTGTTGATGATGGGATCGGGATTAAACCTGAGTTTATAGAGAACTTGTTTGAGCCGTTTGTGCAGGAAGATAATGATTCAACACGGCAGATAGAGGGGACCGGCCTAGGGCTCGCCATCTCGAAACAATTTGCAGAAATGCTTGGTGGGGATATTTGGGTCGAGTCAAGACCAAATGAAGGGAGTCGATTTACACTTAGGCTTCCACGAGTATGCGCTATTCCAGAAAAGGCGGCCGAAGTTTAAGCTGACTGTTTGTGCTTTTTGCGGCGCCACATCCACAGGCTGAGCGCCATCCCGGCCGAAAAGACGCCGGCCGCTACAGCCAAAGGAGCCATGTGATCTGCAACGGGCTCTTGTGTTGCTACCAGCCCGTGATTGTGTGGCTCACCCGTCACTTGTAGATAGGCCGTCTCCCACCCTTCCCGAATAAGTGAGTGCAAAATAGTCTCAACCAGCTCATCAGAAAACTCTTCAAGTTCAGCTTTGCGCTCGCCGGTTAGTTGAATATCAACTTGGGTGCCACCCGGTTTGTCCGCTTGTGCCGGTAGAGTCAAGAAATCAATGGTCAATTTACCGGAGTATAGAATGCCGGCCTCGCGGTCGGCCGTAATCTTGTAGGTCACTTTTTCGGCCGGTTTGCGATCAACGATTTCAACCAAAATGTTCCAAGGGCCGGTAGGGAGCAACAGCCACGTTGGGTTAAACTGAAACCCATGCCGTTTCCCAGTTATTTCGTTGTAATGTCCAAAACTTTTCTTGTCGATTGATGCAGGCAAAAGTAGGCCCGGATCGGCTTCTAACTGCTCCCACACTTGATCCGGAGTAAGGTTATAAATTTTGTAAGTGTCAGAGACAGAAGACATTTTTCTTAAGGTCAGAGCCAATTGTGACCGTTGTCGTGCACAAGAACTCTCAAGGCTATCATTTGAACCAGTTACTTTAAATTGTATTTTAACTGGTTACAAACCGCCACAAGTTATGAAATCGTTTCAAAAATCATTTTAATCGTTTAAACTATCGCAGAAATTTAGGTTTGATCAGTCTCTGAATAGCTGATTTAGTTGCAGGTTGTTATATACTTGTCTAGTCAACACCATTGATATATGTTTGACTCAACCTCAAATTAAAGAAATTCGATCAATCACCTGAGAGAACCTGTTCAAAACCAAGAGAAGTTAATGGCGCAGAATATTCAAAAATATCAAGAAGCGGTAAAGATGGGCGAAAAGTTTAATTCCGAAGAAAAATGGAATGAAGCGATCGCCTCGTTTCGCATTGCACTGGGCGAATTTAAAAATCGGCCGGAGGTGTATGCGGGGCTGGCTGTCGCCTGCATCGGCCGCAAGCAGTATGACCGCGCACTTGATTGCTACAAGCTTGCTACCCGCACGTCTGATTCTAAACTTGAGTATTTGGTCCAGATCACCGACCTGCAAGAACGGATGGGACAACTGCACGATGCGGCCCGCACCTACATGGCGATTGGAGAATTGCATTTCAACAATCAGTCTACTGATGATGCGATTGATAACTGGGAACGGGCCATTCGTTTGGATGCCGATCTTTTAGGGGCGCATCAGCGCTTGGCTTTGGCCTTTCAACGGCTGAACAAAAGTAGCGCGGCCGTGCGGGAATATTTGGCAATTGCCAGAATTTTGAACGCACAGGGCAAAAAAGAAAGTGCTTTAAAGATTTGCGCGGCCGCCCAGCGGCTTGAGCCAGATAACCCTGATATTGGTACAGCGATTGAACTGATTGAAAAGGGTGCGGCCGCCTTTGACTTGCCTGAGGAAGACGAAGAGGAAGATTCGCCGGCCGCTGTCTCTGAGCTTGAAGATGAAGAAGAATATTCAACCATGTTCACGGCCGTACGTCAGGCGGCTGACCATTTAGAGTCATCAGGGGCTGAGGCCAAAAGCCAAACGGGGGAATTGGAGCAAAAACGGGCCTCCGAACAAGGACTCGATTTGGCACGCGAAGATTTGTCAGAAGAATTGTTTAGGGAAGACGAGGAAGATGAATTTTCCCGAGAAGGGATGTTGAAACTGGAGCGGGATGCGCTGATCGGGCAGGCCTTACACTATCAAGATCGGGGTGATATCGCCAAGGCGATTGATCTTTATGAAAAAGCGTTGGCTGGTGGATTAAATCTGGCTGGGGCTTGGTACATGATCGGAACGCTTTATTTGCAAAACGAGCAAGAAGTAGCTGCGTTTCAGGCGTTTGAAAAAGCGGGTGCCGATGATCGCTATGCGGCGGCCGTGCGCGATGCTTTAACTTAATCGCGCCAACCGGTTAGGCGGGTGTGCCAGTCGCCTCTTCTAACTTGCTATTCATCCAACTTGACCCTTTCGTGCCTCAAGTTGATATAATCCCACCATGCGGAAAATAGCACTTCTCCTAACCACCATTTTTGCTCTCACCATTGGCCTAAGCGCTTGCGGCCTTGAAGGGACCTTACCCATCACCTTCGAAGACTCAAACGAGCTGGTCACACTGACCCCCTTGGCAACCGCCATCATCCCAACCGCGACGCCGGTACCGGGTGGTGCGGCTGAAGTTGCAAACACATTTTATAAGGCATGGGAAAAGGGAGACCTGCTCGGCATGTACAGCCTGCTATCAACTCAGAGTCAAGCGCTGGTGGGATCAGATCAATTTTCAAACGCCTACAACACAGCCACACGCACGGCCGGTGTGCAATCGATCTCTACCCGGCCGATTGGGCAGTTGCAAGAAGGCAACCGATCAAAAGTTGAAGTTGAAGTGATTTGGCAAACGGCCGTTATGGGGAATGTGGTGCGCAATCATTTAGTTGAGCTCGTATTTACCGAAGGGCGCTGGGGCATTGTGTGGCACGAAGGGCTGGTGATGCCGGACCTGGCTGGTGGCAATAAGCTGAGCTACCAGTATCGTGCGCCGTCACGGGCCAGCGTGCGCGATATCAAGGGGACATCCCTTGCCTTCCAAGGGCAGGCGATTACCTTGGGCGTTGTCCCCGGTGAGATCACAGACGAGGCCGGATTGCTAGCAACCCTTTCACCGATTTTAGACTTATCCCCCGATGAAATACGGGCTAAGTATGCATCTGCTAAACCGGAGTGGTTTGTTCCGCTGGGCGATGTATCAAAAGCGGCGATTGAACCGATTTATGATACGCTGCGTCCTTATTTTGATGCTGGTTTACAAGCCGAAGAGCGCTTAACCCGCTTTTATGAAAACGGTGCTCCACACATTGTGGGATACATGGGGGCGATCCCCGAATGGGGGGTAGACAGTTATCTGAGCCAAGGGTACAGCCCCGATGCTCGGGTTGGCTTAACCGGCCTCGAAGCATGGGGTGAGCCGTATCTCAGCGGCACGCTCGGCGGTATTTTGCGGGTGATTGGGCCTGACGGCTCTCCTATTTCAACGGTGGCAGAGGTTGAGCCGAAGCAAGCTCGGCCGGTTTATGCCACCATCGATTTTGATTTTCAGCGGGCGGTTGAGCAAGCCTTGGCACAGGCGATTTACACCCATCCCAATGCGGCACGCGGAGCGGTTGTGCTGATGGATGTCAACACGGGTGAAATCAAGGCGATGGCCAGCTTCCCAACCTACGACCCGACCGTGTTTGATGCCAGTCGGCCGGACAATGCGGGCCGCTTGCAGGCGGTTTTAAATGATCCGGGCCGCCCGCTGGTCAATCGAGCTACTGGTGGCGAATATCCGCCGGGATCAACGTTTAAGCTCGTTACGTTTGGGGCTGCTGTAAACTCGGGACAATATCTGCCCACCACCCAATACAACTCAATTGGTACATGGGATCGATTGGGGCCAAACTTTATTAAATACGACTGGATTCATGCGGATACCGGCCGGGGCCACGGCAATATCAGTCTGCGCCATGCTCTAGTTGTGTCCTGTAATACCTGTTTTTACGATGCTGGCTACAACATGAACGAAGTGGATCCATTCCACTTCCCGACTGTGGCTCGCCAGTTTGGTTTTGACGAACCAACCGGCATTATCGGAACGGCCGAAACAGGCGGCATTATTCCTGACCCCAGTTGGAAACCGGATAACACGGCCGAAGGTGGCTGGGTGCCGGGTGATGCGGTCAACATGGCTATTGGACAAGGGTACGTCTCAGTAACGCCGTTGCAGATGGCCCGTTTATCGGCCGCGATTGCAAATGGCGGTACCCTGTTGACACCTCGCGTGGTTCATCGTATCGGTGAAGGGGGCGGCGCCCCTGAAGAGGTTCTGCCGGTGCAAGAAGATGGCTTTTTGCCGTACAGTGCCGATTCGCTGGCGGCCGTACAGCAGGCGATGTGGCAAGTTGCCAACGATCGTAGCGGTACTGCAACTCACATCTTCCAAGGGTTAGGGATGCAAGTTGCAGGCAAAACGGGTACGGCCCAAACCCCTGTGGCGCTACCACATGCATGGTTTGTCGGGTATGCTCCGGCCGCACCGTTTACACAATCTGATGGGACTGTAATCGAAGCTCCTGAAGTTGCTATCGCTGTAATCATCGAAAATGCAGGTGAAGGGTCGGCCGTGGCCGCTCCTGTTTTCCGCCGCATGGTTGAGCTCTATTACGGTCTGCCCGTCAGCAACTTCCCGTGGCAATAAATCAA
>JAHDGV010000928.1 GCA_020631655.1 Chloroflexota bacterium | reverse complement strand
TGGGGCTTACAAATTGGAACATAATTAGCTTTATCAGCATGTCAGCTTTATCAGCATGTCAGCTTTATCAGCATGTCAGCTTTATCAGCTAATCAGCACACTTGCTCCGCTCGTTTTTAGCTGAAGTGCTGATTAGTGAGCAAAGCGAACGAGCTGATTAGCTGACTAACTTCATCGTCAGAATGAAAAAATCACCGATGCGGTTGAACGGCCAAACGGTGGAAATCGCTTCGTCAATCTGCACCAATCGGTTAAACAGACCCGGCCTACGCACGGCAAACGTCTTGTTGTCGGCCGTCGGTGTCACCACCGAAAGCCCTTCTAGCCCAACACACTCAAATTGGGGGCCAAACGCCTGCATCGTTTGCGCGGCGGTGAAATACCACGTGCGGAACTCTACAGACTCGACGTTGGCCATTACCCCGTTCGGCCGGAACCTGCGGGTTGCAACCCGCCAATCTTTAAAAATCAGCCCCATTTCCCATGGGCAAACGGGGGGCATGATGACCCAGATCGCAAGGCCACCCGGCTTTAATATTTTAGGCAGATGTTGGGTCACAGGACGCAAATCTTCGACGCAATTTAAGCCGCCAAAGTTTGAATAGACCGCATCAAACCGGCCGTTTTGCACTTGGTCCAAATCGGTAAACGACAGCCGCTCGGCCGTTAGTTGGCTTTGCAACCGGTGCATTTTAATTTTTTCGTGGATGGCATCAATCATCCCATCTGACAAATCAGTGGCGTGTACCGAATAACCCCGTTGCACGATGTTGAACGCGTCCAAACCGGTTCCCGCATTGATTTCAAGCAGATGCGATCCGGTGGGCAAGTGACGGGTCACGGCCGCGTATACCCGCTCACGCATACGGGTCAGGTTGGCGTGGTTTTCACCAAACTGATCGTAGACAAATGATTTGAGGCTAAACGCCTCTGATACTGATGTTGAGTGTGAATCCATTAAATTGCCTATTGCTACCTGTTACCCCCACCTAGCCTCCCCCGAGGGGGGAGGAATGTGTACCCCTCCCCCCGGGAGGGGCTAGGGGAGGGTCGATTACCTAAAGCAGGTAACATCAATTTACTCATTCCTGCGTTGATGGTGCGGCCGCATCTGCCAGCGACATGTGCGGCAGGGCATCTACACTTTTTTGCGGGATTTTTGCCAGCCGATTTAACTTGGCTTTGGCAAATGGCAATGTTGCCATTCTGTAACCGATGGCGAGTAGTTCTCGACCGTGCTTCGGCCGCCAGCGGGCCGGTTTTAGCCCTATCGCTTTTAACTCTTGCCACCCTTTTCGGCTACGAAATTCTTTGTGCAACACAATGTGCAACTGGCGATAAAAATCGGTCACAAACGGGCCAGAATACATCATGGCTAAATCGGCCGAATCGGTCCAATTCTGCTGACCGTCTAGCTGAAGTTTTACATTTTCATGAAAACGAG
>JAHDGV010000927.1 GCA_020631655.1 Chloroflexota bacterium | reverse complement strand
AATTGTCCAAGGCAAAACAGATTGGGGCAACAAACCAATTAAATAGCACTGTCATGCCGAACCCACTATTTACTTAACCTCAGTTTCGCTTAAGAATATTTTGTTTGGTATCTCTGTCATTTAGCAGAACGGTTTAGCGAAATGGCAAAAAGATCAGCCAATGACTGGGATATTTGGCAGCAACTCCCAGTCATCGGCTGATCATTGAACTTAAATGTCTGTTGGTTCGGCCTGATGACAGGGAGTCAGAAACTTGTTTGCTTATCCAAAACTGAGGTTACTTACGAAAAAGCAAAAAGGCCCTCGAAAATTCGAGAGCCCTTAAACATCAAGCTAAGGAACAAACATCCAAGTTCTATCCACCCCCTCCACCGCCACCCGGAGGTTCGTCTTCTGAAAGCTCACCCATCAAACACCTTGAAATATAGGGATAGTCTTGGGTAATCAAGTAAATATATTGTCCATTGACCGTAATACCATTGCACTCATCTAAATCACCATCGCTAGGGTCAAAATCCCAGTCAGAGGTAACTGTGCCATCTTTGGTCGGGCCAAACTCGACGGTATCATTATTGGGGCCACCGCCGGTATGAAAGCAGTTCGTGCCGGCCCTTTCACCGGTTCCCAGACGGTAACTTGTTGAGTAAGCACCACTTTTTGAGTAATAAATCATATGTCCATCGGCCGCAAACGCAACGTGCACCAAGTCTTGATCTCGGTCAAATACCTCAGCCAGCAGTTCTGACACACCATGGTAGTGATACTCACCCCAAGGCTGCACATGTGCGTTGTTAAAATCTAACCCGGGCCCAACAAGCATCTGAATTGTTATCGCTTCAATTCTATAGACAACTCCGTTATCACAATTGACCCTTTCAGCCGTATTGGGCTGAAACTTTACCCCGTTTATCGCCACACCCGGGACCGATGAGCGGGTTGAAACCCCAACATAAACAGGGTCGGTTCGAAAAGTGTAGGTGTTATCTTGCTCACTAATAGCGTTTGGATTCCCCTCATTGGGAAACTCACCTACATCATGGTTCGGCAACGCATTCGCCACAATGGTTCGTGTATTGGCCCCTTCATCTACCGTGACGCTAACCTCAGTTCCAAAGCCGGTATCATTAATTGAGTATGACCCAAAATAGTCTGAATCTAACCCACCTGATTCTGATGTGGCAGTTGCGGTGGCGGTCGCTGTTGCGGTAGCCGTTGGCCCGGGTGTAGGTGTTGCTTCATCCGTCTCTCCATTCGTAGCAAATGGTAGATAAGTGATCTCGTCTCCAGTCGTTTGAGCGAACGATAACATTGCGTGCCCGGCATAGACCAGCGCAAATAACGTGATGCTTCCAAATATAATTTTTTTCATTTTATAAATCCCAGAACACTTTTCTTAAAACAGAATGCGTTCAACTGTCCAATAAAATCCAACACAAAGTACACC
>JAHDGV010000926.1 GCA_020631655.1 Chloroflexota bacterium | reverse complement strand
AAAAATTTGTGAAGACTATTTTTAGACGTTCTGGGCTTAAGCGAAACTCAGGTTAGGTAGCGTTGGCATGATTAAACTCGCAAACCCGCTACCCGCAAACTTGCCCACCTCGCCCCCCAAAGTAAGACTTGCTATCATCCCGCCTCTAAATAGCAAAGGTAAACCCCATGACAACACTTTCTACCCCACTTGAAAACAAGCAAGAACAAAAACATAAATGGCGCATCCTGACCCTCTTGGCACTGGCTGAGCTATTGGCGCTAGCGGTCTGGTTTTCAGCCTCGGCCGTGGTGCCGGTGCTAACCCAAGAGTGGGGATTGGGTGATTCCGGCCGGTCGTGGCTCACGATGTCGGTGCAAATCGGTTTTGTGGTGGGAGCCCTGTTTTCAACCCTGCTTAACTTGGCCGACCGAATGCCTGCCAAGTGGATGCTCAGCGTCTCAGCGATATCGGCCGGATTGTTCACGGCCGGGATCGCCATCTTTGCAACTGGTTTGCCGCTGGCTTTATTTCTACGCTTTATGACCGGTTTTGTGCTGGCAGGAGTTTATCCGGTTGGCATGAAGATCATGGCCACCTGGACCCAAAAAGATCGTGGCTTTGCCATCGGTTTGCTCGTTGGGGCCTTAACGATTGGGTCTGCCATGCCCCATCTGCTAAACGTGTTTGGCGGGGTTCAAAATTGGCGGCCGGTCATGTGGTTGGCGGCCGGGCTGGCAATTTCGGGTGGGGTAATCGCCATCCTGTTTGTAGAAGAAGGCCCCTTTAAAACCCAATCCCCCCCGTTTGATTGGAAGCAAATCGGCAATATTTTGCGCGACAAAGATGTGATGCGGGCCAACGGGGGGTATCTGGGCCACATGTGGGAACTTTACGCGATGTGGGCATGGATCTCCCTGTTCTTTTTGTCGAGCTTTGAAATTTCTGGCGTAGGGCCAGCTTGGGCCAGCGCGGCCGCCTTTGCCGTCATCGCCATTGGCGGGGTTGGGAGCTATTTGGCCGGTGGCTGGGCCGACAAAATCGGCCGGACAACCACCACAATCTGGCTCATGGCGATCAGCGGCACCTGTGCCATTTTTATCGGATTTTTGTACGGCCGCTCACCCATTTTGCTCTTTATCGTCGCCCTCATTTGGGGGTTCACCATTGTGGCCGATAGTGCGCAGTTTTCGGCCGCTGTCAGCGAACTGGCCCCACGAGAATATTTGGGGACGGCACTAACCCTGCAAACCAGCATGGGATTTTTACTGACGCTGTTCACCATCCGTATGGTGCCGCCGCTACAGGCGTGGGTGGGATGGCGCTTTGCCTTTGCCTTTTTGGCCATCGGCCCCGTGATCGGCATTTGGTCAATGTGGTCGCTCAAGCGGTCAGATGCGGCCGTGAAACTGGCCGGAGGAAATGGTTGATTTAATTACATCAATTCGGGAGGAACAGTAGACAAGCT
>JAHDGV010000212.1 GCA_020631655.1 Chloroflexota bacterium | reverse complement strand
CCGACCCCTTCGACCCCTACGCAGAGATTTCGGGTGACGGGCCGGGCTTATGCGCCCAAATTACATAGAGCGGGTCTTCGGCCGCTGATGCGCCGGTCTCAACATTTTTAATCCGTGCAGATGCCTCTCCCCACTCGGCCGATTGTTGGAAATAAGTAACTACCAACTGCACATGTTGCGCATCGTCCGTCACTTGCCACACGGCCGTAGCCTTGGTGGGAAAACAGCGGTTCGAAAATGAGACGATAAACACGCCTCCCGGCTTGAGCACCCGATACACCTCTGCAAAAACCTCGAGTGGTTGTGTCAGATACTGCACAGAAACAGCACATACTGCCGCATCAAACTCCCCGTCTGCAAAAGGCAACTTCGGCTTTTGATTCAGATTATGAACCCATACATCCCCATCACTAATGGCCGGATTATTGACCATCTCCTCCGCATTCATTCCTAAGCCAACCACCCGTTTGGGGGTTAAATGCTCCATGGGGATGTGCGAGCGCCAACTGGACATGAGGTCAAGGATCGCCCCGTTTTTCGGGAGCGTGTCTGCATAACACGTCATCAAGGTTTCGATGGCAGGATCGTCGATATGGACCACCATGCGGGCCATTTGGTAAAAGTTGGCGTCGTCGCTGTCGTCGTCGCGAATAAAATAATCTGCTGGAAAAACGTCTGTTGTTTTCATAAACGAAATTGCGAGGGGCGGGTGGCGAGTAATTGATTCAAGTAAAGCGAAAACTCGCCACTTGCCACCCGCATACTCGAATCAAAATTCTAATCTATATTCTGTGGAGCCAATTGTAATTACATCACCGGCCGTGATTATCGCCGGCCGCTCAATTTCTGCACCGTTGAGCAAGGTGCCATTGCTACTGTTTAAATCTTCTAGCCACCATTGGCTGCCCCGACGCGCAATAAGCGCGTGCTCACCAGAGGCAAACTCATCGGAGACGACGATGGTGTTGGTGGCTCCTCGGCCGATACCGTTTACCGGCCGTAATGGATGGCGGGTGCCCAGTTCATGTTTGGCTTCTTCTGATTGAATCACGACCAACGATGCGCGATTGTCGGCCCTGTTTTCGAGCAGGGCCGATGTGGCTCGCAGATCGCGCCACATAAACCAGCCCAGCATCCCGGCAAACGTAAGAAGGGCTAGGGCGCTGACAATGCGAAAAGAGAAAAGAAGAAGTTCCATGCGTTGATTGGTGTGTTTGCGATGCGGCGTTTAGCGTCTGCGCCAACGCTGAGTCGGATTGATCTCGACATCATCGTCGGCCACGTTTTCTTGACCACCTTCGCGTCCTTCCCCATACACCAGCGACACCTCTGCTAGTTGGATCACATCTCCGGGTTGTAAACCACATTCATCGACCCGCTCCCCATTAACAATGACACCGGCCCGGCTACCCATATCGAACAGGCTGAACTGGTTAAACCGCCAGCGGATTTGAGCATGGACCCGGCTCACGGTTGATGATTCGATCACGATTTCGTTGTCCGGCCGACGGCCGATGTGCATGGTTAACTGATCTAAGTCGATGTGATGTTTCCCATCGATAATGAGCCACGCATTACGACTGCGCACCATTTCGCGCATCTGATCTTCAACCGCTTTGCGGCTGTGTGCGCGCGTCTTGTTATCTTCTCGGTTCGGATCAATTTCTGAACGGATGAGAAGCCGACCTTCGCGAATAATCTCGTCAGACACCAACGAGACTTCGGGTGGCACAGTTAAGAGCACACCTACCTCGGTAGCCAATTCTGGTAACCATTTGCTTAGCCGCACAGATAAATCTGGCTCAGTGTCCAAAATGTGGTCCATATCGGCCGGATTTAAATGGACCTCGTAGTAATTTGTATGCTGTGCTTTCCCTTCATCCACTAATTTTTCAAACGTGCGGGCCAAGTGGGTAGCAATCGCTCCACCTCCCAGCCGTTCGCCAGAGATGCGATCAAAAAAGCCTTCTATCAGCCGTCTGGCGGCCGATTCTACTTGTGAAAATCGTTCGTCATTACTCATGTGTTTTATCTGGTAAGATTTTACCGTTTTGATTGGTCTACACCAGTTCAAGCGGAAATTTTCTGGTGTTAGAGCCAATTATAAACCCTTCGCTACCGAAGGGTAAAAACTGCTATACTCCCGCTTAATGTAGTATTTTAGCTAATCAGCATTTCAGTTCGTTCGCTACGCTCACTGTCAGCATTTCAGCCAGTGGATCAAATCTGTGACTGGTTCCGCTTGGTCATCATGGCTGATGAGCTGAAAGCGACCGCAGGGAGCGTGCTGATCAAGCTAATTAGCTAAAAAATGGAGGAACGATGGCTGATTTTACGAACATCCGTTTAACAGAATTATCATCATCTGCCGGTTGAGCGGCTAAGTTAGCTCCGGGTGAGCTATCCCAAGTTATTCAACCGATACGAGATACATTTGATCCGGCCGACTTCCCCCAGCTATTGGTGGGGCTTGAGGTTGCCGATGATGCGGGAGTTTATCAACTCAACGATCAGCAGGCGATCATTAATACCACTGACTTTTTCCCGCCGGTGGTTGATGATCCGTATGACTTTGGGGCGATTGCGGCCGCCAATGCGCTGTCAGATGTGTACGCGATGGGAGGCAGAGTTCTGTTTGCCATGAACCTAGTTGCGTTCCCTGCAGATTTAGGCACCGACATTCTTAAAGAGATTTTGCGCGGCGGCGCTGAAAAAGTGGCCGAAGCGGGTGGTGTGGTGCTCGGCGGTCATAGCGTGGCTGATAACGAACCGAAATACGGTTTGGCCGTCACCGGCATCATCGATCCTGACAAAGTTAAGCGTAAAGGGGGTGCTCGGCCGGGCGATGTGTTGGTGCTGACCAAACCGCTCGGTGTGGGTGTAATCACTACCGCTCTAAAGCGTGGCAAAACAGATGATGCAGATGTTGCGCTTGCGGTTGAAGCGATGAAAACGCTGAACAAAGCTGGCGCAGAAGCGGCTCAAGCGGCCGATGCGCAAGCGATGACCGACATCACCGGATTTGGCATTTTGGGCCACGGGTTCGAGATGGCCCGAGCCGGAAATGTGACGTTCAGGCTCAGAATGGCCGACCTGCCATTGCACAACGGCACCGTGCGCTACGCAGAGATGGGGACAATCCCCGGCGGAACCGGCCGGAATTCGGCCCACTTTGGTGAGCATGTGGAATTTGGCCCTGATGTGTCTGACCTGATGCAGAAAATCCTGTGGACGCCGGAAACGTCTGGTGGACTGCTGGCCGCCATCCCGCCAGAAAATGTGGCAACGTTTTTAGAGCAGATGCCCAGTGCGGCCGTGGTTGGTACGGTTGAAGCCGGTGGACCGAAGATCATTGTTGAGTAAGGACGGCCGAATGAAGGATGGAGGATTTGGTCGCCGTGGGGGAAAACTTTTTTTATCCTTCATCCTTTTTCCTTTATCCCTTCTGATTGCCGCTTGTGCCGCTCCCGAGCCTGTGGCTGAAGTGGTCCCAACCAATACGGTGGCGGTTTTGGCTCCGGCCGATACCGCTACACCGTTCCCAACTCAAGGTGTCCCGGCAACGCTGACACCTATTCCTACAATCACACCATCCCCCACACACACGCCAACACCTACCTCGACATTTACTCCAACCCCATCCCCAACGCCAACAAAAACGGCGTGTGAGCAACGCATCCCGCCGCAAGACGAACTTTTGGTGATTGTGAGCCAAGAATTTGGCTTAAGCCGCGCCTATGAGCCGGATAATCTGGTGCCGATTGGGTCGCACTTTAGCCGAGAGATTACGTTGGGCTACCCCACGATGGTGCGCGAAGAGGTGCTTGATCCACTAGTGAACATGGTCAATGACATGCTGGGTGCGGGTTTGCAACCCTACATTATTTCTGGCTACCGGAGCTACGCCACGCAAGAAGCGACTTACAACAAGTGGCTCAACCTCGAGCCGGATCGGGTGGATATTTTAAGCGCCCGGCCGGGCCATAGTGAACACCAGCTAGGCACAACGGTCGATTTTGGCTCTTACCGGCTTCACGATTACATCGATGACAGTTTTGATGAAAAGCTCCAGTTCCACACCTATTTTTACAAAACGCCGGAAGGGGATTGGCTCCAAAACAACGCCCATTTATATGGGTTTACGCTCAGTTATCCGCGCAGTGCGCAGGAAGTGACCGGTTTTTACTACGAACCGTGGCATTTTAGATATGTGGGTGTGGGGAATGCGACCGCCCTGCTGGAAGCTGGCACATCGTTGACAGAGTATTTGCTGAATCAGGATCCGGAGCCGTGTTACAACTAAGGATAAAGGGGAAAGGAAAAAGGATAAAATGGAATGCAGGCGCAACTTTTATCCTTTATCCCTTATCCTTCATCCTTTTTTTGATGGGTTGTGCTCAGGCTGAGCCAGCTCAAGTTCCGGCCAATACTCCCTCCCCAGTTCCTCAAACGCTCACTCCAACCAGTCTACCCAGCCCCACCGATCTGCCACAGGCGACACTTTCTCCGCCAGAAACGCCGACACCGCTTCCAACAGAGGTTGTGCCAACGGCAACCGCACAGCCCTCACCTACGTTTACACCTGTGCCGCTAACACCAACACCTGATCCCAACTATTCGATCCAAATTGCGGCCGTGGGGGACATTATGCTTGACCGTCGTTTGGGAGAAGTTATTGCAAGTGGCAATGTGGCTTATCCGTTTGAGTTGATGCAACCGTGGCTGGCAACGGCCGATGTGACCGTTGGTAACTTTGAGTCAGCCTTGGGAGATCGGCCGGAAGCATACACGGTAGCCGAAGGAAAATCGTATCCCTTTTTATCACCGCCAAAATCGGCCGAAGCGTTGGGTGTGGCCGGGTTTGATCTGGTTTCGTTGGCCAATAACCATGCGCTCGATTATGGGATCGAGGCTGTGCGAGACGGAGTACGCTTGCTTGAAGAGCAAGGTATCGAGGCCGTTGGGGTGGGGGAAAATGCGGCTGAGGCGCGCTCCCCAATCATTCTAGAAGTTGATGGAATTAAGCTGGCGTTTCTGGCCTACATCGATGTGCTGTCTGAGGATCAGGGGTACGACATGACTGCGTGGGAGGCAACGGATGACCGGCCGGGTGTGGCTTGGGGTCGGCCGGAAATCGTGACGGCCGATGTGCAAGCCATCCTGCCAGAGGTGGATCATGTGATTGTGCTGTTGCACTTTGGGATTGAATATTTACGGCCGATTACGCCTGAGCAACAAACGCTTGCGCGGGCGGCTGTGGATGCAGGGGCCGACTTGGTGATTGGCCATCATGCGCACGTGTTGCAAAAAGTTGAAGAGTACAACGGGGGATTGATCGCTTACGGGCTGGGGAATTTTGCGTTTGATATCGATGGGGATCCCAGCACGATGGTTTTGCAGGCTTGGCTAACAAAAGATGGGGTTGAGCGGTTTGAGTTGATCCCGGCCGTGATTGAGCCGGGTGGTAGGCCGCGCCCCGCCACGGCCGAAGAAGCGCGAGCGATTTTGGAGCAGATCGGCCGGTAGCGGGAGTCAAACAATTCTGTTTTTGGAGACGACCTTCAATGCCGTTTGAATTTGGGCCGCGATGCCCGGATTTGGTTTAGGTAGTGCCGTAAGTCGTTCTAGCTCAGCGTTGATCGGGCCGAAATCTCCAGAATCAACAGCTTTTGCAAGCATGATCCAGCTTTGAACTCCGATATGATCATCATCCGGCTTTAGCTCTGCGCACTTTTGCCACGCACCGATTGCGCCAAGATTGTTCTTATCCGTTAGCAGATGCGCACCATAAATCCAATAGCTGTTAAACAAGGTTTCAACCGGTGCTTTGCTTGAGATCGCCAAGTCCAAAATATATTTCGAGGCGGCAAGGCCGTCTTTGCGGAACTCTTCTGTCATATCGATGCCGTCTTCATCCCAGCCGGGCCAAGTCATGCTTGCAAGATCATATCCCAACCCCAGAACTCGACCTCGAAAAGCTTCAGCAAACTCCCCTCCATTTTTGTGATTTTCGATAGCCGTCGCCAGAAGGTGTTTGGTTAAAACGACATAGGTGGCTAAATCTTTTTTCTCCCAATAAAACGTTTTGCGCACGTTTTGAGCAACTTGAGCAAACTCTTTTGGGGTGATGTTTTTGTGATCAAGGATCATTGTGGGTCCTCCAGAAAATGGTGACTAAACCGGCGAGCAAAATAAGACAGGCTAGGAGTGTGATGCGCAATCCAGTTTGAAAGCTTTCAGGTTGAAAAGCAAATGATACTTCATGTTCTCCGGCCGGGACATCAACCGAACGCAACAACCCGTCAAACCCTGTGACGTCAACCGGGTTGTCATCTAGTGTGGCTTCCCAGCCGGGGTAGGTAGCATCGGTCAAAACGAGCGTTGCGGCCGAACCGGCATTTGTGCGCAGGGTCAGCCCCTCGGCTGAATGTGCCAAAATCTTTACCTCTCCGATTGGTTCGGGTACATTGCTAAGAGAATCTGCATCGGCCGGAAGTAAAAACGCGCGGGGCCACACATCGAGATTTTCATAGATTTTGACATCCCCCGAATGGATCAGCTGGTACTGCCCCGGCACAACCGATTGAAACCACCCTTCTTCTGCGTTCACAAGCGAGATAGCGGTCACTTCGGCTGGTTGGTCAGCCGCTATGATCTCAAGCGTTTGTAACACTGCTGGCTCTGGCAGGATGGCGATCCACAAGCCGGGGGTTTCGGCCGATTCGACCAGGTTGGCCAGTGCTCCATCTGCGTTGATGTGGCTTAACGGCTGTTCTGAAAGCACTTGCACGCTGTCGGCCGTGAAATCGGGCAAGTAACCGACCGCCAAACTTGCGTTGGGCTGGAGCTGTGCCACATGTTGCCGATCAAAAAAGACATCGTTGACCCACACGTCCCCTACTTTATCGGTAACCACATAGCGTACATTGAAGCGGTCAAGCCATTCTGCGGCCGGGATCGCATCCAAATGCTCCCGCAGTCGGCCGTCGGTTGTGACCTGATTCTCCGGCAAAATCGTGCCCGCCATCAGGTCGCTGTAGCCTTTGAGCGGCAAAATCCCCCCGTCAAATCCATCGAGCGAGGCGAGTCCGTAGACCATCGGGAAATTGGGGGAAACGATTTCTTTGAGCTTGATGCTGATCGTATAGTCGTACAGGGCTTGTTCGTTGAGAATGCCGTCGTAAATCGTATCGATTTCAGCCTGATCACCCGGATCAAAAAAGATGTTGGACAGGCTTAAAAAGCGATCTGGCACAATTTGATTTTGGGCATCAGCTTGTAGCCGCAAACCGGCCGGGCGCAGATCGGTGTACGCTTCAGGCGTGGTCAGCCGGTTGTAGGGGAGCCCGCGCGAGGCGATAAACAAGACAAAAACGCTTAAAGTCACGAACAGCCAACCTGTTTGCTGAGTATCCCTGTCATCGGCCGGACCAACCTGCGCTTGAACACTACTTTGGCCCGATGACTGGGATATCCAAGTCAACAAGACCGCGACGCAAACCAACTCTACGCCGATTAAAGCCAACGACTGAATTGAAAACGGCTCAATCGGGCTTTCAGGGCCGATGGGAATAAACCTGCTCAACCAGAGAGAAATCGGGTTCCAAACGAGTAAAAAGCCGATAATTAAAACGGGCCACAAAAGCTGTTTGCGTTTGAACCGATCCAACCCATCCAGCCCATAACCGGCCAAAAGCGAACCGCCGACTGCCACTAAAAGTAACCAGCGGGCCGGAACCCGAAACAGGTCCAGCCCTGGCAAGCGGGAGTAATACCAGCTAACAAAATTAAACCGGCCGAGCGCCAGAAACAACCCGAACGCAACTAAAATCAACGCGGGAAATGCTGGATGTTTACGCCAGCCATCCTGCCAAACGGTGGTAGCAACCAACACCATCAAAACCAAAGCTGTGATCGGGAAAAAGCTAACGTACTCGGTGAAGACCGATTGCCCGACGGTGGGCAACAGGCTTTGGCTGGCTAAAAGCGGATGCCATGAGAACGATAACACTTCGGCCGTGGTTAGTCCCCCTTGGCGGCTGGAGAGCTGGGTCAGCTCAAAAGTGGGGAGCAACTGCACGGCCGAGAGGAACAGGGCGAAAATTGCGCCGAGGGCGAGTGTGGCAAGTGGGAAAAAGCCCCCACCTAGCCTCCCCCGGGGGGGGAAGGATGAGTTGTCTCCCTGCTGATAGGAGATAGTCGCTTGTGCCAAGAGCCAAAGGCCGCAGGTGACGCCGGACAAGAAAACGGTTTGGGTGTGCCCGGCCAGAATTTGTAGGGCGAATAGAATCGCTACGATGCAAATTTGTTGTAGGGGTCGAAGGGGGCGGGCGAATTTTAGATTCAACTTCGAAACGTTGGTTCCGCCCCCTTCGACCCCTACCGAGGTGATTGCAACGAGCAACCACGGCAACCAAGCCATCCCTTGCAGTTGGTTTACATGTTCAACCTGCGCCGTCACATAGCCACCCAGCGTGAACAAGATGGCGGCCAACATGCCGGCCGGTAGTGAGAGCTGGAGCCGGTTGTGGGCCAGCCGAAACATCCCCCACGAGGCGATGGCCAGATGGGTGACGATTGTGAGTTTGACCGCTTGGGGAGGATCGGCCGCAAGCCAAGCCAGCCAGTTTGGTGGGTAAAAGAACCCGACTTGGCTGTTGGCGATAAAGGGGGCTCCCATAAAAATGTGGGGGTTCCAGAACGGGATTTGGCCCGCACGCAACGCATCGGCCGCGATTTGCCAGTAGGGGTAAAAGTATAAAAAGGTGTCCCCACGCGCCAAGATCAAATCGGTAAACACCATCTTGTTAAAAAAGATGATGACCAAAATGGCGAGTAGAAGATAGGGGATGGCTGGCTTGATTTTGCCCGTTTGCATCGTGTCCATAAAAAGCAGAGTGACTTTTAACAGACGAGCTACCGAGCGTCAAGGGCGGGAACCCTACGCTGGCTGACGACTTACAATCGTTGGCG
>JAHDGV010000925.1 GCA_020631655.1 Chloroflexota bacterium | reverse complement strand
TCGGGCGAGTTAATCGCATCAAACAGCGTGCTATTTTCCTGTTTTTCGGCGATTATCTGCGCCCCTACAGGTACGCGCATGTGGTAGGGGCGCAGATAATCGCAGGTCGAACTCGCTTTTCGAATGTAGTTGGTGCGATTAACTCGCCCGATGTTACCTTTGAGAGAAATTTGAAGGAAATGAGAAAAGTCAATGCATGGGATAATCCCATATGAGGTCCGAAAGAGCAGGTTAAAATTAGTTCAGCTCAAGAAATGCGTTTCTGGTCCCTTCGGCCCCACCATTACAAAGGCGGATAGTGGCTCAAATACTCATCCGCAAACACCTGCAAGCGATTTTCCTTAATCGCCAACCGCATATCCTCCATCAGCCCAATCAAAAAACCGATGTTGTGCATCGAGAGCAAAATGTGCCCCAAAATCTCGTTGGCTTTAATCAAATGATGGATATACGCGCGGCTAAACTCCTTTACATGGCTGTTGGGCGTTAGCGGCCGGTCGTCACGCTTAAACGTCGCATTTTTGATATTCATCCGGCCGCCTTTGTAGAAGGCAGACCCGTGCCGCGCCAACCGCGTAGGGAGCACACAGTCAAAAATATCGACCCCGCGCAACACCCCGTTGATCAAATCCTCCGGCGTGCCAACACCCATCAAATATCGTGGTTTATTTTCTGGCAAGATGGGATGGAGCCAGTCCAACACCTGAGCCATTTGCGCTTTTGTTTCCCCCACCGCCAAGCCACCAATCGCAAAACCGGGGAAATCATGCCCCATCATAAACCGGGCGCTTTCCTCACGCAGGTCTTGGAAAATCCCCCCCTGCACAATCGCAAAAAGGGCTTGGTCATCCCGTTTTTTCGCTTCTAAACAGCGTAACAACCACGGGTGGGTACGATTAAGCGACCGTTTAACGTAGTCGTATTCGTTGGGAGGTGGGCACTCATCAAACGCCATGATGATGTCAGCCCCTAAATTTTCTTGGATGGCGATACTGCTCTCCGGGGTGAACCGGTGCATCGACCCATCGATGTGAGATTTAAAGGTAACCCCATCATCATCGATTTTGTTGGTATCGCTCAGGCTAAATACCTGGAAGCCACCGCTATCGGTCAGCATGGGGCCATCCCAGCGCATAAAGTTGTGTAGCCCACCCATATCACGCACAAGGTCGTCACCCGGCCGCAGATAAAGGTGATAGGTATTGCTCAGCACCAGCGATGCTCCCAGCTCTTTCAAGTCGCGGGGCTGAGTCGCTTTAACGGTTGCGGCCGTTCCGACCGGAGCAAACACCGGGGTTTCAAGCGGCCCGTGTGGAGTTTGGAAGACACCGGTACGAGCGCCGGAATCATCTTTTGCGGTTATTTCAAATTCAAACATGGACAAGTTAGTGACAAGTATGAAGTTTTGAGTTGCCCTCATACTTCATACTTTGTGCTTAACACTCCCT
>JAHDGV010000924.1 GCA_020631655.1 Chloroflexota bacterium | reverse complement strand
GGTCGCCGAGCCGTACCACCTCAGTTGTAGCTGGATCGATTTCTAAGATGATTTTTTTCAGGCCGGTCATGATCGGCCTGAACTGCTCGCTCGCCATCTCAAGAAGTTCATCAAACGTTCCAAATTTAGTTTCTGCCATGTTATTTGCTCATTTTCTCGACAGAGACCTCGGAAGTTTCGTATCTTGACTGAACGGCTACCATTTGGGGTAAAACCTCCGAGGTCTACTAGTTCATATATTTACCTGTTTCGATTAAACCAGCGGACCAACAGCTCATTTACCCTTGTAGATGGCTGACGAATCACCGTACATTCGGGCAATGAATCGACGAAGGCTGAGCCATACCGTTTAGACAAAACCCGTCGGTCCAAAATCATCACGACCCCTTCGTCCGTTTTACGCCGGATCAAACGGCCGAATCCCTGTCGCCAGCGCAAAATCGCCTCTGGAATCGAGTATTGGAAGAACGAGTTGTCAAACGTCTCTGATCGAGCCGCAAAAATCGGGTCAGAAGGGACATCAAACGGAATTTTAGCCAAAATCACATTGAGCAATGCATCTCCGGGGATGTCTACACCTTCCCAAAATGACTTGGTTCCCAACAGCACCGCGCGAGCATCGGGAGCGCTGAACTGAGCCGTTAGCTGTTGCCGCGAACTTCCGGGAAGTTGGGCCAAAACGGTAATCCCTTCTTTCTGCAACGGCCCTCGAATCGCGTTGTATGTTTCACGCACCTGTTTGTTTGATGTGAACAAGACCAGTGTCCGGCCGCCTAATGTTGCGGCCGAATCGATAATCACTTGCTCAACATATTGCTGATAATAAGGCTGATTAGGTTCCGGCATGTCAGACATCAGCCATAACAGCGCATTAGACTGGTAATCAAACGGTGAGCCTACCGCCATCTCGTATACACCCTCTGCCTTTAACCGATCCCGAATGTAGTCAAAGTTCGGTTCGTCATCCCCAAAAGCGGGCGACGTGCGCATGGTGGCCGAGGTTAATACAACCGTCTCCATTTTGTGGAAAATATGCTCTTCGACCAATGGTCCCACATGCAACGGTGCCGCATGAATCGACAAACTATCCCTAAAAGATTCAGCCCAATAAATAAAATCTTCTCGGGGAGTCATCACAATCGCATCGATATTTTTCCGCATATCATCAAGCGATTTTTTAGCTGATCCGATATTTTGTGCATGAAGTTCTCCGTTCTCGATTTCATAGTTTTGCAGGATGTAATCCATCCCATCAAAGATCTTTTCAAGCTCTTTAGCCATCGAAATCAGCGGCAAGTTTAAGTTTTCCCAACTGCCGGTCACCTCTTCCCAAATCGGATCAAGCCGCACACTTTCGGTCAAGCGTGTTTGTTGAGCAAAGTCGCTTTTGCGACGCTCACCGCCGTTCATGAAATAGGCCAACACAGAAAAGAAATCTTGACCCCGCA
>JAHDGV010000923.1 GCA_020631655.1 Chloroflexota bacterium | reverse complement strand
GTCCTTTATCATTTGGCAAAATTTGGCTGGAAAGATGTGGTTTTACTCGAGAGAGATGACCTAACATCAGGGACAACGTGGCATTCGGCCGCACAAGTGACCCAGTTCGGTACCGTCCAAACGATGGTGGGGCTAAAAAAGTACAGCACCGAACTCTACACCGAGTTGAACGATGATCCCGATTTCCCGATGGGATATCACAAAGGGGACGGCGGGATCCGATTGGCTCATACTGAATCTGACCTTGATGGGTATCGTCACTTTGTGGGAATGGCAAAAGGGATGGGGGTCGATTATGAAATCCTTGATCCGGCCGAGTGCGCGCGTCGCCATCCGCTATTAAACGTTGAAGGGCTCACCGGCGGCCTGTGGGACCCCGTTGATGGGGATATCGACCCATCTAACCTAACCCGTGGGCTGTGCCACGCGGCCAAAAAATTGGGGGCCGAGGTCTACATCAAAACCCCGGTGACCGATCTGACCCAAAAAGATAATTACGAGTGGATCGTGCATACGCCGAATGGGGATATTGAGTGCGAATTCATCGTCAACGCCACCGGCTATCGGGTGAACGAGGTCGGCAAAATGTACGGCTTTGAGCATCCGGTGATGTCGATGGAGCATCAGTATATGATTACGACTGAGATTCCTGAGATCATGGAATTTGGCAAACGGATTCCGCTGATTCGCGACCCCGGCGACGACTTTTACTGCCGCCAAGAACATAACGGGCTGTTGCTCGGCATCTATGAGCAGGGGTGTAAAACATGGGGTATGGAGGGCATCCCGGGCGATTTTACCAACGCGCTAATCACCGAAGATATGGACCGCTTGCTCGATAATTTTGACCGTGTGGTGGAACGCATGCCGCCTCTCGGTCGGACCGGTATCGTGACGATGGTCAACGGGCCGATCACCTATTCGGCCAACGGCTTACCACTGATGGGCAAGATTCCGGGCGTGCGCAACGCCTACTCGTGCATTGGCCTGCGGGCCGGTATCGGTGAGGGTGGCGGCTTGGGCAAAGTATTGGCCGAAATCATGATTTATGGGGAAAGCGAGTGGGATTCTTGGATTTTGGACCCTCGTCAATACACCGGCCACGCAACGGTTGAGTACACGGCGCTTAAAGCGATTGAAGAGTATCAAAACGAGTTTGTTTTCCACCGGCCGCACGAGTTCAGACCGGCCGGGCGCCCGGCGAAAACCACCCCGCTCTACCATCCGTTCTTGCAAAAAGGGGGCTTCTTCGGCCCGATCAGCGGCTGGGAGCGGGTCATGTATTTCAACGATCCTGAGAACCCGATTGAACACGTACCCAGCTTTAGATTCTCAACTTGGCACGACTTGGTTGGGGAAGAGGTGCGGGCGGTACGCGAGCGGGCCGGACTCACCGAAATCAGCGGATTTAGCCGTTTTGAAGTCAAAGGTCCCGGGGCGGCCGCTTGG
>JAHDGV010000922.1 GCA_020631655.1 Chloroflexota bacterium | reverse complement strand
AAACCATCACTGTGTTTTTTGCCCATGCGATGCAGGCGTTTAACCAGCAAATGGGCGCAGAGATGAGTTTTGACGACAAGGTACGCAAAATCCCAATCAGCAAGTTGGTTACCCCCGGATTGATGTTTAGTTTTTATTCAAAAGATTTGTTGTTTTCGGTCAAGGCCCGTCGGGGATTGGTTGAGCCAGATTTACGGCCGTTGAGTGAATTGGAAACAATGCAATTTTAGGCCGAAGGCATTTGCTTGTATTAATTTTCGAAGTTCACAATTTAGCACTCGAATAGAATCGCCCTAAAACCCTCATCCTAGCCCTCTCCCAAATTTGGGAGAGGGGATCAAATCTGCCGTTTTAGAGGTATTGCTGATAAACGCCAAATCTAAAACTCTTCTCCCTCGAGGGAGAAGATGGGCCCGAAGGGGTCAGATGAGGGTGAAACGGTGGGAGTGAAATCAAAAAATTTCACATCAAAGCAATAAAGATCAATTCACCGTGATCATAGACCCTGATTTTGTCTTCTCAACCTCAATCCGATTCGGGAACGCATCACGCAATTCCTCCACATGGGTAATGATCAAAATCAACGCAAAATCCGGCTGGATGGCATTGATCGCCTCGATCAGCTTTTGACGCCCCTCAGGGTCCTGGCTCCCAAAGCCCTCATCAATCACCAGCGTTTGCAACTTGGCCCCGGCCCGCCGTGACAACACCTGAGAAAGTGCGATACGAATCGCAAAGTTCACCCGAAACTGCTCCCCACCCGAATAATTTTCGTACGGCCGCACACCCGCCTCATCACTGATGCGAATGTCCAGCGTTTCGGCCGACTCACCCTTCTTGCTCTTGAGCTCCCGTTGCGTATCAAACTCAACCCGCATCCGGCCGCTGGTGAGCTTTTCAAGCAGATCATTGGCCGTTTGTTCGATCTCAGGCAAAGCCCGCTCAATCAACAGCGCCTGAATCCCGTTCCGGCCGGTGGCCGTTTCAATCACTTTGAGTCGGGCAATTTTCTGTGTTACCGTCTCACGATCAGTCCGTTTTTGCTCCAGCCTAGTTCGCTGTTGCCCCAGCACGTCCAACATCGTTTGAGCCTGCGTCATTTTCCGGTTGGCCGCAATCTCTTTTTCGCGCAGTTGCCCTACCTCTTGCTCAACAAGAGCCAGATTATTGCCACCGCTTGACTGTAGCTGTGCCAGCAACGACCGGCCGCTCTCAAGCGTTTCCGTCTGGGTGGTGATCAGCTTTTCTTGGTCTTTGATTTGGGTAGCCAGATCGGCCAGCGCAGAATCGAGCGCACCGATTTGCCCCACGGCCGCCTCCAACTGACGGAACTTTTCTGGCACCTCAGCCAGCTTTTCTCGCTTTGCCAACTGTGCCTGATGCCCGTCAAAATCATACTCAACCGCCTCAGCCTCGGCCGTGAGTGACTCCAGCGCAGAGCGACTTTCTGCCA
>JAHDGV010000921.1 GCA_020631655.1 Chloroflexota bacterium | reverse complement strand
TTAGCTTTTTTGCACCCTGTTCAGAAATCAGGTGGGCGCAGGCCAAAAACCAATCAGCTTTAGATTTACGTGTCATGTTCCGTACCTTTTGGTATGTTTGCGAATATCATACCATACCGTATGGTATTGTCAATGTCTAAAAAATAAGCCCAGAATAATCTGAGCTTTTTTACCTAATAAATTTTGATAACTTATATCGTCACTCCCGCGAAGGCGGGAGTCTAGGCCGAGCTAATCATAATGGCTCTAGGGGCCATCAAAGACGATATAAAGCTTAATAGAAGGTGGATTCCTGCATTCGCAGGAATGACGATCCAGCGTGAGCTACTTGATTGAGCTTAAGGAATCCACTTGATTTTGCTAAAGTCAGGCTTTCTTTTCTCAAGGAATGCGTTGCGTCCTTCTTTGGCTTCGTCTGTCATGTAAGCCAAGCGGGTTGCCTCACCGGCAAACACCTGTTGCCCAACCAAACCATCATCGATCAAGTTAAACGCAAACTTGAGCATTTTGATCGAGGTTGGGGATTTGGCCAAAATCTCGAGCGCCCACTCGTAAGCGGTGTCTTCCAGCTCTGCGTGTGGGATCACGGCGTTGACCATTCCCATTTCATAAGCCTCTTGCGCTGAGTAGTTCCGGCCCAAAAAGAAAATTTCTCTAGCCCGTTTTTGCCCCACCATGCGGGCCAGATAGGCTGAGCCGTATCCACCATCAAAGCTAGTTACATCAGCATCAGTCTGTTTAAAGATGGCGTGTTCTTGGCTGGCAAGGGTCATGTCACAAACGGCATGTAAGCTGTGGCCACCGCCTACGGCCCAACCCGGAACAACCGCAATCACCACTTTGGGCATAAAGCGGATCAGTCGTTGAACTTCTAAAATGTTCAGCCGTGGCATCCCATCATCATCAACGTATCCTTGATGTCCACGCGCATTTTGATCCCCACCACTACAAAACGAATAGATGCCGTCTTTGGTTGATGGACCTTCGGCCGAGAGCAATACCACACCGATATTGACATCTTCCCGAGCGTCTAAAAACGCTGTGTACAGCTCTCCAACCGTTTTCGGCCGGAAAGCGTTGCGCACATTCGGCCGGTTAAAAGCGATCCGAGCCACGCCGCCATCTTTTTTGTAGGTTATATCTTCAAAATCTTTTACAGTTTTCCAGTTTGCTTTGCTCATGAGAATCTACCTTTGCTAAATGATAAATGGTTAATTGTTAATGGTAAATTGTGAACGAAGCGTTCAGCTTCCTATTCACTGTCGTAAGCAGAGCGACAATAGCCATTTACAATTCGTTGTAGATTCTACAGCAGGGGACCTATCAGGCTCTAGTTTGCTAACGAATTCTATTTACAAATCTAAAGAATCCCAGCGATACTTTTTCAATAACTCTGGTTGATTAAAAAAGTACTCTTCCAAATAAGGCTCGATTTCCGTTTGCCAAATGTTTT
>JAHDGV010000920.1 GCA_020631655.1 Chloroflexota bacterium | reverse complement strand
GCCTCATTAAATCTCTCTAAGCTTCTGCGCCGATGTACTAAGGTCCACCTAACACTCTGGTACTAGATGCTTTATGTAAAGCAGGTCCTGTGTTAAAATATTCAACGTTCCGAAAGTTATTGTAGGCCCAATAGGCTTACCCAAGCAGTACGACTATGAGCAACCAAAATCTAAATAGTGAATTAACAGAATCAGCACGAGAATTCATTTTTGGACTGGAAATGTTCAACCGCATTCCCGAACTTCCCCCCAGAATTGGAACCGACATCACTCCTGCGGCCGAATTTCTTTCGATTTGCACAGAATATCAGTTTGATCGTGGGGCCGTCATCGCCCACAAAATGGACAGCGCTGAAGGGATGTATATTTTCCGCAGTGGCACCGTGGACGCTTGGGACTCCAGCTTTCACAATGCGGAAATGGAGCAAGAATTCAAATGGATCCGCTCGTTCACAACCGATGATATTTTGGGGGATGGCTGGCTGATCGTTGAACGGCCGCATAAATATCTGCTTCGAGCGCGAAAACCGGGAAGCTTCATTCTGATTAAACGGAGCGACTTCACCAAATTTGTAGGCAAAAACCAAAAAGTATTGCGGCTGATGTATCCGCACATGACCAGCTATGCAAAAGACAAATTGCATCAATCCGGCCTGCGTCGCTATCTGCAACGGCGTAGCGGAGGGTTTGGTCAAAATCGGGCGGATCGGGTGCAGTTGGTTAACCCTGACGGCACCGTTCAAAAAGATCTCCCGGCCCCAGTGCGTAACATTAAACTGCTTCCTAACGAACGGATTCTGTTTTTTGCCCGCCGCACGTGGAAACTGTTTGCACTCAACATCAGCCTTTATATTTTGGTTACCCTCGTGGTCGGTGTGTTGAGCTTTGTCCTCGTATCGGCCGCCACGCCTGATCCGTTTTGGGTGCTTACTCTAACGTCGCTTATAACCGCTATTCCGGCCTTGTATGCACTTTTGTATTGGATCAACTGGCAAAACCTCTTCTTCATCGTCACCTCCAATCAGCTTATTCGATCTGAATGGAAGATTTTGCAGTTCAGATCAAATTTAGAGCGAGTTGATTTAGATAAAGTGCAGAGTATCGCCATCGATAAAACCAATCTGCTACAAAAATGGTTTAACGTGGGTACGGCCCAAATTACCACGGCCGCGCAGTCGAGCGTCATCTACTTCGACTACATCGATAATCCCGAAGATGTTGAGATCGCCATTCAAAATGTAGCGCAACAACAGTCAGAGCTAGCACTGGGCAAACGGCGGGCCGAAATGCGCAAAATCATCAACGATCACTACAACGTCGATACCAAAATCAAAAAAGTCAAAGGGTTTACCCCAGCCCCCAAACCAAAGACGTTTTGGCAACGGGTGCGCGAAAACTTTGTGCGGCTTGAAAACAAGGATGGGATCACCTATCACAAACACCCTATCGCCCT
>JAHDGV010000919.1 GCA_020631655.1 Chloroflexota bacterium | reverse complement strand
GTCCCACGATAACTGTAAAAGCCACCACAATACGGAAGCGATAGAGCCATGCAGTGCTTAAAATGACGATAGACAGAATGACATATATCCGCCCCTGTGAACCAAAGACAATAGACATATCGCTTTCATTTATTGACATTGGCTGCACAACAACTTCGGTAATCAAAAGTGATGCAGCCATGCCAATGAGCGCAAATGGCAGATAGGCCTTGCCAAGCCAACGTTGCACATGTGGTACAGAAAAGTAGATGACCCATATGGCCGCATTGGCAACCCGCATCCGGCCGGTAATCGCTTCGGCCGATGCGACTGAGCGCAACAAAGAGGGCAAAAGCCCAGCAGTAAGTACCAAGCCAAAGCGCAGCCAGGCAAATGTGTGTAGCAGTGAATGAACATCAAGTTCGTTTGGCGTAGATTTATTGTTCAACATCTTTTCTCAATCATAAACGAAGTTGCCCCATCCCGTTCGTGATCACAGTCATGTTCCCACATGATCGGTGTCATGCCTTGCCAATTAACGTCTGATTGGTGTCATGTCTGATGATGATTTGGCTCACTATCGGCCGTTTCATGTTCAACGTATCCTATTCCCAATGTTTGACACGGACAACAAAATTTGGTGCTGAAATTGCAGCCATAAAAAATCTACAACCAGACCCAAACAAACCTTCATCAGGAAAAAAGGAAAAGAACATGACAACGGCTATTAATGAACAAGAGGTGCGCAATGTGATCGCATCCAACTGGTGGATACCTCTGACACAAGGTGTCGCCGCCATTCTATTTGGCATTTACGCCTTCACACGCACAGGCCAAACGATGGCAACCATTCTATTCATTTTAGGATTGTATTGGATCTTTAACGGCATCTTTTCAATCATCGCCGCCATTCGCGGCAACACTGAAAAATCCCGTTTGTGGCAGTTGATCGGCGGAGTCCTGAGTATTGTGGCTGGCGGATTTGCTGTCTCTCATCCGCTTATGGCAGGTGCCGTTTCTGCCTCATTTGTCGGAACACTAATCGGTTTGTCCGCCATTATTAGCGGTATCACCCAGATGATTGTGGGCCGTGAGGTGATGGATGGCGCGGGGCGGGACTGGTCGTTGGGCAGTTTCTTTCTTGGCCTGCTCAACGTCATTTTCGGCATCATCATCATGGGTGCGCCCGTACTTGCCTTTGCGACGTTCATTCGTATTCTGTCCTTTTGGGCGATCATCGCAGGAATCGGCCTCATTTTTGCGGCATTCCGTGTTCGCTCTATCGGCAAATAATTCAAAGGAAAACCATAAATCAATTTATGTTTCGAGCATCGATCTGAAATAAAGTCGATGCTCGAACAATTTTTTAGAGGCTAATCATGATAAAACGTAACATTTTAATCAGCCTTTTTATGCTACTTACTATCGGTGTACTCGTGGCCTGTGGTAGTTCAAAGGAAGTTGTCCCATTTGAA
>JAHDGV010000918.1 GCA_020631655.1 Chloroflexota bacterium | reverse complement strand
AGATCCGCCAACGCGAGCGCCTATCCCCTACAGTCTGTTCGTTATTCCAGATGATAGGTCATTCTCGAAATCAACTCATCCAAATTGTCCCGATCTTCCGTCCAACGGACCGGATTCAAATGAATATATTCCCGCGTGGCATTCAACTCTCTTTCATCACGAATAATCCGATCATAAAACCCCCGTTGCCAGACTTTTCCATCAGGGTCAAAGCCAAAATGATTTTTCAACTTGAGGGATGCTGTGCTTTTAAAAGCCCCCACGGCCGCGCTGGCCGAACCCGGCTCAACCTTGTTTGATTTCGGTGAATCATGCTTCACATCACTTTTCATGATCCACAAAAGGGCATGGATATGGTTCGGCATGATGACGAACTCATCGATGTGAAAATGGTGCATTCCTTTCCACGTTGGAATTTTAAGCCACGTTTCTTCAAGATATGAAATTACATCTTCATCTTCAAATAGACATTGGCGTTGGTGGGTGCAGAATGTCAAAAAATAATATCCGGCCGCCCTGTAGTTCCATCCCCGCAGGCGCATCGAGTTTTTTCTTCTTCGTTTATGGTGCATTTTCCCCTCTGGTAATTGAAAATTATTTCGTCAAATTTTCACCCAATCTCACAATCATGCAACCCATCCGTAGGGGATAGGCGCCCGCATGATCCACCAAGGTCATGGCAAACGACACAGCGGGTGTCTCTCCCCGGCGCGATAAGGATATTTCCGGTTGAGCGACCTAGTATTCATAAACCGGGGAGAGACACTCGCACCAACTTGAGTTCAATTGCAGATCTGCCAACGCGAGCGCCTATCCCCTACAACGCGTTGTTCGAGACGAGAAATCTACATATTCCGGCGATACTGCCCACCAACCTCAAACAACGCATTCGTAATCTGCCCCAACGAACAAACCTTCACCGCCTCCATCAACGCCGCAAACGTGTTTTCATTGCGTAATGCGGCTTCCTGCAATGCCCGCAAAGCCTGTTGTGTTCGGTTGCCGCTCACCTTGGCCAACGTTTCTACCCGATCAATCTGACGCACCTTCTCTTCCTGATCGGCCCGGATCACCTCAAGCGGTACACTGGTTGGGGAACCATCATCACCCAAAAACGTATTCACCCCGATAATCGGATACCGGCCGTCGTGCTTCAGCGTCTCATAGTAGAGCGACTCCTCCTGGATCTTGCTCCGCTGGTACATCGTCTCCATCGCACCCAACACGCCGCCACGTTCGGTTAAGCGTTCAAACTCCTGCAACACCGCCTCTTCCACCAAGTCGGTCAACTCCTCGATCACAAACGCCCCTTGAATCGGATTCTCGTTGTACGCCAAACCCCACTCTTTGTTGATAATCAACTGGATCGCCATCGCCCGGCGGACTGACTCTTCGGTCGGTGTTGTGATCGCCTCGTCGTAGGCGTTGGTGTGGAGCGAATTGGCGTTGTCGTAGA
>JAHDGV010000917.1 GCA_020631655.1 Chloroflexota bacterium | reverse complement strand
ACTTCGGCCGGGCCGAGGGTGCCGTTTTGTTTGAGCATCGCTCCAAACAGCACCGGAATCGGTTTAAAGCGGATGCTGAGTTCGTCAGCCAGCTTGGGCAGTTGGGTCCACGCCAGATAAGCGTTGTGGGATATGTAGTCGAAGTAGAAGGGGATTTCTTGGGTCATTTTTTAAGTCCTTGGGGCTACCGTATTGTGATCGGGATCAATATTTGAACACAGTTTTAGTTTGGAGCAAGTAGGGGTCGAAGGGGGCGGGTTCAATGTGGTGAAGCTCAAACAAAATTAGTTCCGCCCCCTTCGACCCCTACACCGATTACAGTTACAATTTGAACCCACATGACACAAGAACTTCCACCGATTTTAGAAAACTACACCCTCAGCGACGCCCAACGTGAGGCGGCCGTGACTCGTGGCGTTGACATCGCCGTGCGGGCAGGAGCTGGCACCGGCAAAACCCGCACGCTGGTCGGCCGGTATTTGTCTTTACTGTCCCACAGCGGGGAGTCACCCGGCATCCCCCTACGCAACATTGTGGCGATGACGTTCACGAACAAAGCGGCCCGTGAAATGCGCAATCGGGTGCGACAGGAGATTACAACGTATCTGGAGCGGACAGATCTGCCATTAGAAGAGCGACGTTTCTGGGAAACACGGCAAACAGGGCTGGATGCGGCCCGCATTAGCACGATCCATGGGATCTGTGGGGAGATTTTGCGCGCACACCCGGCCGAGGCAGGGGTTGACCCCCGTTTTGAGCTGTTGGATGAGACGGTCATGGCGATCCTGAAGCGAGACACAATTGAAGCCACCCTTGCGTGGGCCAGCTCGGCCGAGGACATGGCAGACCTGCTCGAGGTTTTGACCGAACGAGCGTTGCAGGAGCTGATCAGCAACCTGATTGACAAACGGGATGAGGTAGACGAAAACCTTAAGCGATTGCCGGAAGAGGGGCCGTGGCAGGTGTGGGAGGAACGTTTAACGGCCGAAAAGTCGCTAGCGCTCAAGGCCATCACCCAAAATCCTGAGGTTCAAGCGGCGGTTCAGACCCTGGAAACCAGCCACCCTACCAACCCGAGCGATAAACAAGCGATTAATCGCCAAATCATCCTTGATTTTTTCTCCACGGATACGGAAAGTCAGTTAAGTGGGACTAATGATCTTATATCAATCAAGATGGGAGGAGGAAAGCCAAAAGATTGGTTTGGAGGAAGTGAGGAACTTAAGGCGGTAAAGGCCAGCATCACATTGATTCGGGATGAATTTAAGAAAAATGGGATTCTGAATCTAAGTTTAAACGAGGTGGATCGGGTCTGGGCCGGGCTTTTGCCTCAGCTACAACAGCTATTTGTTGTAATAACCCGCATCTATCAAGAAAAAAAGGATCGATTGGAAGCTCTGGACTTTGATGATCTGGAAAAACGGGCGGTAGAGCTGTTGGAAACCTATCCGGCCGTGCGGAA
>JAHDGV010000916.1 GCA_020631655.1 Chloroflexota bacterium | reverse complement strand
ACCTGCACAAGGCTCTGCGAAATCGCCAAGCCCAATCCTGAACCGCTCCCTCTCTGGTTAACCATATTTTCTTCTTGCTGGAACGGCTCAAACAGATTGTCGAGAAATTCGGCCGACATCCCCATCCCCGTATCTTCAACTACAAATTCAGCCATCGGTTTGCCATGATCGTCCGAAATGGCGGCCGCCAGCAGGATCGAGCCTTGATCTGTAAATTTGCACGCGTTCCCCAGTAAATTTAGCAGGATTTGAGTTAGTTTATGGGTGTCCGTTTCAATCTCCTGATCTTCTTGAAGAAAACTTAATCGGAGCTGATTTTGATTGTTACGGATCAGTGGCTGGATGGTGCTTACTAAATCGGTTAACAGATTATTGATTGATCTTTTTGACTGTCGAACCACCATCTGATTCGCTTCAATTCGGGATATGTCCAAAATATCATTGATCAACCTGAGCAAATGCTGACCCGAGGTTCCGATCCGATAAACATCAACCAAGGCTTCCTCCTGCCCCCCCTGCTCCCCCAGCTCTTCTAGCAACAGCTCGCTATACCCAATGATAGCGTTTAGAGGGGTCCGCAACTCATGGCTCATCCGGTAAATAAAAACGCTTTTAGCCATGCTCGCATTCCGTGCCATATCCCGGGCATCGAGCAATTCTCTTTTAGTATGTTTTAGGCGCGATACCGTTTTGGCAAGCTCAGCATTTTTTCTGCGCAGTTTCGCCTCACCTTGAAAAAGCGCTTCTTGCATGTCACGGATAAAGGCGATGCGCGGGGCCACCAGTGAGGCAAGCGTCGCTAAAATTTCAAGATGAAAAGGTTGGAAAAAAGCCGCCTCTGCATGTTCTGAATCGATCACGCCGATCACTTCCCCCTCGTGCATGATCGGCACAGCCAGCTCTGACAGTCGCATTTCGTCATCCACAATGTACCGTGCGTCCTGGGTTGTATCCATGATCAATTCCGGCCGGCCGGTTTCTGCCACGGTCCCCACAATCCCCTGCCCTATCGGAATCTTGATTGGATCTAGAATTTCAAATCCGACCGGATTTTTTGGGCCAAAGGCGGAATGTTGATACAGGTGTCCCTCTTCCTGATTGACCAAATAAATCACGCAATCTTCAAAATCAAACTTTGCGATCACATGTTTTGCAATCATCCACAAAATATCATCCACATCATTTAAGGATGAGATTTGAACCGCAAATTCATTGATAACCTCAAGATATTTGAGCTTAGACTCAATTGAAGTTTCGTTTGTATTTATCGTTGGTTTTTGACCCGGGCTGATGGTGGGGGGCATGGGCTAGGTTGGATGCAAACATTGATTTTGCATATGGAATCAAAACAAAAAAAATATAGTAGATGTTGAAGCACCCGCCCGTCAAAGGTACATAGCAGCTAAACCCTAGTATTTTTTATTCATGCGCAACTGCATCCACCAAACCCGTTTGAAAGATTA
>JAHDGV010000915.1 GCA_020631655.1 Chloroflexota bacterium | reverse complement strand
GTGCCTCTCGGCATCTTGTCAGCTTATGGGTTACAGACTTTCTTCGCAAACTTTTTAAATCTTGAAACCAATGCAATCGCGATTGACCTAACGGCCGTCGTGATCCAAATTTTGATCTGTTTGATTGCTCCTTTGCTAGCCGCCGCGATTCCGCTCCGTGTGGGTATGAATCTCAGCGTGCGCGAAGCGATCAGCACCTACGGTTTGGCCGGGGCGATGGGGCTGATCAATCAAATTGTTGCCACATTCAAAAATGTCTCCTATTCGATTATTTTGACCATCGGCAACACCTTCCGCAATCAGAAACGAGTCATCATTATTCAGGTGGCTTTGGTCGTGGCTGGCACCATCTTTATGATGGTTTTGGGTGTGAGCCAGTCGAACCAATACACGGCTGATGGAAAACTACGTGATGTGCATACGTGGCACATCGCTTTCACAACTGACGTGCCAGAGCGCTCGGCCCTGCTTGAGCGAACGGCTTTGACTAACGACAAAGTTACAACTGTTGAAAGCTGGTATTCAACCGGTGGTTCAGCCCGTCCACCTGAGCAGGCTGAAAAAGAGGTAACGGATGCCCGTGTTCGTATCGTTGGACAACCGGCCGATACGGCCCTTTATTCAACTGAAATTGTTGACGGCCGCTGGTTAAACGATACTGATACCTACAGCATTGTGGCAGGCACCATCGTGGCGGCCGAACAGGGTTGGGAAATCGGTGACCAAGTTGTACTTTCTGACAACGCTGGTGATGAGATGACGGTTACCGTTGTGGGAACCCATTTTGATCCGGCCGGTGGTACCAACACCTTGCTCATGCCTTTGGCAACACTCCAAAGAGAATGGGGCGACTTTGAAACGGCCAACTTGGTGGTCATGCAACTGACCGAGGAAGCGGCGGCTGATCAAGCGACGGCCGTTATCGAGCTAGAAAATGATTTGGCTCGGGCCGGAATCGGCGTACGGCCGGCAAGTGCATTTGGTGCCAATACAATCGATGAAATTTCTGCCAATTTAGCAGAAGGCTTGGCCATTATTATTCAGCTACTCGCAGTTATGGCTGTCGTTATCGCTCTAGTTGGTGGCGTTGGCTTGAGCGGTGTTTTGTCACTCAGCGTTCTGGAACGTACCCGCGAAATCGGTGTGATGCGAGCGATTGGAGCTTCATCTGGCCAAGTTATCCGGCTGTTTATCGGAGAAGGTATTCTGCTCGGCTGGCTGAGCTGGCTTATCGCGATTCCGCTTAGCATCCCGGCCGCGTGGTATCTTTCAACCCGTGGGCTTTCATTTGTCTTGAACTCAACCCTTGCTTATCAGTTTTCCTTCCAAGGGCCACTGATCTGGCTGGCGATCATCACAGTATTAGCGATTTTAGCCAGTGTCTTCCCTGCCCGTCGGGCATCACGCGTGAGTGTGCGTGAGAGTTTGAGCTATTCATAATTTATCCCAATAAAAAATAAGATAG
>JAHDGV010000211.1:2956-9108 GCA_020631655.1 Chloroflexota bacterium | reverse complement strand
TTTGCCTGCTCGGGTTGGGCCTTGGATGTGTGTAATAGGTCCAAACGCAATTAGGTTTGATATTGCGTTTATTTTCGGCCCCAATTCTTTCTTGTTTAGTTACAGATGGGAGTAAAGTCCTATACGTTTAGGCGTGTAAAAACAGTGAATATTAAATTGTGATCGGGTTGTGGTTTTATGTGCAGGTTTTAGGCTCTGGGGTGACTTCGGAAGCTGATGGTTTAATGGCTCCCGAAGTCGTTTCAAGTAGGTATATCCCGCTTGTTTAGAAGGCTACAGCGTAATCGGCCGTGATTTCTGTCGAGATTTTAGCGGCCGTTTTTGGTAGGGTTAAACGGCGTTTCATCCCATGCCCTTCATTAACTTGAATCTGTAACTCCGCTTCGCAAAGGTCTAGCTGTTCAGCGATTGAAGCCAAGCTGGTTGAAGGGTCTTGTACAAAAGTGATCTTGCAGTGTTTGCCCCGATATTCCGTTTCGACAAACGTGATTTTTTGATCAGGATGGATCCCAATTCCAGTGTCGTTGACCTCAATAATAAAATGATCAGCCCGGTTCTGAATAAAGATTTCGATTGAACCTTCAAGCGTTTGTGCCAAGGCGTTTTTCATTAGCTGAGAAATGATCGTATAGATCTCAAGGCGGTTGCCCGAGAAGTCAAATTCTGAACGATCATCATCCATGTTTTCTGGACCAGCATTCAGGATGAGCTGTATTTTTTTGTTACGAGCTTCACGAGCAAAGTCATTGTGAACTTCTTCAGCTATCTCATACAAGTTTAGATCATCAGCTTCAATCGCTTCAAATAGAGGCGGGGTTTGGGTTGGGGGTGCGTAAGTCACCCAACGTGGGGAAATTGTGTTTTTCATATTTTCTTACCGTTTAATTAGGGACTCTTTCCAGGATGCATAGGCCTAGAAGAGGCATAGGGAACGACGATATTATAGTGAGCCTTAAAGTTAGCATCTAGAGTACTTCTTTCTTACAAATTCTAGACCGGGAGCCTAAAAAATCAGCTTGGCGAAATGCCAATAGCTATCGAGGGCCGAAGGAGAGATTAACCTATTTGTTGGTGTATGAGTTTGTATGCTCTCGGATATTTCAATGCCCGAATGACAAAAGTTGTTACTTCATAACCTTAACCATTGAGGTTTATCTTGGTCTTCTTTTCTTACATATCGCCTTACCAGATGTTTTCTGCAACCCCTATTTTTGCTCGGTTGTTAGCACCTGGTTCCTAACGCTAGACATAAAGTCATACTAGGAAATCTTACTTTTAGGACCAATAGTTGAGAGAACTTTTGGGAGCCAGAATTTAAAATGAATCGGGTTAAGCCACGTTAGTTTTGACCAGATTTTTTTGGTTTAAAAACGGCTTATGTTGAAAACAAGACGATTTATAGCTTAGCTCAATTAGATTATTTGTCCAATAAAGCCAGTAACACCCTCGAGCAAGATGGTCTGCCTGTGAGCAAAAGCCAATTCATTTATAGAGTTCGGTCAGAGTTAATGTCTGACCCACATCTAGCCAGTGTATGAGGCTGCGAACCTATGGAACAAGAAGAGATTACACCCGAAAAGAAGTCAGCTTTTTCTGCGATTCTGCTAAGAATAATTAATATTATCTTAGGAGAAAACCGATCTGAGCAAGAAAAAGGACCTTTAGCAAGAATCATTCAGGGATATGCCATACCGATTTTGTTGGCAGGGGTTGCAACCGTCGGTGCCCTTTCAGCGTTTCGGATTATGACCAGCAATACCGATAAAACGATGGTGATTGGCCAAGAGGTGGCTTTTGCTTTGCGTGAAGAGATATCGCTCGAGTCTGAAGTGGAGTCGATTACAACTTCTTATGTTCCGGGTGAAGGGTTGTATGTGTTTACCGGCCTTGATTTGCCGGAAAGCGATCAGGTTCAAAGCTGGGTAACTTCATTTATGGGGCGGAGTCGGGCTGACTTTCAATCTTTATCCCGATCTGAACAATTATTTTGGGTAGTTGAGTACGGTGAGGAGCCGCAAACGCTTGAAATGCTGACGGTTCAGTTAAATACCGCACCCAATCCATCCGGCCACGAATTTTCTGTGCTGGAGGAATTACCGGCCGCCCTTATTGGGGCCGCTGATGGGGATGCAGAACGGATTGAGCAAGAATTGGTTCAAGGTGCCGAAGAACAGCAAGCCGCGGCATCTCGAGATGCGGTTGCTGGCGGTGCAGGTGGGCAATACACCCAAACCGGCTTCGAAATCGTAGACATCGAGCCAGTCTTGGCTTGGTTCCCACGCTATGACACAGATTTTAGAGATGGCGCACCGGGCTGGTACTCGCTGTTTGGCGATTGGCGCATGGACGGCGGTGTTTACGCTCAAAAAGATGCAGGTGCTTTTGATACAGTCTCAATGCTCGCATCCTTGCCACTTTCTCGCTATCGGAGCGAATTTGACTTTCGTTTGGTTGATGGTGAGATGAATGTGGGTGTGATTTTAGGCGCACCCCAAATCGGCGGCCGTTCAGGGGCTGATCTGCTTGATATTAACAACGACGGGAACTTTATCCGCTGGGGTTATTTTAGTAACACTGGCGGCTATATTAACCAGGGTGGTATTCCGCTGAATCCACCGATTAACGACAATCGCTGGCATCGGATGGAGATTGAAGCTGACGCAGGCTTGTACACCGTTTCGATTGACGGCCGTGAATTGGCGACATTTGAAGGGATTTCTACCGAAGGAAATATCGGCCTGCTTACCTCTCAAGCCCATGTGGAATTTGATAACTTCAACGTAGTCAACTACTCAGGCCCTCCGGCCGGGACAGATACGATCGCATCTAACGGTGCTGATGCCTCGGGTGACTCGATCATCACCGCTCCAGAGGAAGAGGTAGACACAGGGCCGGTGACCAACGCAGACTTTTTGCCTGTTTCTGATTTAGCCCTCAGCATCTACAAATCAGAATTTGACTCAGATCCAAACAGCTGGACCCCGCTATCGGGAGAATGGGATGTGGTAGACGGCGCATATGAGCAAACCGATCCGGGTGGATACGATTACTTGTCGATGCTGGGAACCGACCCGATGACCCACTACGCCTATTCTGGCAAAGTTAGAATGGTTGCTGGTGAAAGCGGCGGTGGCTTTGTTTACAGCGCACCTAATCAAACAAGTAAAGCGGGTGCACAAATGATCGACTTTGTAGACGCCGGTGCTTATTTGCGCTGGGGATACTTTGACGAATCAGGTTCCTATATTTACGTGGGTGGCTCAGCGCTTGAGCCCGGCCTAACAGACGGTGAGTTCCACGATCTGCAAATTATTACCCATCAGCGAGAGAGCACAATCTATTTTGATGGGACTGAAATTGCGACTGTTGAGAATCGGACGATTGGGGGCTATGTCGGCCTTGTCTCAACGCTCTCTCAGATCCAGTTTGACGATATCCATCTAATAAGCTTACCGGCCGAGGATGAGATGGAAGCGATTGCAGATGCACCGATCAATTACGAAGATGGATTCGATTCATCTATCGCAAACCAATGGAATGCCCTTTCAGGTGACTGGGTCATCTTTAGTGAAGAGTATCACCAGACCAATGCAGACGGCTTCGACAATGTATCTTCTTCAGTGTTCTCGGGTGGAGAATATCGGATGACTGTTAAAACCCGCGTGGTTGAAGGGGAAATGGGGGCCGGCGTGGTCTTCAATATGTCGGACCGAACCTCAAAAGCTGAAAGCCAAGTTTTGAGTTTTACGAACAATGGGCAAGCGATTCAGTGGGGCCATTATGACGGGGCTGAAGAGTTCATTTTTGAAGGGATTGTGACAGTGCCCAACGCGGGCGACGGTGGCTGGCAAGCAATTGATTTGATTGTTCAGAACGGTGAAGCGCGAATCGCCTTAAACGGTGAGGTCATCATCCCGAAATTTAACCTGATTTATGACAATGGATATATCGGGCTGGTTGCAAATACAAGCCACGTAGCCTTCGACGATTTTAAAGTCCGGCCGATTGATGAAGGATCTCTGACTTCTGCTGAAATTGAATCGATTGATAAAACCATTGACTTCGAAACCGATGACCTAAAAGGCTGGTTGCCCATCGCTGGTGAGTGGCTGTTAAACGAAGGGGTGTACGAGCAAATGATCACCGATCAGTACGACCTTGTTAACTCCTACAACATCAACGTCACTGCCCCATATCAGCTAAGCACCAAAGTTCGATTTATCGACGGTGAAATGGGGGCAGGCTTCATATTCAACATGGAAAGCCGTGATCGAAAGGCGTCTTCGCAAATGGTTTCATTTACCGCACAAGGCAAGTTTATGCAGTGGGGAGAATTTAATAGCGAAGGATTCTTTAGCTACTTGGGCGGGGTTGAAATCCCAGATGTTCAAGACCGTGAATGGCATGATTTACGACTTGAAGTGGGTGAAACCACCTTCAGGATTTTCTTGGATGACACCTTGGTGGCTGACGGTATCCCGGTTAATAGCCAGTCTGGTTTCCCCGGCCTGTTTACCAACACCAGCCGCGTTCAGTTTGATGATTTTAGAGTGATCGGCACAACTGAAGTTTTCTTGCTGGATGAAACTGAGTAATAGCGAGAGATAAGTTACGGATAAAACGATGAAAAAGATTTTTAACCTTCTATTCAAACCTGTTACTTGGTTGTTTGCCCAAATATCGAACACATTTGGCTGGCCATCTGTAAACGCGATTTTGGTGCTGTTATTTTTGCCCGTTTTAGTTTACTGGGCATTGTGGTCAAGCAATCCCATTGATCGCATGATTTTTACGGGCGATTTGCTGGTTGATGCTTATCCAACCCGGGTGCAGGTTCACCGTCTCATCACATCTGGCGAAGTTCCTTTGTGGAATATGTACCGCATGAGCGGTATGCCTTTGATTGCTGAAGCGGGCTCAGCCGTTTTCTACCTGCCCAATCTCATCTTAGATTTCTTGTACTGGAATCAAGAGCTACCGTACGAAGCATTGGAAATGTTGGTGGTTTTCCACTTTTCAATTGCTGGCTTGCTCATGTTTGGGTTTTTGCGCAACCTGCGGCTCCCGATTTCGGCCGCTTTGGTGGGTGCAATCGCCTTCCAATTCAACGGCTTCTTTATCGGCCATTTGGACCAGTACGGCATGTTTGCGGTAGTGGTTTGGGTCCCCGGGGTTTTGTGGATGCTTGACCGAGCATGGCACTACGCAGAAGGGCATCAGCAAACGATGTACATGGTGTTTGCCGGTCTGTTCATCAGCCAAATGGTGATGGGTGGTAACCCCGAGCTTATCTTTTATTGTGGATTATTTGTCTTTGCCTATTTCATGTTCCGCTGGCTGTTTGTTTTGCAGTTGTGGCGCTTTTTGATGGACCTAGACTTTGGCACGCTGTGGGAACATCCTGTGTTCAGGATTCCGGTGTTGAGCATTGTGGCGGTATTTTTAGCGGCCGGACTGTCGGCCGTGGCGACGTTGCCCATGATCGAGCGGATTAGCCGAACGGTTTCATCTGGCGAAGTTGGATATGCCGTTTCGTCTCAATCCCCCCTGATGCCAAGAAATTTGATTTCGTTGCTCATCCCAGAATTTTTAGGCTGGAGCGGGAGCGAATTTAGGATTTATGCCGGGATTTTGACCCTGGTTTTGGTGCTGGTGGCTTGGTATGTGCCGAACGAAAAGATTCCTGAACGGGGCTTTTTCACCGGCGTTATCATTATTTCGATTATCTTATCGATGGGTAGCTTTACGGCCGTACACGGCTGGCTGTACCAATTTATTCCCGGCTTTTCACAAATTACCATCACATCTCGTATCTTTTATTTTGCTAATATCGGCCTAGCCGTCATGGCAGCATACGGGGCCGAAGTCATTTTCCGTGATTTAAAAGATGACGAAAAAGGGCGACTGCTGTTCATGGTCCGGAGCACGAGGGGCGTTTTTGCGGTGCTTGGCCTGATCATGGTCTTACTCTACATGGCACTAATTTGGGTCTTCCCTGAAAACGGTGAAACAGTTGCTGTATTTGAAAGCGTTTTGAACGATGTGGTTAGCAGTAGCGATCGGTATGCGTTTTTAACCCAGTTCTCAAACCAGCTGATCATGTTCACCTTCTTCTTGGCCGCATCTGTTGCGGTGCTGTACCTGCGCGGTAG
>JAHDGV010000211.1:0-2856 GCA_020631655.1 Chloroflexota bacterium | reverse complement strand
ATTTTGACAAGCGCCAACAATCCAAATCCACCGGAAGACGGGGCGCGGCTAATTCTGAGTAACTCGCAGGGGAAAATTTGGAAGCGGGGAGTGGTGCCAAACTACGCTAACTTTAGTACGCGTGTGCGGCCGACCGTTAGCGGTTCTCCCATCAATTCCTACCTCAATATCTCCCCAGATGAGCCATATGCTCAGCCAACTATTAGCCAAACCGGCCGCCGTTTGGGGGCCAAGCTGGCACAAGATTGGTCAGAACTAACCGGAAACTATTTATACGCCATTGGTGAAACCAACCGGACCGCTCCGGTTGATATCTCGGTCATGTCAACCGGGATCGGTGGGTACGGCGGCATCATTTTAGACGGTGTGCCTGTCACCAAAGAAGAAAAAGGGATGCTGATGGCCGTAATTGATCCAGAAACCGGCAACCTAATCCGTAGCGAACATTTTGATACGTTCCGCTTTGAGCGTGAGAGTGATCGCTTCTTCGCAGAAATTGATCTGATTGAAGAAGGCTCAATTGTGGCGATTGCGTCGTTTGATGACGGTCTTTCGCTCCTAAACGAATCGGCCAAGATCGCGATCGCATCGCTCGGCGGCCGGGAAGATATTAGCGGCCTGTCAGGATTTAACTATGGTCTTATCGGCGTGAAAGGGGCAGAACCCGGCACCGCCATGGAAGATTTGCAGGTTGATCCGGTATTGATCGATATCGGGATTGGGGCATCACGCAGTAACGACGTGAGTACCCTGGCTTTCGATTCACAAGTGGTGCGCTATGAGCACGATCAGATCACACTGCTGGTCGATAACTCGACCCGTGGTTTGTTGACCATTAGCGAAACAATCTATCCGGGTTGGCGCGTGTTTGTGAACGGGGTTGAAGAAGATCTGTTGGTTTCAAACGGCAACTTCCGGTCGGTCATTTTGCCACCATCACCCGAGGGTGTTTCAAACGAAGTTTCGTTTGTGTTTGACCCTTTTACGGTGCGGTACGGCATGGGGATCTCATTGCTGACCACATTTATTATTCTTGGCTTAAGCGGTGCATCGCTGTTTTTGATGGCGGGTGAATCGGCCATGGGGGCATTTAAAGCCAGATTGCGCAAATTAAAAGAACAGCTGGAAACACCAAAACCAGAACTAGGAAATGAATCAGGGGATTGATATGCAACGACAAAAAGGCAGATCTATGTTTAAGCGCCTTTTTTATCTCACACTGCTTTTTGCACTTGTGGGCTGTGGTTTGGGTGCTCCCGAATCAGAAGAAGAAACTGGTGGAGAAGAGCTTGAACCGGGTGTTGAAGTAACTGAAGGTGCGGAAACCGCAGACCCAACGGCCACGGCCGACGTGGTCGAAAATACCGACTTTGAAATTTTAGAAGACGGTGAACTGCGCATGGAAATGGTCGAGGCGGATAGCAACTTTATCCTGATCGATAATTTTGATTCACATCTGTGGGTAGACTCTGAAAAAGAATATTTTCAGCGCGGCACCTTTGAATATTCAGACAAACATCATACGCAAGGGGAAAATGCATGGCACATTATCGCCCCTCTTAGCGATTTGGGTGCCGGTGGGGACTTGGCCCGTAACACGGTTGAATTTGGGCTAAAACGTGAGCTTCCTATCGGGGAAGATTGGAGCAAGTATGATTTTGCTACCTTCGACATCTACATGGAAGAAAACCCAACAGGGCTTTCAGAAACCCGGTTGTGTCTTGAAAATTCTGATGCGAAGCAGGCCTGTGCGGTTATGATTTTAGGCTGGCAGTTGTTCCAGTGGGACAACCGGCAGATGACCTTTCCACTAAAGGGGAACGCGCACATTTACCGAGCCATCCCTGAAGATATTTTGAGCGATGTGCGCAAAGTCTATTTGGCCGTTTACCGGTACAGCGACCAAGCGGCCGGGGATGCGGAAAAGCTCGACCAGTTAAATTTCCACATCGATAATTTTAGACTAGACGGCTCAGAAGCATGGGACATTTTTGATGGCCCAGCTTTGGATTGGGCGCCGATTAATCCAGACAGCACGGCCGGTGGGCAAACCCACACCCGCACCTATGCGGGCAGTGCTGGCTCGTTATATTTGGGATGGGATCAGGCGGTTTGGCAACCGGGGGAATTCCCCACAGTCAATGCCAGCGGTCTAGATGCTACACTGCCTAAGCAAGCGACTGACTGGACCGATATAAACTATATTCGGGCCAAAGTCTACTCCCCTGAGCGATTATTGCCTTTAGAGTTCAACATTAAATCGGGTGAAAGCAGTGTCCGCTCGTCAACCGCTATCGTTGAAAAAGAAAATGAATGGGTGACCCTAACGTGGAAGTTGCCCGTACGGCAGCCTGGCTTTGATTATTCAAACATCACCGGGCTTGAGCTGGTTATGCCGGGGGCATCTGACTTCCCGGCCGGTGAGCTGTGGCTCGATTTCCTTGAGATCGGACAGTCGGTTCTTTATCCGAGCGATGTAGAAGTCCGTTTTGAACGAGAAACGAGCTTTATCTCTTGGCGAAATCCGGACGATCCGAGAATTGACCGGGTGTTTGTGTGGGCCAGCCGTGGGGATTATCCGCGCGGCCCTGAAGATGGGGAGCAAGTGTGCTCGATTCAGCCGGAAGGTGAAACGAGTTTTTGCGACCACTTTGATCTAAAGCCGGGTGAGCAGTGGTTCTACACGGTCGCCGGCCGTAGTCGATACGCCTACCACTACGCAGACAGCGCGAGTTTGGCTGACGGCACCCGGAGCATGTTCACCTTTAGCCCGCCCAACGCAAAATATGAAGTTGCCTTTAACCGAGAAAACGGCGGCATGATCTATCTGATGGACCTGAACTCGGGCAAAACGGT
>JAHDGV010000210.1 GCA_020631655.1 Chloroflexota bacterium | reverse complement strand
TATATATTCTTGGCTTTCGAAGACCGCGATCTCGACTTCGACAAGCTCAGTCTACCCTTTAACGGCAGTGGCGGAGCCCTGAGCTTGTCGAAGGGTGATCTCGCACCAAGACTTAACTTACTTACTTTACAAAGTAGCAGCTTGAAACCCTAAAAATAATCGGTTCGTATTGGTTTTAGATTGATGAGAATAAATGTGATCGGGATTGTGTCAGCCAGACAAAGTCCCAAGGAAGAAATTAGATGTCGAGCGGATCTTCAAGAGCCATCATTGCCAACAAAATGTTTGAACTAAAAACTGAAGTCAAACAGCAGCTGGCCCAAATCGCAAAAAATAAAAATCTGTCAGCTGATGAAAAAGCGACCTACAACGCGGCCGTAGATTTGTATGAATTACAACGATTTAATGCGGCAAAAATAAAGCTAGAAAGCCTTCAGCATTTCAAATAAAAGCGACGATTTACCTCAATCAAGCGACTCCTATTAACACCCAATAAATCGATTTTACCTATCAAAAACCCCTGCTATACTCTGCCAAGTTAAATTTCAATTCGCAAAAACGGAGTGACGATGGCAACAGTACAGGAAATCTGCGGCAAGATTGCCGAGAATATAGAAAAAGTAATTGTGGGTAAACGAGAAGCGGTTGAGTTAACCGTTCTTGGCCTGCTGTGTCAGGGTCATATTTTGATTGAAGACGTGCCGGGTGTGGGTAAAACGATTTTAGCTCGCTCACTGGCCAAATCGGTTGGATGCGATTTTCGGCGCATTCAGTTTACGCCCGACATGTTGCCAACAGATGTCACGGGTGTTTCCGTTTTTAATCAAAAATCACTTGAATTTGAATTCCGGCCAGGGCCGATTTTTGCCCAGATCGTTTTAACCGACGAAATCAACCGGGCAACGCCTAAAACCCAATCTGCACTTTTAGAAGCGATGGAAGAACGCCAAGTGACAGTTGAGGGGACAACCCATCCTTTAAAACCCCCATTTATGGTGGTAGCCACCCAAAACCCGATTGAATACGAAGGAACATTCCCTTTGCCAGAGGCACAGCTTGACCGCTTTATGCTTCGCATTCGGTTGGGATACCCAGATCGCACTCAGGAGCTGGCCGTGCTGGATCGGCAGGAAAAAGTTCATCCGATCACAACGCTTGAGCAAGTTGTTTCACTTGAACAACTAACGGCCGCACAAACAGCAATCAAAGATGTGCATATCAACGATGGGATTAGAGGGTACATTGTTGACCTCGTGCGCGAAACCCGGATTAACAACGATGTTTACCTTGGCTCAAGCTCGCGCGGTGCATTGGCTTTGTTTAGATTGTGTCAAGCGTGGGCGTCTATGTCCGGCCGAGATTATGTGACACCAGACGATGTCAAAAAGCTAGCTGGTCCAGCTCTCGCTCACCGTATCATCGTTGGCCCTGCGGCACGTATCCGCGATATTACAACCGATGATGTTATTGATCGCGTTCTCAAAAGCGTAGCAGTCCCCGTTTAAACCCAAACAAACCCGACCCAATGACCCGACGAAACGCCGTTCTTATCCTTATGGCCCTTTCGCTTTTAGCGGGGCTGTACACCGGCTGGCCATTTTTCTACACCTTCACCTACATGCTCGCACTTGTGTTGCTGGTGTCATTCGCTTGGGTCTGGGCATCTCTCCGTTACATCAGCTTTTCTCGGTCAACGCGCACACGTCGCACCCAAGTCGGCCGCCCCTTAGAAGAGCGCTTCAGAATCAAAAACACATCGATCATCCCAAAACTGCCGCTCGAAGTGCTCGACCACTCAGACGTACCGGCCCATCAAGCCAGCCACGTCGTCAGCGGCCTGTGGGGCAATCAGGGAACCCAGTGGCGGGTTCAAACGATCTGTCGCCAGCGCGGCCGATACCGACTCGGCCCGATGATGCTGCGCGCCAGCGATCCGTTTGGCTTTTTTACGCTTGAAAAAGCGGTAGAAGCCACCGCCCCCGTAGTCATTTTCCCACTCAGCTTGCCAATTAAAAGCTTTATTTTACCGGCCGGAGTTTTGTCTGGGGGTGATGCCCTGCGGCGCAAAACACACTTTGTGACCACAAATGCGGCCGGTGTGCGTGATTATGCACCGGGGGATAGCTTAAACCGCATCCATTGGAAGAGCTCTGCACGGCGCAACCGTCTTATCGTAAAAGAGTTCGAGCTGGATCCACTGGCTGACATTTGGATTGTGCCCGACATGTCGGTATTTGATCAGGCTGTAGCAGAAGACGTTGTTAGCGGGATTTCTGCCAATCGATTGGATGCCTTAAAAATGCTGGAGCTTTCAAAATTCGAGCTACCCGCCACAACTGAGGAATACATCGTCACGATAGCCGCCTCACTTTCGCAGTTCTTTCTCAAGAGCAATCGTTCTGTTGGGATGATGGCTTACGGGCATACAAACGAAATTGTTCAGCCAGATCGAGGGATTCGACAAGAAACGAAAATTTTTGAGACCTTGTCTGTTTTACGGGCCGAGGGAGCAATGGCACCTGAGCATATGCTTTTGTCAGAATCACGCGTTTTTCCACGCGGTTCTACAGTGATTGTGATCACCCCCACTACCCGGCCGGAGTGGGCCGAGGCGGCTCGCCAATTACGCCAACGTGGCTTGCGTGTCGTCACCATTCTGGTGAACCCAGCTAGCTTCGGCGGCCGACGCTCAAACGAAACGCTGGTGACAGAGTTGCAGGGGCGCGAAATGGGGGTTGTTTTAATCAACGAAGGGGACGACCTTACAGAAGTTCTTTCAATTCGCTAAAAACTGAAAATTGCTCGCCTATTTTTGAGGAAAAAAGGGCTATATTCAGCCACATTACCGTTGTTATATACTCGTCCCGATATTAAAGACTATAGCCAAGGGATGTGAGTATTATGCGAGACAGTAGCAGTTTAGTAACAAAACGATTGAATGCGGACGCGGTGGAGCACAACTTTCTAGAAATTGTCGGCGCCATGTCAAAAATTTCTGACCCAACCACCTTATTTGAATATATTTTAGATCAGGCAATTGTGATCTTAGATGCTGAAAATGGATGCGTGGTCAAACTAAAACAGGATGGAACGTTCGATTTTCCGGCCGTTCGTCACCACTGGGGCGGCTACTACAATCCGAGCGAAGATCCGATCAGCACCACCGTTTTAACCGCCATCATCATGAATCGCCAGCCGATTCTCACCTCAGATGCGATGGCAGACCCCCGTTTTTCAACTTCTCAATCTATTGTGCGCCGCAGCCTCCGCTCGATTCTGAGCGCCCCCCTGATTGCTGACAACCAGTTGATCGGTGCCATTTATGTTGAAAGCCGGACTGAGAAAGGGCGTTTCTCGATGAATGATCTAAACACCATAGATAAGTTCAGCGAGTTTGCAGCCAATGCCATTTATAAACTCCCAAGCCAGTAATAATATGCAAGCTAGATAGACTTATTCCGGCCAGCGAATTGTCGCCGACTCACCGATAATCACATCCCAAATATCACCCATCGTATCAGCCAAAGCAACCGGCCGCTTGAGCCGGTTGGCGCAATCTTGCGGCGATAAGTCATCAAGCGAGACAGTATCTGGGTGATCAAAAATGATTCTGGGGAGCACAACCACATCGCCTAACTCAACAGATCCCAATTGGATTAAAACATCCTCTCCCATTAACAGGCCTGCCGCAGTAATCCCTTCACCCAAGCGGATGTTTTTCATCACCCGCAAATCTGTTTCAATGCCGGTTAGCTCAGAAAATTCATTTAGGGCCATTTGCAACGTGTCTGCAAACAACGCACCCGTTGCCAATGTCAGCTTCCGGCCGTCGCAGGGCCATTTTTCAGGATGGGTTGCCTTCCACTCAGCGATTTCTGTTTTAACCCCGGCCCACTCATCCAAAAAGCCGCGCACCATCCCCAACCCATTTTCGTGCAGAGCCTGATCGTCGTAGGCCTCCAACGGCGGCACTTCTTGACCAGAAACCAGATACCACTCATCAGTTGGGTAAAGGAACCGAACCCCAAATTTTTCAAGATAAATCTCTTGGAGCTGATGCACATAATCGAGCGTGTCGGCCGCCTCTTGAGTCGTATGCACCCGCATTTTGTATTTATGATGGCTGGTTAGCCCAACCGGCACCACGCTCACAGATTGCACGGCCGGCCACATGTCGGCCAATTCTCGTATCGAACGCTCGAGCCACTCCCCATCATTAAACTCCGGCACAATCACAAGCTGGGTATGGATTTGTACATTCCAATCTGCTAATTTTTTTAGCTGAGGCAAAATGTCAGGCGCAGTGGCATTGCGCAAAAATTCGCGCCGTTTCTCCCAGTCTGTAACGTGCACGCTGACATACAGAGGGGACAGCCCCATATTTTCAATCCGCCACCAATCGTGATCGCTCAGATTAGTTAAGGTCACAAAATGGCCGAACAAAAACGAATAGCGATAGTCGTCGTCTTTGATGTAAAGCGTGCGCCTGAACTTTGGCCCCATCTGCAATACAAAGCAAAACTCACACAGGTTGTTGCATCGGCGAATGTCAGTATCAAATGTGGGATGGGAAAAATGCAGTCCCAGCTCTTCCCCGTAATCCCGGCCGATCTCAAATGTGATCAGCTCTTCGCCTCGCCGAATCAGCAGATCAAACTCTTCTTCGGCCGTGTAGAACTGCACATCAATGATGTCCTCAACCGGTGTATCGTTTACGGCCAGCAAGCGATCACCGGGCAAAATCCCGGCCGCTTCAGCCGCGCTACCGGGCTCAATCGCCACGATCTCCCCAGAGGTTATCGTGTCTAGCTGTTCGATGTCGAGTTCTTCAAAAATCGCCATAATGTGGCAAGCATAGAGGATAAAGTTGAAAGGCGGAAATTTTATCCTTTATTTCTTACCCTTTATCCTTTTTGAATATCAGTTAAAAACGGATTGGTGGCAGAAAGCAGATCGGCCGTCGCCAGCTCAATCCCAAACATGTGATCACCCGTACTGGTGTTAAATCGTTCCAACTGGTGGATCCGTTCATCAATCACGAGCGGAATGCCGTCTGGTAAATCAAACGGTGACACAGCCCCCTTGATGTATCCGGTCTGTTTGGTGATCTCTTCGGCCGAGGCGAACTGCAACCGCCGGAACTGCCCATCTGGGAAAAAAGCGCGCACTTTTTTAGGGTCAAGCTGGCCGTACCCCAGCACACAGGCCATCACATAGTTGTGGCTTTTGTCCCGCAACAGGATCGACTTGAGCATTTCATCTGGGATCACCCCGCGCTGGGCCGCGGCCGCTTCCATCGTGAAAACCGGCTCGGTATGGGGCAAGAGCTTGTATTCAATCCCCTGAGTATCGAGATAAGTTGTGACTTTAGATTGCATAAGTGGCGTGATGCGTGCAGTACGTGACCTACATTTTCAGAATATATCCGATTTTGGGGTCCACTTTACCCTTAACCATATCGGTCCAAAGCTGGGCGATTTCGGCCGCGTCTGACTTTTCAGAAACCTCGATTTGGCTACTCGCAAACTGGATAAAAGAGGTTAAGTCAGTCCCAACACGACGCATAAAATCACCGCCGCCCCATTCTTTCATCCGTTTTTGTGCCTGTGACGGAGCAAAGAACATCTCTGCATTCGCCCCTGGCAATCCTTTGGCTGACCCTTGCTGGGTCCAATCGGTAACCCCAATCACAATGTCTCGGACCATGTTTTCGCCATAATGATGATGAATTGCGGCCCGCAATTTGGCGTTGCCAGAAAAGTCTGCATAAACGGCCGGGGCATCTGTACCCGGCAATTGGTCCACCTGATCATAGGTCAACACCTTGTCATACAAGCCCAAGCCGGTCACGTAGTCCACATTTCCGGCCGAGGTTAGCCCCACAATAGTGTAATCACCTCGATCCGCTTTGTTTTTGGCCAAACAAAATGCGGTGCCATATCCTGTTTTGCTCGATGCACTTGAAACTACAATGGTCTTAGCCGTAGGGGTGCTGTCATAGATGTAATCATCTAACAAAAACGACGTGGTAAACATCGGCCGGAGCAGAGCCACAAGATTCTCGAAAGCAGGCTCAAATCCGGGCGAATTGGCCGTGCGTGTGTACTGGTTGTAGATTGCGTTTAAAGCTTGTCGATGCTCAGCCCCATCCATGAGTGATTGTGGGGTAACTTTGGTGGCGTCCATTACCACGTGGCTTCCAAACGGCCAGTAGCCATACAAACGCTCCCCAACCGGTACGTCAGCGTGGTTCGATTGCACCACATCAGCATATCCCCACATCGGCACGATGCCCCATCCAGCGTCTTCGGTTGGGAAAAAATCCCAATATTTGAGCATGTTGCCCGTTACCGCATAGGTCACATTGTTGGCCGTTAGCGCCACCTGATCCACTTTGCACAAAATCTGCCCTTCGCCCAGCGTTTCTGGGATGGCCTGTTGGCTTGTGATCATTTCACCGATTTGGTTTTTGTTGGTTAAAAATTGAGTGTTCATATTATCTAGAGTTGGAATATTTATTGCTTAGGGCTTTTACGCATTTGGTTTGTAAATCAGGCATCCTTGCCTGTAAAAGCCTCACAGACAGGGATGTCTGTGTTACAAATTTGATTTTTGCGTAAGTCCTATTGCTTTACCTGAGATCGACAGTGAATCATATCATCTTGAACCCAAACGTTGTAGCTGGGCCAATGAACGGTGACAAACTGTTCCACCTCGGCCAAAGTGGGGTAATCACCGGCCGGGATAAAGTTCCGCGCATCGTCAATCAAAATTAAATGCCCGGCCTCTTCATGGCACTGTTCAAAAATGACTTCAAGCTCGGCCAAAATGGGGCAAATACCATATCCTGACACGCCGCCGCTCATGTAATGTGCGTCTAGCCAAAACAGTGTGGGAGACGACGGTTTGTCAAGGATAAGCTGAAGAACTTCGGGGGAATGCCCCTGCCAGAGGCGGATGTGTTTAAAGCGGGAGAGCCTTTTTTTTGCGGCCAAGAACAAGTCAAAATCAAGTTCTACCGAATGGAGTGTTTGGAAGCTGTTGCGCAACTGATAAAGCGTATCCGCCTTCCACGTTCCGGTTTCGACAAATGTAGTTAGATGCGGGTTTTCGGCCGCTAGTTGTTTGAGGTAGTCATGCTTAAAATAGGCTGGAGGTGGGTTCGGCCGACCGGCGGCTTCCCATCTTGCCAAAAGTTGCCGCTTGCGGAACGGATACCCGATTGGATACAGCAAATTACGCATGGCTAGCCAGAGTCTTTTACAAGTTTATTTCTTCTGCTATCCATCCAAATCCAGACCAGCATGCCAAGCACCAAAATATGCTCAAAAATCGTAAATTGGCGGCCGTAGCGAGCCGGATCCCAATAGCTGACAGGGCTGTAATACCGAAAGTCAAAGTTGAATGGGAACAAAAGTAAAGGGCCGTCATCGTAGTGCAGTGGGATATCGATGAGAGTATGGAGCATGCAGGCGCACCCAAACCAAAAGATAGACGCTCCCCATTTTCGGCCGTTTTTCCAAGCAAAATAGCCAATCAAGATGTAAACCAGCACAGGGATGGGACCGTGAAACAGATTGTGAGCCGTTTTGACCCATGAGGATTGAAAAAACCACGTGTCAAATAGCTGTTGTGTGTAGGACAAAGTCTCTTCGTCTGCAAAATTACCCTGAATCAGGTCAGTAAGTATGGTTGTGATCGCAATTGCAGTCAGCGGCACATCCGGCATTACTGAGCCTAAAAGTAGAGCTCTGGACCGTAGTGGTGGCAGGCTTGGGCTTTTTGATGATTGGCGCTTCATCAGCCGGTTTCCCACGGCCGTCATTATAAAATGGGAGTATGTCTGCATAAGGGGATTATGACCCTATTTAGTTGAACGACAAATCTAGTCGTCAGTTTTCATATTTATCATTTATCCTCGGGTAACAACCAACTGGTTAAAGATTTTTGACTGGTTTACAATTCCCGCAAATCCACATTGGGTTGATTTTTAAGGACAAATAATCGGGGTGAATATTTGCTTATGAGTAAATCCACTATCCAAACTTTCCAATTTGACGAAGATGCGCTCACCATTGAGTGGGCCGACGGGCATTCAAGCCAGTTTCACCATATTTGGTTACGGGACAACGCGCCCAGCAACCGCCACGCCAACGGCCAAAAATTGGTCGAAACGGCCAATATTCCGCTAGACAGCAAGCCGAGCAACGTGAGCATAAACGGAACCGTTGACCTCACTTGGGCAGATGATGGCTCTGTCAGCAAGTTTGAGCCTGCTTGGTTGCGGGCCAACGCGTATGAAACGGCCGAGGTTCAATCACGCAGGCAAGCGATCCAACCGTGGAAGGCGGCCGACATGCCAAACCCCACGTTTCATGATTATGAAGCGATGGCGGCTGATGATGACGCTCTGCGACCGATGCTCCAAAGCGTTCGTGACCACGGCTTTGCCCTCATAACCAATGTTCCGACTGAGCTGGAGTCACTTTTCAAAATCATCGATCTATTTGGCTATGTGCGTGAAACCAACTACGGCACACTTTTTGACGTTCAGGTTGAACCCAATCCGTCCAATTTAGCCTTTACCAGCCTGACTCTCACAGGCCACACCGATAATCCATATCGCCATCCGGTCCCGGGACTACAGTTGTTGCACGTGCTCAATAACAATGTCAGCGGTGGTGACAGCACCTTGGCAGATGGCTGGGCCGCGGCCGAAGCGCTTCGGGAACGGGAGCCGGCCGCATTTGAGCTACTCAGCTCAACGCCGGTGACGTTCAAGTTCCAAAGTGATGATGCTCACCTTGAGCACGAAGCATCGATCATCGAAACCAACAAATGGGGTGAAGTTCGGAGTATTCGGATCAACAATCGTTCGATGCAGGCGTTTTATACGGCTCCTGAAAAGATGAAGGGATTCTACAAGGCGTACCAAACCTTTGCCCAAATGCTTGAATCAGATGAGTTTAAAATCACGTTTAAGTTAGACGGTGGGCAAGCGATGCTGTTTGACAATCAGCGAATTTTACACGGCCGGATCGGTTACGAAAGTGGCGGCAAACGGCATCTGCAGGGCTGTTACGCAGACATGGACAGCCTGTTGAGTAAGTTGGAAGTATTGAGTAGAA
>JAHDGV010000914.1 GCA_020631655.1 Chloroflexota bacterium | reverse complement strand
CTGAATCTGCATACGGACATCGTGACAGAAATCCGGCCGACCAATGCGTGGTTTTACCTAATTTCAGGAGACCGAATTGAGGAACATGCGAAAATCTGGGCGGCCGAAGTGGCAGACCTTGTTAAAACGCACGGTGGCGGCAACAGCAGGCTCGCCATCGACCGGTGCAACTACGAAGGGTTGATGGAACTGACCCGGCACGGGGTTGAGTTTTACAACGGTGAAACAATTATGGAGCTGGCTCGCGAGATCAAGCATCCTGAAGAAATCAAGGCGATGCGCTGTGCGATTGAAGCGTGTGAACGCTCGATGGACATCATGAAATCGAAGTTGGTTCCTGGCGTGTTAGAGCAAGAGCTGTGGGGCCATCTGCACGCGGCCAACATCGCCCGGGGTGGCGAATGGATCGAAACGCGCATTTTGTCATCCGGCCCTCGCACAAACCCTTGGTATCAAGAATGCTCCAGCCGAGAGATTCAAAATGGGGACTTGATGGCCTTTGACACCGATTTGGTCGGCTCCTACGGCATTTGCGTAGATATCTCACGGACGTGGCTGTGTGGCGACAAACCGCCAACCGAAAACCAAAAAGATGTGTACAAACGGGCCCACGAGCAGATTCAGCGAAACATGGAGCTGATGCTCCCCGGCACAAGCTATCGGGACTTAACCTTTAATACGTTACAGTATGATCCGGCCGTTTTTAACACCTACACGGTGCAATATCACGGGGTTGGTATGTGTGACGAGGCTCCAGCCATCTACTTTCCAGATGCGTGGGACGCATACGGCTGGGACGGCCATCTGTTGCCCGGTATGGTGATCTGTGTCGAGAGCTATGTAGGCTACAAAACCCACGGTGAGGGTGTGAAGCTTGAGGATCAAGTTTTGATTACGGAAACGGGGTACGAAAAGCTGAGCAACTATCCGTATGAGGAAAGACTATTGAATTAAGTAGTTCTTCAACAGCAACAAAAAATCGAGGGTTGCCTACATCCTGCATCCACAAATAGATCAAAAGTACCTCCCCTTGTTCAAAAATGACAGTGTTTTAGAAAGAGATGAAAAATAGCCTAGAGTTGTTAGACCGTTTTTAGAAAACCTTTAGTCAAAAACTCTAGAAAACCTATGCATATCAATTATCTTTCTGCCAAAAACATTTCACTAAGGCAAATCGTGGGAACCATTATTCTGCTTATTTTTGTTGCCTTGTTTAGCTTTCAGTTTCATTCTGCTGAAGGCGGTGTAGATTTAACTGCACAAGCGTACATAGACCCTGCGCTTAGACAACAAGCGACTGAAAACGATTCTTTAAACGTGATTGTGACGGCCAATGGGCCAGATGCGGCCCAAAAGGCAGTTATTGCAGTTGGCGGGTTGGTCACAAGTGATCTTTGGCTTATTGATGCCGTTGGTGCAGAAATTCCGGCCGCAGAGCTAGACACACTCGCCGTATTTCCAGAAATCGTTTCGAT
>JAHDGV010000913.1 GCA_020631655.1 Chloroflexota bacterium | reverse complement strand
AGACCTTTGCCCCCATTGCCACTTCAACCAAATGGATGGTATCTATAATGCCGATACTCCGGCCGGTATGGCGCCCTTTGATCGCTTGCCCATAAAGCAGGCTTGGGTTCATTTTGGTTTCTGCATCAACAAACCAAGCTTTCAGATGTTTGACAGCGTGTTCTGCATACCTGCTTTCACCTGTAATTTTGTAAAGCGAAGCTAAGGTGCCAACGATGTCACTTAAGCGCATCATCGCTTTTCGGTGAGCCACAAAATTATCGGGATTGCTCAAACCATCTTTGCGAATGTACGGCCGATCTGGATTATCGGGATCGGGCCACCAATAATCCCCCTCTGAATAAAAATCATGTCGGCCGCCTGCGCTCCGCTCGCACTGTTCGGCCGTCACCGTAATGGGAGGCTCGAGCAAATAATAGTCAGCCTTTTTCAATAATCTTGGGGTTTCAATCTCAACAAGGTTAAACATATTTCAAGCTATAAATTATCTTTAAATCAGTGAAGAAATGATAACGGGCAAACCGTTTCCGATACAATTACGGATTGGGAGCAAAGTGCCTCCACAAGCAGAGTCTGATGTGACAAACTTAACTTAATTAATGCTCAAAAACACCAAACACAACCTCGACAAAGATCCAATCACCCAGCTCATCGTCAAAATGACTGCGCCGGTCATGCTGGCCGGTCTGCTCACCACCTCCTACGGCTTTGTCGATATGATTTTTGCCTCTCGCTTGGGCGGTGTCCAAGTCGCCTCAGTTGCGTTTGTGTCACCACTGTTTGTCATGCTCACGGCCGTGGTGCGCGGCATTTCACGCGGCGGGGTCAGCATCATCGCCAAACAAATCGGGCAAGACAAGCGGGAGCAAGCGGCCGCTTACGCCACTCAGCTACGAATTCTTATTATTGCGGTTGCGCTGATCTTTTCCATATCAGGCGTGCTGTTCGCCTCTCCTTTGCTCAGACTGCTCCAACTTTCCGGAGACCTCTACGACCAATCGCTGATCTACACCCGGATCATGTGTTTTTCTTTGCCAGCCAACGCCATCATCGCCCTCTACATGACCCTTTTCATCTCGCAGGGCAAAATGGAGATCTCAACCCAAATATCCCTGCTCAGTTTGGTCAGCAACGTCATCATGAACACCGTTGCTATTTATGTGTTGAATTTAGGCATTGATGGGTTGGCTTACGCCACGCTGGTCACCAAATTTATTGAAGTGATCGTCATCGTGTGGCTCTATCATCGCAAAAAACATGACTTTGCCATCGGCTGGCGGGTTGACTCATCTTTAAACATTCGGGAGATCAATCTACATCTTTTAAAGGTGGGATTGCCGCTCTCGTTTTCTCAGGCCAGCACCCACTTCGGTTTTTTATTGATCAACGTTTTGATCGCCCCATTTGGGTATGAAGTTGTTGCCGCCTTTGCCATTGGGAACCGGATCAACTCACTCATGTTTTCACCCACCCGCA
>JAHDGV010000912.1 GCA_020631655.1 Chloroflexota bacterium | reverse complement strand
GCTTGTGGCGGAATGCAGACTCCCAGAGACGACTAGCTATGGCGAGGCGATTTTATCTAAACTGGCTAGTCGTTAATCAAGTTTGCTGAACGATTCTCCATTACCCATGAAAGGGCAAAGATAAGCGTCGCTAGAAATGCGCCAGCGGCTCCCAAGTAAGACACAGTTTCAACCCCAATATTGTCAATGTAAAAGCCGCCGGCAAACGCTCCCAGAGAAAGGCCAACATTGATAAATGCAGAATTTAAGCTTAATGCGGCCGTAGACAGTTCCGGCCCTACACTGGCGATTCTCACCAACTGTGGCGGGATAAATCCTTGCCCAACCCCGCTCCACAAAAACATCAGAATGACACCGATTACCAGGCTCGCTTGGATGACTGGTAAAAACAGCATGATAACTACGAGAGCAAGGATCAAAATCAGCTGGGTGGCTCGCGCACCGATCCGATCCGTGCCATATCCAGAAAGGTACGTTCCCGCAATTCCCCCCAGCCCGGTGATAAACAGCACGATTGAGATTCCGGTTGCATCCAGATTTGTCAATCCTTGAAGCCAAGGCCCCACAAATGCAAACAGCGCCATCTGCCCACCAAATTGCAGGATGGTTACAGCCAGCACCGTCATGAGTAGGGAGTGGCGAAATACTTTGCGGAAGATGGCTAAGTTAACTGGAGGAGTCTGAATCCCTTTTGGCAACTGTGTCCAGACTAAAATCCCACCGATCAGCGCGATAAAAACAATCGCTACAAAGGTAAAGCGCCAACCAAAGGTCAAGCCGATGTAGGCCCCAATGGGCAGACCAAGTGCGCTGGATAGGGAGAATCCGCTAAACACGATGGAAGTTGCCCGGCCGCGTTCCTCTTCGCTGACCATGGCGATAGCAACGGCCGCGGCCAATGGCACAAACGCGGCCGAACCAAATGCGGCAATGATGCGAGCGATAAACAACAGCGCATATGAGTTTGCAAAAATAGCGACAGAGCTTCCGATTAGAATCAACACCATCCCGACCGTCAGCATTAGCTTGCGATCAAAGCGGCTGGTCAGGGCGATGACAATCGGCGCACCGATACCGTAAACCAAGGTGTAGATGGTGACCAACTGCCCGGCCGTTCCGACGCTCACCATCAGGTCCGCCGCGATGTCTGTCAGAACGCCAGCGATCACCAGCGAGCTCATACCCGCCGCGAAGTTCCCCATCGCCATCGCCCATATGCCTAATTCAACTGATCGGTTTTGATTTGCAATTTGTGCCATAGAATAAAAAAGGCTGTGCCGCAAAGTGAAGCAACACAGCCGTGAAATTATAACTCGAATTACGCCTAACTAACTTTCAAGCGCCATTTCTAACGTAGTCAGCAATGTACCCACCAGCATGTCCACTTTCCAAGCTGACTGTGGCAGAGGGTTTGCCCCTTGGGCCGCAATTTTTGCCGCTTGCTCAAGCGTGGCTTGTGTGGCAGGTTTGCCGATC
>JAHDGV010000209.1:6060-9226 GCA_020631655.1 Chloroflexota bacterium | reverse complement strand
TCACCCTTCGACAAGCTCAGGGCTCCTTGCAAGCGAAAGTCCTAATTTAATTAACTAGAGCTGGAGCCTAATCCAGACATTCCTCATCAATAATCGCCTGCAAAATCGCAATCGTTGATGCATAGGTTGACTCGATCCCATCATATGACAAATTCCGCGAGCCAAGATTTTCACCTTTGCTAAATGGTGTATCAGATGCGTAGTGCACAATCCCAATCGGGAAATCAGCGATGGTGAGATTCACGATTTGATCGGTTGGATAGCGGCGCGGCCGGATAAGTTCATAAACACAGCTCAGATAAGGGCCGGCTTCCATTTCTAGGTCGGTATACCCTTCCCGATAAAACACACTCATGTATTCGTGATTCTGCAAATAAGTTCCCGGTACTGTTATCGCTTTTTGATTGTCTAAAACAACGCCGTGGGTTAGGTGCGGAGCGAGATGATCGGCCGTAAAATGATTTTTAAACAGATAGGTGTTGGCTGAATGCTCATCATGTACCACGTTGGGAATCATCACGTCCCCAATCCGGCCGTTGAGCGTGGCCGCCTTACCCATGATAAAAATCCCTTTTATTTGGCCGATGTTACGCGAGATTTCAGACAAAATCTGATAAGCCGCCATACCCAATGGGTAGTCGATATTGATGATGACCGCCTCGCTGTTAGCCAATTTAGCCTGATTTGGAATAGACAGCCGATAATCTAGATGTTCAGAATCAAGGTTTTTAACTTGAACAACTTGGGCTTCAAGATCTAAAAATTGGGGAGTGTTGATGCGCGATAGGCCGATACTAGCTTCAGCCTTCAAACGATCATCTACCCGATTTTCATCGGCCGCCTCATACTTTTTAAGCGAGTAGTAGAGCAGGTTATCACGTCGGCCGCGAGAGGCATTTTCTCGTTTTTGGATGTCTAAAATCTCTTTCAGCTCGGCCGAATGGCCATCCTCAACAAACTGAATCAGCTCATCTTCTAAAGATCGTGCGTGCCCGCTGACTAAATTTGCCAAACTATGGGTATTACTCGAGACAAAGTAGACCGGCCGATCCATAAATTTAATCTCGCTACAGTGATCTGCGATTCCATCCCACCAGCGGCGGGTTGCCCGTTTGTAGTTTACAAACGAACTCGCCAGTGATCGGATCGAAATCGTGCAGGGTGTAGACGAAATATGTTTAAAATTCGCGACCGATTGATCTCCCCAAACTTTTTGGAGTTTTTGAAGCTCGTCCATCTCGATTTGAGTATGCTGAACCAGAATTTCTAACTCGCTCTCAGTTAGTTGCCCATTTTGATCAGCTTTGTCTAGTAGCGCAATCATGTTATTGCTCGACAAAAGCTGGTGGAGCTTATCGTATTCGATTTGGTAAGCTGTCAAAATAGGGATGAGATCATCAATGTCTGACCTGCTGGCGATGAACACGGCCAACGTCTCTTTGCCATTGAAAAAACTGCGACGGCGACGAGCCGCGGCCGTTACCTCTGTCCAATTGTCGATATCAGCATACCCATTCTCAACAAAAACCGGCCGAGATTGCCCCATCACAACCAAACTAACATGTTGCAAAAAGCAATCGGGTAACCGCATTAAGCTATAAAAAAAGGCCGACATATCGACCTCGTTTTCGTTCGCTTTAACATGTAGGGCGGAGTTCGACCGCATGTGCGCCTCTGTGACGGCACGAATCGAAACTTCCCTTGAGCTGCGCAACAGTGAGTAGTAAGTGCGCATATACAATTGTATATCTTCATTTCCTGAGGTTGGTACTGTTCTTTCCATCGCCCTATTTTGCTTCATTTTTAAGGGCAAATGCAACCCCTTTGACCCCGCACGCTCGAGAACCTTAAAGACTCAATGCAGATTTTGCCCATACCAACCGTTGAATGATGGTTAAAAGAACCAAGCTTCCAAAAATCAAAAACAAGATCCCAATCTGATTCGAAAAAAGCAGGAATAGGCTGTAAGCAATCACCGTCTCGGTCCCTTCAATGATGCCAGTTGGCATGGTGACGGTGGTCAGTTCGGCCGTCTTTTTTGCCCCAGCCCCCCGTTTTTCTAGGATCGATGAGAGGTACATCCACGAGGCGGAATTAATGTAGAAAACGGCCAACAAAGCGACCAAAGTGATCCAATTAAAAGTTGTTTGCTTCCCCAGCACAATCCCGATCGGAACAATAGCATAGATCAAAAAATCGATCAGAATGTCTAAATAACCACCAAAGTCAGTTTGTGTCCCACTGAGCCGTGCGATTGTTCCATCCAACCCATCCAATACGCGATTGGCGATCCACATCGCCAATGCCCATCCCATCAAATTTTGTGCCGCAAACCAAGCGCACAACAGGCCGGGAACCAAAGAAGTCACAGTGATGACGTTGGGGTTTACATCGCTTAAGACGCTTGCAATAGGGTTAAGTACAGCCTCTTTTAATTTTCGTGTTGCGGAATCTAACATAAAAAGCCTCAACCATTGATGCAATATTAGGGCTGAGGCTTACGTGTGAGCAAAGATCAATCCTGAATCTTATTCCGGCGGCCCAAATAAACGAGCAACAGCCCAACTGACGTTAGCAAAATTACAATCGATAGGATCAGGAAGATTAGGTATATCTGTTCAATTTCAAGCCCTGATTCTGTCTGCTCAACTGCTTGACTAACAGGTTGCAGTTCTGGCTCTGGTGTAGGCTCAGGCTCGGCCGTGGGTAAGGCTGAGATGACGGCCGCCGTTGGCGACGGTGGAGGCAGGGTTGGCACAACGGGTGCGGCCAAAGTTGCAGTTGCGGTTGGTGCAGGTGTAGGCGTTTCAGTTTCAGGAACAGCGGGCAAATCGGCCGAGCCTCCCACCAAATCCCCTGTCGGTTCAGGGACATATCCCACAATCACTTCCTGACCAACAGAAAGCAAACTACTCCCGTTTAACCCGTTTAGACCATAAATCTCGTCCAGGGTTAGCCCATAAAGCAACGCAATCTCAATAATCGTATTTCCTGACTCAACAGAGTAAAGAATCGCTCCATCCTCGTCCCGAACAACGGTGTTGGGGTAGCCATCGAGCGAGAATTCTGTATTGGCCAATGCACTATCAGCGGGCAACACTTCCAATGCGTTGAGATCTTCTTCATCCGTTATCGGCTCATCTTCAACAGACTCTGCCTCAGGCTC
>JAHDGV010000209.1:4353-5960 GCA_020631655.1 Chloroflexota bacterium | reverse complement strand
GGCTGTGGCTGAAACACCGGAGCTACAGGTGCGGCCGTTGGCGCATCCTGATTGCCTTCAGTTCCAGTGGTGCTGGGGGCCGCGGTTGGAGCGACCGGTTGAACTCCGGCCGATTGTGGGACTCCGCCCCCCTTATAGGTTGAAATTAATTCTCGAGTCAGATTTAGATAGAAATCGCCAAACTCAGCGCTCGGTTCAATATGGCTCCCTTCTGGCCACTCATTATAGGATGTGATCACAATCAAATCTGGCCCGCTGCGCACAGCACCGTTGAAGCTATTGCGATAAAAAGCACCATCCCCACGTGAACGCACAATTGTATTATCGCCTCGCCCAAGTAAAGAATCGTCAAAGCCCGGCATCGCGGCCGCGGCCCAATATTTATACGAGCCGTACGTGCCTGATGCGGCTCGTGTCCGGCCACCAATTCCAACATTCACCTCACCCGGCGTAGCCGACCAAGCCAGGTTGTACATGTACATCCCATCAAAAACGGACAGATAGTCAGCATTACCCCCTTCTGCGATCCAAATGGCCGTATTGCCCGGATCGGCTGCGTTTCGAATAGCACGCCAATCATCAACAGATAGCGCCCATGACGCCCAGAAAAAGATGACCGGCCGACCATCTACGCGCAAATAGGCCGGATGTTGAGCGTGGGTGGCCAATAAAGTTTGCAACGCCCCAATGCGAGCATTGTTATCAGGCAAAAACGGATTAATCGGTTCAAACGTCACCGAAGCGGTAAATCCGTTGGCCGAAGCGATATTTAGGAGCTGAGCAAAGTTCGGCTCCGTCTGTTGGCTTGCATTTGGCCCGTACCAAGACTGCACAAATCCGTCGATTCCTACCCCTTTCGCCTGCTGAACATGCCGGGTCATGACACTTGCATCAGTTGAGAAATACGGGGATGGGTTTGTAAAGGGAGTTTTCCCATTGTTGAACGAAGATGGGTCAAACCATGCATAATAGTGGGCCAAAACAAGACCCGTACGCCCCTGAGCCTCTGCTGGCGCTGAGTCAAACTGTGAACTCAATAGAACCAGACAGACAATGATGGCTCCAATTAATTTAGCTAAATTCCTTTTTTCGCTTCTCAAAAATCTTCCTCGGTGAAACACCTTAGCCGGTTAGGGGCCAAGGTATCGGTATTCGATTTGGGGTAACCCAAGCTCCTCAATTGTAGTCCGAATCTCATCGGCCGTTGTGCGTCCCTGAGCTTGACTTAAGGTTGATAGCAGATCTTCGAAGCCGGGAACTCGCTCAAATTCGATGATTCGCGGCTCTTCGGTGATACCACCCATGTCGGCCGCATGTGCAATCGCATCCGAAAAATTCCCCAGCTCATCGATCAAGCCAACTTCAAGCGCTTGTTTTCCAGAATAAATCCGGCCGTCGGCCAACTCACGTACACGCGCTTCGTCTAACCCGCGCCCATCAACGATGATTTGCACAAACTGGTCATAGCTTTCATCAATTAAGGTAGACAAGATTTGTACATGCTCCGGGCTCAGCTGATCGTATGGGCTCCCAAGTGATTTATTGGGGCCACTGGTGATGTTGACCACATCAACCCCCCACTCATCTATTAGCTCTGAAAAATTAAA
>JAHDGV010000209.1:0-4253 GCA_020631655.1 Chloroflexota bacterium | reverse complement strand
GCTGAACCAACCCCAACGGAGAAAAAGAGTATGGCCGATAAAGCACCACAAGCGATAACCGGAAGCAAAAATCCAACAGCAACCGCCATCAACAACCAAAAGCTTTGACTACCGGACTGTTTGATTACAATCTGCTGCGGTTGTGGAGCAGTTGCGCTAACAGTTACATTATCAGTTTGAATATTTGAATCGATTTGTGGTGTGACATCTTCTGTCATAAGGCCTCTTTTTAAGTCTAAATTGTGCAGATAGTTCTCGAATTATAACGTATTCACACCCTGACATATCTCATTCTCATCCTTTTCACCAACGCTTTACCTACTTATCTTCATATTGGTTTACCCACAAATTCCGAAAGGTTATAATTCAGATTAAGTTGCTAAAATTCCTCAAGGAAAAGCCAATCTCACTGTAATATTGGTAGCAAATAGAAAATATTCCTTTAAAGTTAAATCTGAAGCCTACGGTCTTACACAAGTTCAGACAGATTCCCAACTATATTTTGCTGTAAATTGAATTTAGTTATCTGCGAAATCGGTAACGATTCATTGATCAGTTTGGGGCTGGTTGAAAAAAGACCAAAAAAATTTTAGAAATTGGAGAAAATATGCCCACAGCATTAGTCACAGGGATCACGGGGCAGGATGGATCATATCTTGCCGAGTTACTTTTATCGAAAGGGTACAAAGTCATTGGAATGGTTCGCCGAACCAGTACTCTAAATTTCCATCGCATTGCCCACATACAAGATCAAATTACGCTTGTAGCTGGTGATTTAGGCGACCAAATATCCCTAATCCACATTTTAGAAGAACATAAACCAGACGAAGTTTATAACCTAGCGGCCCAATCATTTGTAGGAACATCGTTCAACCAACCGGTATTTACCGGTGATGTAACCGCATTGGGTGTAACCCGCATGTTAGATGCGATCCGCATCGTTGATAAAAACATCCGCTTTTATCAAGCAAGCACAAGCGAAATGTTTGGTAAGGTTGTTGAGGTTCCTCAAGTAGAGACAACCCCATTCTATCCACGTAGCCCATATGGTGTTGCTAAGCTTTACGGCCACTGGATTACGATCAACTATCGCGAAAGCTATGATTTGTACGGTTGCTCAGGCATCCTTTTCAACCATGAATCACCACGCCGTGGTCTAGAATTTGTGACCCGCAAAATCACTTACCACGCAGCAATGATCAAACTTGGCATGACAAAAGAATTGCGTTTGGGCAACCTTGACGCACGTCGTGACTGGGGATTTGCTGGCGATTATGTTGAAGGGATGTATTTGATGCTTCAACAAGACCAGCCAGATGATTATGTATTGGCAACAGGCGAGACATTCTCTGTTGAACAGTTCTTAGATGAGGCGTTTGGCCACATTGATCTAGACTGGAAAGAGTTTGTTGTTCAGGACGAGCGTTTCATGCGGCCGGCCGAAGTTGACTTGCTTGTTGGTAGCCCAGAAAAAGCCAAGAAAGAACTTGGTTGGGAACCAAAAGTTTCGTTCAGCGAACTGGTTGCTATGATGGTAGATGCTGACCTAGAAATGCTAAAAACAGGCCAGCAACCAATCTAGTCCGCACGATTTTCAAATTTAAGAGAAAGGGCGCTTTCCCCACATGCCCTTTCTCTTTTTCCTACATTCTAACCCCCTCAAAATCGCTTCCTTCCATTAATAATCTGCAACCGGCATTCTTCCCTTTATTTTTGATCGCTTTTTTGCCTAAGATTTGGTGAAGGGTTCATAAAAAATTGAACTATGACTATTGGTTAATTGACAAGCTAATAAGGTATGTCACAATCAACCTGTAATACTAATTACCTGTCTTACATCTCTGGATTATGGCCCAAGTAAGCTAGACGGTTGAAAAGACATCAATCAGTTAAACATTTTTACAAAAAAATTAGGCGAGCCCACTCCTAATAAACCGAGCAAATGACGACTCATTCATCTTATCGTCACTACTTAAAATAAACTCTTATAAGATTCAGTTCACCCCAAATAGAGGTTCATAAATGCATACGATTAAATTTGGAACAGACGGCTGGCGCGGCCGGATTGCCGAAGACTATACCTTTGATAATTTGCGCCGTTGCGCACAAGGATTTGCTGATTACTTGCAACAAGAAGGTCTTGCAGACCAAGGCATAGTAATTGGCCACGACCAACGGTTCCAAGCAGAAGATTTTGCAGCGGCCACGGCCGAAGTATTGGCCGCAAACGGTATCCATGTTTGGCTAACCGAACGCAACACACCCACCCCAACTATTTCGTACGCTGTTGTGGACAAAAACGCCGGCGGAGCAATCAACATCACCGCTAGCCATAATCCACCATACGATTGCGGCTTTAAAGTTCGTGACCCATTTGGTGGTGCTATCGCCCCGGCCGGACTCAAGAAAATTGAGTCTTTAATCCCTTACGATATGGAAGGGGTTAATCGGATGAAAATGGACGATGCGATGACCGACGGTCTAGTTACTAAGTTTGACGCATTTGCACCGTATGTCAGCCAGTTAAACAAATTAATCGATATGGGCCCCATCAAAGATGCTGGGTTTAACGTGTTGGTAGACTGCATGTGGGGTAACGGAGCTGGCTGGTTCCCAAGCCTATTGGGTGGTGGCAAAACAACCATTCACGAAGTACACAATGAACGGAACCCGATTTTCCCACACATGTCTCGGCCGGAGCCGATTGTGCCAAACGTTGATCACGGTCTAGCTTATGTAAAACAACTGGGTGCAGACGTTGCGATTATCAACGATGGTGATGCGGATCGTGTTGGATTTGGCGATGAGAACGGAAACTTCATCGATCAATTGCGCGTGTACGGATTGCTAGGCTACTACTTCTTGGAAGTACGTGGCGAGCGCGGCCCAATCGTTAAAACAATTTCAACAACCAAAATGTTGAACAAATTGGGTGCGGCTTACAACGTGCCAGTTCATGAAACCGGTGTAGGCTTTAAATATATCGCTCCTAAAATGATGGAAGTTGACGCGATGATTGGTGGCGAAGAAAGCGGTGGCTATGCCTTCCGCCAGCACGTACCAGAGCGTGACGGTATTTTGGCCGGCCTTTTCTTGTTGGACTTGATGGTTCAAACCGGCAAAAAGCCATCTCAATTGCTAGACACTTTGTTTGAAAAAGTAGGTGCTCACTACTACGACCGTATCGACAGCCGATTTGACGCGGCCGACAAACCGGCCATCTTAGATCGAGTAGGCAAAGCGATGCCGGGTAAAATCGGTGGCTTAAACGTTGTTGACAAAGTTACCGTTGACGGCAACCAATTCATCATGGAAGATGGCGGCTGGCTCCTAATCCGCTTCAGCGGCACCGAGCCGATCATTCGTGTGTATTGCGAAACCACACACGAAGATAAAGTCCAAGATATCTTAAATGACGGTATGAAGATCGCAGGTTTAAGATAATTTATAACCGGTGGAACGGGGCTTAATAACACTGTAAAATAGGGCGGCCGATAGATGATTAGTCTGTCGGCCGCTTTTTTTATGCTTATTGATACACACTGTCACCTAGATTTTGATCGCTTTGACGAAGATCGTGAAGCGGTGGTTGAACGCGCGCTCGAAGCGGGGCTGAGCCACATCATCATACCGGCCGTTGATTTGGAGCGGATACCGGCCATTTTAGATTTGGCCGACCAATATCCAGACCACGTTTTAACGGCCGTCGGGATTCATCCAAACTCAACAGCCGCCCTGCCTAGCGATTACATCTTTCAGCTGGAAGAATTTGCAGAACACCCTTCTGTGGTCGCAATTGGTGAAATTGGACTGGATTATTACTGGGACAAAGTTGCGCCTGACATTCAGAAAAAAGCCTTCTCAGAGCAAATGGAACTTGCCTTTGATCTTGCGCTCCCCATCATTATTCACAATCGAGAGGCGGGTGCCGATGTTTTGCAAATGCTTAAACAATCATCACTGAGAGAAGTTGAAAAGCCAGGAGTTCTCCATTCCTTTTTAGATAGTGAAGATGTGGCGTGGCAAGCGATTGAATTGGGCTACTTTTTGGGCTTTACCGGCCCCATCACCTACAAAAAAAATGACTGGCTCAGAGACATCGTCAAAAATATGCCGTTGGATCGCATTTTGGTGGAGACAGATGCTCCGTTTTTGGCCCCACAGTTTAAGCGGGGTAAGCGGAATGAACCGGCCTATGTGGCGAATATCGCGGACTACATTGCGGAGTTACGCGGAATTTCAACCGAAATTTT
>JAHDGV010000911.1 GCA_020631655.1 Chloroflexota bacterium | reverse complement strand
GGGTACGGGATGATCTACTTCACCCCCAACCGGACGCTTGATGCAACCGGTGACTGGCAGGTACAGTTTGATCTGTCCACCTACCGGGTTAATCGGGCGCGTAACTGGGTTGATGTGTGGCTGACCCCCTACGATGAAAACCTCCAGCTCACGCTCCACAACTACCTGCCTGATCTGCAGGGGACACCGCCAGAAGCGATCCAAATCCGTTTGGATCAAGACAATTCATTCTTGGTTTATCATCATCAAAACGGGGAAGAAACCCGTCTCAGCCAAGATGGTTATGAGTCGATCCAAGATAATTTTGAGGATTATTTAACTGATCCCGTGAAATACATGAAGCTCCGCTCAACCTTTTTCTTTGGGGTTGTGAACGGCCGCCTCAAAATCGGCATGCCGCAGTACGACATGTGGTGGTACGACCAACCGGCCCCCGACGTGTTCAATGATCCCAAATGGGAACAGACGGTCGTGCAGTTTGGCCACCACAGCTACACCCCCACCAAAATGTGCGAGTTCTCCTACTTCCCGGCCGAGTGCGCGGCCGGAAACGGGGCTGATACCTTCCACTGGGACAACGTGTTGCTCTACCCCGCCACCCAATTTACGCTCATCAACGGTTCTCCCCGCTTGATCACCGCATCGACCACGCAGACGTTCACGGCCGAAGCCCCGGCTCCGGCTGATTCATACTTGCGCTTTGGTGGGATTGGGGACAACCTCGAAGTCTCATTTGATGGGGGACAATCGTGGATTCCGGCCGTCGAGCAGGCACACACGCGGGCCGAAAATAATGAGCACTTCCGGAGCTACTGGATGCCGGTGCCGGAAGGAACCTCGGCCGTGCAGTTTAGGGGTGAAAACTGGGGCAACGGAAATAACGAATGGGCGGCACGTGACATTTCGATTTGGTCGGAGCTGGCTCCTGAAACTGAAGAACGTTCGGCCGATCACCAGTTTTTCCAGAGCCTGCTAACCAGTGATCGCACCCCAGAATCGTACATGTGCGACATCGATGCCCCGCGTGATAAGATTGCCCTTTCAAATTAAAGGGAAGGCAACAAATGAATATCTACTTGGCTACTGAAAAAGATGCGGAGACGTTGGCTCTGCTAAACGGGCCGGTGCAAAAAATACATGCGGACGCCTATCCTCATCTGTTCAAATACCCGATTGATAGAGAAGCGATGGCGGGCTTTTTCCGTGAACGACTGGGGGAAGAGAACAATTCGATTTTTATTGCTGAGTTAGATGGCAAACCGGCCGGATATGTTGTGTGTATCTTGCAAAAACGCTCAGAGACGCTGTTTCACCACCCGTTTAATCGGGTTTTGGTTGATCAGATTTCGGTGAACCCTGACTGTCAGGGGCAGGGGGTTGGTGAGCGGTTGATGCAAACGGCCGAGGAGTTTGCGCGGCAAAACGGAGCGATCAATTTAGATTTGTCGACGTGGGGGTTTAATAGTCAGGCTCACCGCTTTTTTGA
>JAHDGV010000910.1 GCA_020631655.1 Chloroflexota bacterium | reverse complement strand
CACATGTTGCTCGAATTCCCCCGGCCGACGATGCGCACATATCGCGCTTCAACATCACCCAGGTTAATGCTACTCAGTTGCGCGTCCCCTTGCGAGCGCGCCCAGTTTTCAACCGGTATCCATTCTAACCCATCCAACGATGTCTCTACATCAAAAAAAGCGGTACGCTCATCCCCTTTGTACCAAGCGGTGGCCAGTTCCGTCATCGTTCCAGCTCCGCCCATATCAAGAATAATCCAGCGCCCTTCGCCATCGGCCGACCAGCGAGATTCCACGTCAGCAAAATCCCCATCAACCGCCAGCTCCGGCCCGTGGCCGTCGTTTAGCCCTTCGTCGTACGCCATCAAGGTTGCCTTTGTGGGGGTGCAGGCCGATTCTTCGACAATTGGTGCGGCCGTTGAGGTTGGAAGCGGGGTGGATGGTGGTTCATCGGTGGGCTCAGCCGCAGCAACTTCCGTGGCTTCAACTGTGACTTCAACCGTTGGAGAAACATCCTCCACCACAGCAGTTGCACAGCCTAAACCAATCAAAGCACACAGAACACTGAAAATATTTTTAAATCTCAATAACATATATAAATTCGACCCGCTATCGCTCGTACCCCAGCAATCGCATCGCTTCTTGATGGTCAGGCTGCTGCCAAAAAAGCTCGTGCAATTCATCCGGCATTTCATCTTTGTAGCTGCCAACTACACCTCGGCGGAAAAATCGGCCGTTCACCATTTGCAGTTCTTCAAAACCGGGGGAAGCCCCGATGTCTGTTTTTAGTTCAACGTCCAGATTCAGCTGTTGAAGCGCCTGCTCAACAACCCGTTCAGGTTCGGTAATCAGATCCTGATACCGCACAAAAACGGTGTTGTCGCTCTCACGGTTCAGCCAGTGGAGCACATTTTGCCCCCACGTGCCGGTTGAGCTTTTTGAGCCAGTAATTAGCTCCCGCAGAGCATCATCAAACGACCCATCCTGTTCAGTTTTTTTGCGCGCGTACGAAACGATCGAATCCCGGCCGTCTCTGTGCAGATAAATCGCTGGGTAATTGTCTAGCGCCCGTCGATGGGTTTTCACAATCAACGTTTCCGGCTTGGCCGCCATCTCTTCAACCGGCCCCTTAAAGTCATCCGGTTCTCCCCATCGGCCGGCTGGAATACGCCCCAAAATCGCTTCATTCCGTTCAGGATTATTCTGCAAAGCGGCCGTGTTATCCGTTTTGATATATCCCGGCGCGATCGCGTTTACCTGAACTCCCTGCCCGCCCCATTCGTTGGCCAGCGCTTTGGTCAGCCCCGCAATCCCATGTTTAGATGCGGTGTAGCCCGGCACAGTGATGCCGCCCTGGAACGACAACAGCGAAGCGGTAAAAATAATTTTGCCACCGCCTCCCCCGATCATCATATTCCCGATTTCCCGGCTCAGCACAAATTGGGCATTCAGATTGACCTCGATGATCGTGTCCCAATAGTCGTCCGGATGTTCGGCCGCCGGTTTA
>JAHDGV010000909.1 GCA_020631655.1 Chloroflexota bacterium | reverse complement strand
CACCGAATGAATGGAATGCAAGAGCTAAAGCCGACTTTTGGGAGCCATACGGCCGAAAACGAGCCGGTCATCCCAAAGCCCAAATGGTGAAAAAACAGTTGGCACTTCTTATGCCGGCCGACCCTAGCGCAGCCGTTGCACTGGCTTCCAAGCTCGGCTTGAATAAATCTGAATCAGCACAGGTTCGGATTTTGTGCTTGCAGACGTTAGCCGCCGCTGCCGAAGAGGCGAGAGAGATCGATACCGCCATCGATCACATGCTTGAGTGGGCCAAATTAGATGAGTTTCGCGGATTGCCTCCGCTGATTAATTTGCTTTGCGCCCATGAGCGGCCGGACCGTGCGGCCAAGGCGATTGCCGTTGTTGAAGCTTTTCCCCCAAAGCCAGATTCTTATGTTGATTATGGGGCGGCCGATCTCAATATGGCCGTGCTGTTGGCTTTGGCCGGTCATCGGGAACAGGCGGTACAACTCGCCAACAGAGGGTTTGATGCATATGAAGCGGGCCAACATCGATCTCGGTATGGAGGAATAACAAGAACCTCTATGTTTAGAGGGATAAATCGGGCTCTGTTTGCCCTCGTACAGCGTGGCGGGGCTCCCCGATTTGCCGGGTTGCTTGGGGATGATTCCAAGGTTACCCCTGAAACACTCACGGATACACTCAAGAACAATGTCTATTTTAAGCGGCTGAACTTGGCACCTTCGGCCGACCGGCTGATTGTTGATCTAGAAGATTTTAGTCTAGATTTCCGCTGGGTCAGCGACCCCAAAATAATCGCCAATGTTCAACAACATTATCAACGGTTTAAGTTTGAAGATAGGCGCCATATCCCCAACCCGCCGGAAACGGTTGAAAAAGTGCTGGTCGTTTTAGCCATTGGGGATGATGCTTCTTTACCCGACATAATAAACCCGCTCATCGAGTTGGTTGGCGACTTAGACCAGTTTGGAGAATGCATTTTTTATGATCGGGTGGGGCCGCTGTCACGCCGTGATGATTTGGAGGAGTTTGTTCCTGCCACAACTTCTGATATCGACAAGGTGATTCGCACGAAGATCAAACCGCTGTTTGCTGAGGCTAAATTTGAGAGCATGACGACCCGTCGGTTTATGTTACGCAGCGGCCCGCTGGGCTATGCGGCCGGGGTGTTTTTCAAGATCGAAAAACCGAGAATGCGGGTGATGGCGTCCCTGCAAATCTATTATCGAGAGCTATTGCCCGACGATGCGTTTGATCGATACCTTGATAAAAAAGGGGTTTTTCAGCCACGTGCATTGCATCATGACAACACCAGATGTTATCTGGTTCAGTATCGTGAATGGACCCCCAAAGACCCCAGTCTAGAGGCTGTATCAAACTTGTTCGACACGATAACCGCTTTTTTACAAGACGAGTGGATGCCTCTAATCGAACGGACTCGCGATCCCATCGCAGAGCTGGCATGGATCCGTGAAAACTTGGATGAAGTAGGGGATAAGCGACTTT
>JAHDGV010000208.1 GCA_020631655.1 Chloroflexota bacterium | reverse complement strand
CAGACAGGGTGACGTTGCCGGTATTGGTCGCCACCATCGTGTAGGTAATCACTTCACCCAAATCAACGCCGCTTGTTTTTGAGGCGGTTTTGCTCAACACAATATCGGGGGATTGTGTCAAGGTTAGCGTAACCACATCGGCCGCGCTGACGGCCGGGCCGCTAGGTGGATTTCCGGTCACCGAGGCATCGTTGATCAAGCTGGCGGTGTCTAAATTTGTTTGGGCGACGGAGTAGAGCGCGGTGCAGGTTGAGCTGGCTCCCGGCGCGAGCGAGCGGGGCAAGCTGGGTGTGCAGTTGATGGTGCCAAGGCCGGGCAGTGTGTCACTAATTGTCACGCTGGCAAGGGTGACGTTGCCGGTGTTGGTTGTGATTAAGGTATAGGTGACAGTATCGCCTAGAGCAAGAGCCGACCCATCGGCCGGATCGCTTGTTTTTGTCAGGGCGATGCTGGGGTCGTTAAGGGTGGTGGCGGTGGCTGTGTCGGTGTCGCTGACCGGCGTGCTGTTCACATCAACGGCCGAGACGCTCCCGTCGTTTGTGACGCTCCCGGCATCAACATCATCTTGATCGAGCACATAGGTGGCAGTGCAGGTTAGGGTTTCACCAAAGGCTAAAGTGGTGGGCATGGCACTATCGCAGGACAAACTGCTCAAACCGGCCATGTCATCCTCAATCACTACATTGCTGAGTGTGGTGTTGCCGGTGTTTTCGGCCGTGAGGGTAAAGGTGATGGTGTCACCCGTGGTTGAGCCGGTGGCCGGTGCGACCGATTTGCTTAATGTAATCTCAGGAGCCTGATCCAACGGGGTGATGATGCTGTCTTCGGCGAAGAGGGTGTCGCTGATAGGATCTAGCGCGTCTACCGAGGCGAAGTTGGTGATGGAGCCAAAGTCGATTTGAGCCTGCGTCACGGCCGGATAGACGGCGGTGCAAGTCAGCGTTTCGCCGGGCAAAATGACGGCCGGTTGGGTCGGGGTACAGCCGATGGGGCCTAATCCATCTAGCGTGTCTGAAATTGTGACGCTGTACAGAGTGGTGTTGCCGGTATTGGTCGCTACAAAGGTATAGGTGATGGGATCATTGATGCTAATTCCGGTTGTGGGCGTTGAGGTTTTTTCCAGCTCAATTTCAGGCAAGCGCGGGATAAGTTCATTCACGCTGTCATCGTCATCAACCGGATCACCGTTGGGCGCGGTGCCGGTCACCCATCCCGTATTACTTAGCACGCCCAAATCCCCGATATTTTGAGGCACTGTATAGGTGGTCAAACAAGAAATTGAGTCGCCCGGAGCTAGGGTGGTAGGCATAGCGCCGGTACAGACAAAGGGTGAAAGCCCGTCTAACGTGTCAGTGATTACTACGTTGCTGAGGGTCAGATTTCCTTCGTTGGTGGCATCAAGGGTGTAGGTCAGAGTGTCTCCCACACTGATTGAATTTGAGCCATCCTCATCTGCGTTTTCAGCGATTTGTTTCTCGAGCACGATAAACGGGATCTGCGGGAGCGGCACACTTTCAGAAGCGGTATCGGTTATTGGATTGGTAATAGTGAGTGGGGAAGTGGTTGTAATGGCAACGGTGTTTAAAACAAACCGGCCATCAAAATGGCTTTGGGTAAGGGTTAAGTTGGCCGTACATTGGATGCTTCCGTTCACGGGAACATCGGTGCCTAAGGCGGGACTACAGTCGGGCGTGCTTAAGCCGGCCAGCGGATCTTCCATTTGCATGGCAAACAGAACGGTGTTGCCGGTGTTACTGATATTGAACGTATAAGTCAGCACATCCCCAACAGTAAGATCGGCTGAGTTATCTGTATCGACGTAGGCGTTCATCTCTTTGGTGACTTCAACGCTGGGCTCAAGCGCACTTGGGCCAGTGAAATCATCTGCATCGGCCACCACCTCTCCGGCCGGACTGTTGCCGGTGGCGTAGGCCTCGTTCGAAATCTGCCCCTTGTTGACATCATCATTGGTGACCGTGTAGTTGGCCGTACAGGTCATACTCTCGCCGGGGGCGCGAGCCGTTCCGTTGGCCGGGGTACAGTCTAAGGCTGAAAGGCCTGGTAGCGGGTCGGTTATCGTGAATGGGTTAAGGGTGACGTTTCCGGTATTGGTGGCTGTAAAGGTGTAAGTCAACACATCATTGAGGACAAGAGCGTTAGGGTCACCGCTTGATTCAAATGAGGATTTTTCTAGGGCGATGGTAGGAATCTGGTTCAAAGCGAGCGAAGCTGGGCTTTTGTCGTCTTCGGGGAAGCCGTTGGGGGTGTAGCCTAAAACGGTCGCCTCGTTGTTAATCGTACCGTTGTCGATGTCAGCTTGGGTGACGGTGTAGGTGGCGGTACAGCTCATCCCATCCCCCAAGCTTAGGGTGCTACCCTGCGCTGGGGTACAGCTTACGGCCGACAAACCGGTGGCGGTCATCGGGTCGGTTACTCGCACATCTTCGAGCGTTGTATCACCCGTGTTGGTGACCGTAAAGGTGTAGGTCAAAATATCCCCTTTTGACACTTCGCTGTCAGCGTTTAAATCCTGATAGCCACTTACCTGTTTAAGCAAATTAATACCTGGGTTTTGCACCACATCAACGATCTCGGTGTCAAAATCCTGCACCACGGTGCCGTCTGGGCCGGTCCCGGTAGCGGTGGCGTCGTTGACCACTTGGCCGTAGTCCCGTTCTGTCTGGGTCACGACATGGTCGGCCGTACAGCTGATTGTTGCCCCTAATCCTAAACTTGATCCGAGTGCGGGGGTACAGGCGAGTGTGGCCGTATTGATTTGGGTATCTGTTAGCTGAACATTATCGAGCGTCACGTTTCCGGTATTGGTCATCACAAACCCAAAGGTGATAGTGTCACTGACCGACACGCCTCCGGATAGGTCAGCATCGAAGTTGCTGACAAACCGTTTGTTGAGGTCGATGGCCGGTTTTTGGGCCGTTGTAACGACGACTTGATCTGTTTGATTGAGGGTGTCTCCGAGCGGTGGATCGGCCGTGGCTGTGGCCGTATTGGTGATGGCGCCATTCTCCATGTCGAGCTGGACGATGACGTAGTCGGCCGTACATGTCATGCTTTGCCCCACGCCGAGTGATGAGCTGATGACAGGGGAACAGCTTAAAGTGGCCGCATTAACCAGCGGGTCACTGACCCCAACATTGTCGAGCCGGACATCCCCGGTATTGGCCATCACAAATTGGTAGGTGAGCGTGTCGTTTAAGGTCCGATCCCCTGAACCATCTTGATCGGCATTAGAGCGGAGTGATTTGGTGAGGCTAAACGCCGGATTTTGCGCCACTCCAATTGTGGCCACATCGTTGTCGGATACGGTGGTATCGGCCGGTGAATCACCGCTGGCGGTAGCTGTGTTCTCGATGGAGCCGTTGTTCACATCGGCTTGGGTGACGGTGTAAGTGGCCGTGCAGGTCTTTGATGCTCCGGGGGCCAAATCTCCGGCCGGGCAAGATGGGGTGCTTAGGCCCGCAAGAGGGTCTGTGACCTGGATCGAATCGAGTGTGACGTTGCCGGTGTTGCTGACCACAAACTGGTAGTTGATGGTGTCATTGAGTGACACGTCGCCGGAACTATCGTTGTCAACCGTATTTGCAATCGTTTTAATCAAGGTGATATCGGGCGCTTCGGCCGCAAATACTGAGGCTGTACTACTATCGTCCACCTCAATTCCGTTGGGGGTGGTTCCGGTTACGGTGGCTGTGTTAGTGATGTCACCTGCGTTTACGTCGTCCAGTGTGGCGGTATAGACGGCCGTACAGCTCATGCTGGCCCCCAAGCCCAATGTTGACCCTTGGGCCGGAGTACACCCAATGGTTGAAATCCCCGGTAGTGGATCGGTCAGGGTCACATTTTGAAGGATCGTATCTCCTGTATTGGTCAAAGTGAAGACGTAGTTGACGAGGTCGCCGGTCGAAAAGGTTAATGATGTGTCTGCATCGGTGACAGAATCGACCACTTTTGTGAGTTCAATGGCCGGATTTTGGGCAGGGACAGTGGTCTCGCTGTCTTCTCCGTTCGCCACTGTGCCCCCGATATCAGCACCGGTAACGCTGGCCGTGTTGGTAATTATCCCGTTGTCGATCTCATTTTGGACGACGGAATAAGTTGCCCAACAGCTGTACCCGTCCCCCGGATCAAGGGTGATGGGTTGGGCCGGGGTACAGGTCAAGCCGCTCATACCGGTCTTTGGGTCTGACGCGGTCACATTGTACATGCGCAAATCGCTATCGTTGGTGATGGCAAATGTGTAGGTCAGTGTATCGTTGACGGTAATATCACCCGTACCATCCTGATCTTGATTGCCGGCCAATTCCTTATCGATGGTCAAGATGCGGACCGCCTCAACTTCATTGGGGGTCGGGTCGCCAAATTCAGGGCCGTCGGTCCAATCTGAATATTTTGTGCCGCCCAAAGATGGCAATAGCTCGGTCATTTGGGCCTGGTTTTCGTAGACATCTGGCAGGGTGTCGAAGGTCGTTTGAGCTTGAATGGTGATGGTGGCAACTCCGGCCGCCCCGATCCCGATTTCATCGATGTATAAGGTTTGGGTTCCGCTGTAGCTGTTGGGAATCCCAGAAGTGATCACATCACCCGTCATGCTTAGCGAGCTTCCCACAAAGGCGAAATCACCAGGCAATGTATCCTGAAAATCGTACTCTAGATTTGTTGTGAGTAGCCCATTCACAATCACGAATTGATAGGTGAGTATATCTCCGGGTTTGATGTTGCTGGGGCTAACCGATTTGGTAAAGACTGGGGCATAGGCACAGCCCGTTCCATCGTTGGTAGATACGCTGGTAGCGGAGCTGACGCGGGTTGAGACGGCTGTATCTACATCAACTTCATAAATAAAGCCGTTGTTTTGGTAACCAAAAACAGCGCCTGTTGCATCTACCCACATGGCTCCGGCCGAGCTGATGGCGCTGTAACCTGACCCTGTTGGGGCGGTGATTGCCACTTGGGTCGAAGAACCCGTGGCGGGATCAATGATTTGGAGTTTTCGACCATTGATTGAGTAGATCTTTCCGTCTGTCGGACGATAGGCGATATCAGCTCCGGCCGTATGGTTCATCACTTTCGGGTATCCGGCTAGGATGGTTGGGTAATTGGGGTCTTTCGTGTCATAGGCATACAGATTTTTCCCTTTGTTTAAGTAGTGAATCCCATTCTCATCTACATCACCGGAGTATGCTAGCTCAGGAGCAACATCAGGTTGCCCATAGTTTGTGATATTGCCAGCGCCATCAATCGAAATGAAGTCACCCTTGGTGTAGCCACCACCCGTCGAGCGGACAAGCGCATGAATCTCCCCATTGATAATGTTGTAACCCATCGAGTTGTACTGAAATCCTTCAGGACCATCGATTAGATTAAGGCCAAATGGACTGGTTGATGAATCGACTGTGTAGAGGGATGAAACGCTTGAATTCCCCTGCGAAATGTAGATCGAGCCGTCGCACACAAATGGGGTGGGGGACATGCTTGAAACTTGTTTTGGCGTAAAGACATTTAGTAGGGTTAACCCCATCAAAAGGGAGACGCAAAGGGAAGTAAATAAATATAATTTTTTTTGCAACAATGAGTTCATGGATGACCATTTCGGGTGACAAGATGGCACATCAATCAACTGTCACATTTTTATTTAGCTCAATCATCGGAAAATCATACTTATGTAACAATAGTTCAATGGCACCATAAACTGGCCTATTAGGACCAGTTTTCTCGAGTGAACGTATCTTTTTGCACTTTTTTTGTGATAAGTACCCCTCTGGTTTTTTTATAGGCAGTGTGGTATCAATAAATCTCCTTTAAACAATCAAATTCATGTGCAAGTTCAGGCTTTCAGAGGAGTGTGGTCGTCCCCTATTAATTTGCTAGGCCAAGCCGTTTGAATAAGCACAGGGTAACCCAACCAAATGCAAACATCAGATTTAGCGTCACGTATGACGCACCCCATGAAGCCTATTATTGCCGGTGTACACGACATTGAAGAATTGGGCGTGCCACGCTCGATGGTGCTCGACCTGTTTTATCGACTGCTGTTTCAAGAGCGAGAAGTGAGCGTCCAGCGCTTTTCCGACGTGCTCTGCGTGTCTAAACGCTTGGCAGACGAATTGCTGGGCAAAATGAAGTTGGAAAACATGGTTGAGGTTCCGCGCACTATCGGGAATGGCTTAAACAGCATGAGCTACATCTACCGGTTGACTGAGGCCGGAACAAAAAATGCGCGTGATGCGATGGAGCGGTCACAGTATGTCGGGCCGATTCCGGTTCCCATCGACCTCTACAACGAGTCGGTTGAGATTCAATATGCCAATGTTGAAAACATCACCCCGACTAACGTTCGCGCGTCATTAAAAGACTTAATCTTACCCGCCAATTTTGACCGGCGGGTTGGAGCCGCCTTAAACGCAGGCACATCTTTATTTTTGTATGGTCCTCCAGGGAATGGTAAAACGACGATTGCCCAAATTTGTGGCGATTTGTTGGCTGGTACTGAACCGATTTTTATCCCCCACGCGTTGACGATTAGCGGTCAAATCATTCAGCTCTACGACAAGCTCCGGCATGTTGAAATCAGTGAGGATGATGAGTTTTTGGAGCAGTTCGGCCGCTGGGATAAACGCTGGCTACCGATCAAACGGCCGTCAATCATGGTGGGGGGTGAGCTTAACCTGAACCATCTTGAATTGCGTTACGAAGAAGTGGCACGCGTATACGAAGCGCCACTGCAAATGAAAGCCAATGGGGGCATGTTCCTGATCGACGACTTCGGCCGTCAACAGGTATCTCCCACAGAGCTATTGAATCGCTGGATTGTGCCGCTTGAGACACGCATCGACTTTTTGAGGCTACAGTCTGGCCAGACGTTTGAATTTCCGTTTAAACAGCTGATCGTCTTCTCAACCAACCTTGACCCGGCCGAATTGGTCGACGACGCTTTCTTGCGCCGTATCCAGATTAAAGTTGAAGTCAACGGGCCGGATGAGAAGATGTTTTACGAGCTGTTCCGAATTATGTGCGGCCACCTGCGGATTCCATTTGATAAAGATGGCTTTGTGCATCTGCTCAAAAATTGGTACCGTGGAAAAAATCGAGTGATGCAGGGAGCGCATCCACGAGATTTACTGAAGACGATTCAAGCGATTTGCGATTATTCGGGTGAAGAACCCAACATGGGGCCAGCGATGATCGATGAGGCGTGTACGTCTTACTTTGTTGACATGGACAAAGAAAAATCGTGGGCGAGCCAAACAATCATCGAATAAGCCGTCTTTATGATCACCCTTTACTATGCGCCAACGCCGAACGGCCAGAAGATCAGCATCATGCTGGAAGAGTGTGGCCTGCCATACGAAACACAGTTGGTGAATATTTTAGCCGGTGATCAGTTTAAGCCGGAGTTCTTGGCCATCAGCCCCAACAATAAAATTCCGGCTTTAACTGATTCTGATGGGCCGGATGGGGAGCCGATTTCTATCTTTGAATCAGGTGCCATTCTGATCTATTTGGCCGAAAAAACCGGCCGGTTTTTGCCATCATCTCCTCGTGAGCGGATGAACGTAATCCAGTGGCTCATGTTCCAGAAAGCCTCTGTTGGGCCGATGCTGGGGCAAAATCACCATTTTAACGATTATGCGTCTGAGCAGATTCCGTATGCACAGCAACGGTACATCAAAGAGACGGCGCGTATTTATGGAGTGATGGACAAACAGTTGGGGCAGAATGAGTTCATTGCAGGGGATGAGTACACCATTGCGGACATGGCTATTTTCCCGTGGGTAGTGAATTACAAGCGGCAGAGCATGGATATGGCCAACTTTCCCAATCTAAATCGATGGAAAGACACGCTAAAAGTCCGGCCCGCTCTTCGCAGGGGGATGGATCACTTCATCAGGACGCGGCAGAAAGCGATGTCGGCCGAGGAAAAGAAGACATTGTTTGATGTAGATGCAAAGGAATAGGCTGGGTAGAAGTTGGCTCCGCTAAAAATTTTTTGATAACTCGTTCTGAATCTAATAAGTAGAATTCAGGACGAGTTTTTAGTTTGAGACGAGCTCTGGTTCTGAATCGATGGTTGAGCTAACGCCGTTCAAGACATAACTTGCTACGGCGTTACCCATGATTGCGACACCATTCATCATTGACCGTTCGTCAATGTCAAAACGGGGATGATGATGGGGGTAGTTTTTGCCTTCTTCTTCGTTGGCAGAGCCGACAAAAAAGTAACAGCCTGGTATCTCTTCAAGCATGTACCCCATATCTTCAGAGGCCATTTCTTTGCGATTGAGTACGTTTTCGTATCCCAAAACTTGTTGTGCCGCTTGGCGCACATTGTCCGCCACCTCTTCATCGTTAACTACGGCCGCTACAATCACAACCGTCTCGAGAGACACAGCACAACCAAATCCGGCCGCAACGCTACTCGCCGTCTCTAAAATGCGGCGGTACAGCTGGCGATGGAGTTTGTTGCTAAAGCTCCGCACTGATCCTTTGATGAGCACTTCTTCTGGAATCACGTTATAGGTGGTTCCTCCCTGAATTTGCCCCACGCTGATCACGGCGCTTTCTTGCGGATCAATGTTGCGGCTAACAATGCTTTGGAGTGCGGTTACTACATGGGCGGCCGCTAAGATCGGGTCAACCGTTTCATGCGGCGAGGCGCCGTGTCCACCACGGCCGGTGATGGTCAGCTCAAAGCGGCTTGAGGCCGACATGGCTGGCCCTTCGGTGACCCACGCTTGCCCATAGGGAACTTTGTTCCACAGGTGCATGGCAAAGGCAACGTCTGGTTTAGGATTTTCTAGAACACCGTCAGCGATCATGGCAAATGCGCCACCCAACCCTTCTTCGGCCGGTTGGAACACAAATTTCAGCGTGCCATGAATTTTACTCCGATGGCGAGCCATAATCCGCGCAAGACCCAATCCCATAGACATATGTGCGTCATGGCCACAGGCGTGCATCACTCCGTCGTTGGTTGAGGAAAATGGGAGGCTTGTATCTTCCGTAATTGGAAGTGCATCCATATCAAAGCGGAGTAATACGGTTGGTCCCGGATGGTCTCCTTCAAGCAAACCAACAACACCGGTGAGGCCAATGCCGGTTTGTACTTCCATGCCCAAGTCGATTAAGTTCTGAGCAATGATCTTAGATGTTCTGTTTTCGTGAAAGCCAAGTTCTGGGTAGCGATGGAAATCTCGGCGGTCTCGGACTAACGTCTCGAACTCGTTCTGTGCTTCTACTTCAA
>JAHDGV010000908.1 GCA_020631655.1 Chloroflexota bacterium | reverse complement strand
TTTAGAAAACGGTGGGCCGTTCTACTTTTTCGCTCTGTTTGTGCTTTTGGTTGGCATTTTAGCCATCATCCAAAAAAAGTTCCGGACCGAAGCGGCGGTGTCGGCCGTTTGGCTTTTGTTGCCCATTGTGCTGATGTGGATCGTGGGGGCGACCGATGATAACTATCAAAAATTTTTAACTGTGGCGGTTCCACCGGTGTGGCTGTTGGCCATGATCGGGGTGGAGTGGGCAACGGGCCATCCGCTGATGCCCAATCGGTTGGCCGACCGGCTGGCTGTGGTGGGGGTGCTCGGCTGGTTGAGCTTGGTGAACGTGTACCCGATGCTGATTGATCCGGCCAATTTTCGGGATGACTATCGCTCGATTGTGGCGTTGATCGATGCTGAAAATCGGGAGAATGCGGCCGTGATTTTGAACGCCCCCAACCAGTGGGAGGTGGTGACATGGTACGCGGGTGAGCGGGACAATCCAACGCTCTACCCGATGCCGAAAAGCCGTCGGCCGGACGACCAAATCCAGCAAGAAGTTGAGGCGGTTTTGGCCGAACACGGCTTTGTTTATGCGCTGTTTTGGGGGTTTGAGGGATTTGATCCCAACCGAATGGTGGAGCGTACGCTGGACGAGCAGGCGTTTAAGTCTACTGACGAGTGGTACGGCAACGTGAGGCTAGCAACCTATGGGGTTCTGGGTGATTTTCTGCCCAGCGATGGTAATCGGGCCGATTTTGTGCTGGCAACAGAGTTTGCAAAGCCGGAAAGCGATGCGTTGAGTGGAATGCGTTTAGACGAGGTGGAACTGAGCGGGGCCAGCATTCGGCCGGGGGATGTTTTGGGGCTAGCCTTTTTCTGGACCGGCACCCAGCCGATTGACACTCGTTACAAGGTTTTTATTCAGTTGCTCAATTCAGAAGGGGCATTGGCGGCTCAGCGTGATGCGGAGCCGGTGGGGAATTTAAAGCCGACCGATGGGTGGGCTGTGGGGGAGCGTGTGGTCGATCAGCATGGGCTCTTAATTCCGGCCGATTTGCCGCCGGGTGACTATCAGTTGGTGATGGGACTGTATGAAACACTCCCCCCGAATCGCCGTTTAACGCACGGGGCTGATCAACAAGATTTTGTTGATTTGGGTTTAATTATCGTGGGTCGGTAGCTTTTTGAAACCTCGTAGATTTGAATAGAAACTAAAAATTTAAATAGATAAAAGCACAATTATTTCTTGACCACCTCACAACCCTCATCCACCCCCTTCGGGGGTACCTTCTCCCAACTTGGGAGAAGGATTTTAGCCGAGCGCTTAGCAATAATATGTTCAATACGGCGGATGAGGCTCCCTCTCCCAATTTGGGAGAGGGTTGGGGTGAGGGTTAAAAATTGGCAGCTAATTACCGGTTTAAATTCTTGATCCCCATATAAACCTACAAGGTTTTTTGTACCACGTTATTTATAAGATGCCGCTAGAGCCGTTGTTCCTTTTAGCAACACACTTTGATCGGA
>JAHDGV010000907.1 GCA_020631655.1 Chloroflexota bacterium | reverse complement strand
CCGGCTACAAGCACCCCTGTCCCTAATCCGGACAACGGGCAGTGCGGTGGCCTAATCCAAGAAGCGGAAGCCGGGCAACTGTTTGGCAATTTGGCCATTGGGTCAGATGGTAGTGCCAGCGGCGGCCGATATGTCTATGTACCGAGCAATATCTCTAGCAATTGGTCTCCTAATCAGAGCCACCGGGCAGATTATTGCTTCAACTTAACCTCGGGCGGGGAGTATCAGATTAAAGCTTGGGTGAAAGGGCCAAGCGACAATTCTGACTCATTCTTTGTAACGGTCGATGGCTCTCCTGCAAATGGATATCTGTGGGACACCCGCAAAGGAAACAGTTTTGCAGACGATTTTGTGAATGATCGCGGCAAATCTGATCCACAAAAGGTCACGCTTTCGGCCGGTGAACACACCGTTTCGTTCTTGCATCGTGAGAGCGGCACTCAGCTCGACAAGATTGAGCTTGTGTTGATTTCAGGTGAGGGTGGCACAGTTCCAACTCCAACCGATCCGGCTCCAACGGCAACATCTGTCGCACCGCCATCGGCTCCCACAGCCACCCCGATTTCGGGTGGATCTGGCAATGCGTTTTACGTTTCCAGAAATGGCAACAACAGTGACGGCCGATCTTGGGGCAGTGCTTGGAGCGAGTTAGAGCGCATCAACTGGGGCGCGGTTCAACCGGGTGACACCATTTATATCGATGGTGGTAGCACCAGCATGACCTATCAAACCACGTTGAAACCAACCAAAAGCGGGAACAATGGAAATCCGATTTTGATCCAGCTTTCGTCTGAAAGCGGCCGGAACGGCAAAGCGATTTTCTTTGGCGGAAACAACGTGCTGTTACCTGAATGTGGTCAGCGCAGTTGGGATGAAAGCCAGCTTAACCGAGCAAAAGACAGCGCCATTCTGTTTGAAAAAGGTGTTTCTAACATCATCGTCGACGGCCGTAAACGGCAAGGGATTGTGATCCACGGCTGGAAGGCGGACGGAATCAAATTCCAGTCTGACCGAATTAACAACGGCCGGGATGACAACACCAAGAACATTACTCTGCGCTACATGGAAATTTACAACAACGGTGGTATTCGTCGCCAGAATGATGGGAATGTACAAAATCTGTACTATCCAAACCACGCTAACTCGGGGATCGAATTATCCGGCACTGGCCATGTGTTCCAGTTCTTAGAAATCCACGACAACAGCGGTGACGCGATTCAGTCCGGCTACACCAATCCATCAGGCGGTGTGTACAACAACATGGACGACCTAACGCTGACCGATTCGTGGCTGTACAACAAACGGCCGCATTCGGGCCGCGACAACAGCCCGGCCGGTGAGACCTGTAGCCTCAGCAATCAAAGTGGCTGTGACGAGTTAGGTGCGCCGCACATGGCTAAGGACTACCAGTATTACCCATCGTCGCCACCAAATCGGATCGAAAGTTTTAACTGGTGTACCCATTCAGACGGCATCCAGATTTACAGCAGTAACG
>JAHDGV010000906.1 GCA_020631655.1 Chloroflexota bacterium | reverse complement strand
TTTTCATCATCATCCCCACAACCAAAAAGCTTGTTTATCGAGATGGGGGTATGCTTATCGGTTCAACTATGCTTCTGGTTCTTTTCTTTTTTGATGGGGTCATGGCTTGGTGGGAAGGTGTCATTTTTCTTACTATTCTGATTGGCTACATCGGCTTCTTGATCTATCAGCAAGAAGAAAGTGAAGAAGAGTTAGATGATGCGGAGTTTCGATGGACAGACATTCTGTTGCTGATCGGAAGTATTGGCGTAGTCATTTTGTCAAGCCGTTTTTTTGTTATTTCCGCCTCAACGATCGCTGAATTCTTTGGAATAAGCAAATATATAATCGGGGTCACTGTAGTTGCCTTTGGTACTTCAGCTCCTGAAATTGCAACATCTTTAGTCGCCCTTGTTCGAGGGGATACCGATGTCTCGGCCGGAAATTTGATTGGGAGCAATCTGTTCAACCAGCTCGGAGTGTTGGGCCTGGCATCTATCATCACCCCCGGACGGTCAATGTTGATTGATCCCAATGCACAAGAAAGCGCATGGATTTTGCTTGTTCTAATGGTCATTGTTGTGTGGATGATGCGAACTGACTGGAAAATCACCCGGTACGAAGGGGCTGTTTTATTCCTCATTGCAACGGTTAGCTGGGCACTCAACTTTTTCGATACAACTATTTCAGGGCTCCTATTCACTTAATTCAATTTCACACCTAATCTCATCGTATCTGCACCACCCTTGGGCGTTTTGAAAGCATAGCTTTCTTTGCCTAAGGTGTGGTGTTTTTTTTATTCAGAGTAAAATTGCTACCATCTTAATCCCTTTGCAGATACTGGATATTTCCCATGAACACAAATCCCGACGTAATTATCATCGGCTCCGGCATTATCGGTTGCGCCATCGCATTCGAAATGTCAAAAGCGGGCTACAAAACCCTGAACGTGGACAAACTTGGTGATGCCGGCCTCGGCTCAACCAGCAACTCCTGCGCCCTCGTGCGGCTCAGCTACTCAACTTATGATGGCATCCGCATGGCCCAAGAATGCTTTTCTTACTGGAAAGATTGGGACAACTATTTAGAAGTTGAAGATGAACGGGGCAATGCGCAGTTCATCAACAACGGTGCGGTGCTAACGATGTCCGACGCCCCTAACTTTCCCCGCATGGTGCGTATTTTTAAAGAGCTGGGGGTAGAGTTTGAGATTTGGGATCGTGAAGCGATTGATGAAAACTTGGGCTTTATGTCTCCTAAATCAAACTGGCCCATTCGGCGGCACGATGACCCTGACTTTTTTGAAGAGTCGGGCGACTATTTAGACCGGCTGTTGTTTATCAAAGAAGGTGGCTACATTACCGATCCATCTTTGGCCACACACAATTTGATGGTGGCGGCACAGGCAAAAGGGGGAGAGTTTGTCTTCAACAAGGCGGTTACGGCCGTCAATCAGCAAGATGGCCGGGTCTCGGGGATCACGCTTGACGATGGGACGGAAATTAGTGCCAAGATTG
>JAHDGV010000207.1 GCA_020631655.1 Chloroflexota bacterium | reverse complement strand
TATCAGAGCCAAATGCGGACTGCGGCCGGGCAGGAAGCCGGTGCGTTTGATGATGAGATCATCCCGATTAAAACGACCAAAGCTGTTTTTGATAAAGAAACAAAAGAGATGAGCTTTCACGATGTAGAACTCTCAAAAGATGAGGGGAATCGGCCGGGCACGACGCTAGAAGGGTTGGCCAACGTCCGTTTGGTGAATGAAGGGGGCACAATCACGGCCGGGAACGCCAGCCAAATGTCAGATGGGGCTTCAGCCTGTGTGCTTATGGATGGCAAATTGGCCGAACAGCGTGGACTACAGCCTCTCGGCATTTATCGTGGCATCGCAGTTGCCGGATGCGAACCTGATGAAATGGGAATTGGGCCGATTTATGCGATCCCAAAATTACTCAAACAACACGGCCTTTCTATCGATGATATCGATCTATGGGAATTGAATGAAGCATTTGCCGTTCAAGTACTCTACTGTCGTGATCATCTGGGGATCGACAACGACAAGCTCAACGTGAACGGTGGCTCAATCTCGATTGGTCATCCATATGGGATGAGTGGAAGCCGAATGGTTGCTCACGCTCTGATCGAAGGAAAACGGCGGGGTGCCAAATACGTTGTTAGCACGATGTGTGTAGGCGGCGGCATGGGGGCGGCCGGTCTTTTTGAAGTGGCTTAGCTAAACATGGCCGACGAGGTTTTGAGCCTCGTCGGCATTTATGATTAGACTGTTTTTTGGCGACTTAACCGTATGTAGGTTTCATAAAACTCGGTGAGCTTCATAAAGGTGTCAGCCCACAGTTCTTCAGCCCGTTTTTCAGTCACACCGGTCTCCAAATGAGTATCGTTGTGCATCCAAACCGCATCAGCTCGCAATTTACCCAACACATACGCCTCTTGGTACGGAATTTCTGAAAGGCCGGCCACAATCGAGGCATCGTGATGGGTATATTTATCATAATCCCGACGATGATGAGCGACCCAACGCTCAAAATCATGTTCTGCAATTACTTCTCCATCAACGTCGATCCCAAGCTTGGCAACGAGCAACACATAGTGCTGTTTTAGCCCATTGCGCACTTTTTCCCAATACATTTCAGATTCAGAGATCATGCCACCATCTTCGGCCGTTTCAGCCACATCGTGCCACCAAACTGCGCTGATCCAAGGCTCTAGAATTTCAAAAGCCTCATTTTTGGTAATTGGATAAATCTCTGTGTACAGCTCGGCCATCGCTGTCATCAGCCTGTGCGGCAATTTTTTGTCGTGTAGTTTCCACGTATTTAATTCAAGCTCGGTCAGGTTTAAAGCTTCGGGGCTAATGTTCGTCGATTCAAAATAATTTGCTTCCATACATTCACATCCTCTTGTGTTAAAAATAATTCGTCACGGCAGGGCAAACTGAACCAATGGTCTGCTGGGAGAAACGTTCTGCGACCATTGTGTTTAGTTTTGACTTACAAAATGAATTAGGCAGTTAGGTAGTTAAATTTTTCCTCTAAAACTACTGTACGACTCTAAAAACCTAGCAAGCTAGATTTTGAACGTGGCGATTCTATAAGACTCTACACTCAGAATCCCATAAAGTTTTAGCTTTTTAAGCCCGGTGGTCCTAGCCGATTAGTACTAGTTCATCCTGTTTTTTCGCATAAATTTTCAATTTGATTCCAATCGCCATCTTAAAGTTACGCATCGGCAAATCTTCAAAGGTAATTTGAGTTAGTTCGATTTAAGATCAGCTTTTTAATATTGAGCCTGCTAAAGAACTTAAAACACTAGGCCCACTTTGTATACAATTTTGCGTTGAATTTTTAGAAATCACCTTTAGTTTGACGAGTTAAAAAAGCTAACTTAAAATCCGGCCGTTATTTTGTATACAAACCCCCTTTACTATGCTCATTGAAAGTAACGACCAACTGGTTTCAAGTGGAATAAATTCAGAAAGCACCACCTTGCGTGCACAGGTTCAAGAAGTCCTGCGTTCAGCCATTTTGGAAGGGAGATTCAAAGCAGGACAAAAATTAGTTGAACGGGAATTATGCGAGCTAACGGGGGCCAGCCGCTCGATCTTGAGGGAAGCACTTATCAATCTTGAAGCCAGCGGCTTGATCGAGCGCCAATCTTACAGGGGATTTAGTGTGACCAGAATAGGCCCACGCAAAGTAAAAGAGATTTTTGAGTTGCGTGCCCCACTCGAAACATTAGCGGCCGAGCTTTTTACCGAACGAGCCAGTGACCAAGAAATTGAATCTATTAGTGAAATTATGGCTGAGATGGAAGCGTGCATTGCTACCTCCGATTTAGCCCGGCTACGGGCGGCCAAAGAACGATATTACGACGTGCTTTTTACCGGCTGTCGCAATATCGAAATCCGCAAAGCACTCGAAAACGTCATCGATCGTATCCACTATCTTCGCAGTCAGCTTATTTCTGATGCGGAACGGCGTGACCAATCTTTAATAGAAATGCGCCGGTTAACAAGCGCCCTCATCAATCGGGATCAACTGGCCACACGCCAAGCCTGCATGGATCACATCTTGTCGGCCCGTGATGCGGTTTTAAGGCAGATGGCTCAGGCCCAATCAAACAGTTAGGAGAAGGGGAAAATGGCTAGCAAAGACAGCAACGGAACCGTTTACGAATGTAGCGGGCCAGAACATGCACCGGTAATCGCTCTGATTCATGGATTGGGACTAAATCGACAGACATGGCGAGATCATGAACCAGAGTTCGCTCGAAATTATCGAGTGCTGAACTATGATTTATACGGCCATGGGGAGAGCACACCGCCTCCAGTTAAGCCAACACTTTCGCTCTTTGCAGAGCAACTGAGAGATCTGCTAGATCATCTGAACATTGAGCAGTGTGCGGCTGTTGGCTTTTCTTTGGGCGGGATGATTAATCGCCGCTTTGCACTTGATTACCCCGGCCGGGCCAGCGCACTAGCCATTCTCAACTCCCCTCACGAAAGAGGTGCAGAAGCCCAAAAAGCGGTTGAGGAACGGGCTGCAAAGTCGGCCGCAGGTGGGCCGGGTGCCACGCTTGATACCACGCTTAAACGCTGGCTAACCCCCAAATTTTTAGCCACTGAGCCTGATCGAGTCGAAGAAATCAAACAGTGGGTTCTAGCAAACGACATCGACATCTATGCGCAGTGCCGTTGGGTGCTGGCCAACGGGGTTGTGGAGATCATCCGGCCGGACCCGCCGCTAACCGTGCCAACCTTGATCATGACGTGCGAAAACGACACAGGTAGCACACCGGCTATGAGCCACAGCATAAGCTCTGAAATCGCTGGATCACAAACCATCATTGTGCCCCAGTTGCAACATTTGGGGCTACTTGAACAGCCGGAGCTATTTACCAAACCGGTTTTAAATTTTTTAGATCAGCTGTTTTTCTAAATCAGCATCAAACACAAAAATCTTCCGCTAAAAATAATTAAGAGGAAGAGAGAAGGAAAACTATGACACATTTATCAGGTGGACAAGCGGCCGTCGAAGCGCTGAAAGTTGAAAAAGTAGGCCACGTTTTTGGCCTGATCGGTTCAGCCACAATCGAAATGTTTGACGCTTTTTATGGCTCAACAGACATCAAACTAATTGGTGTGCGTGACGAACGGACCGGCACCCATATGGCTGATGGGTATGCACGGGCGACCGGCGGGCCAGGGGTGATATTGGCGGGTCAAAACGGACCCGGAACAACAAACCTTGTCACCGGCCTGTCGCAGGCGGCCGCAGCATTTTCACCCGTTGTGGCTCTGGCGGGGTCATTAGCCACCGGCCACGTTTATCGGGATGCGTTCCAAGAGGTTGATCAGGAGGCATTATTCAAGCCGATCACAAAAAAGACGTGGACTGTCCCATCAACCGACCGTGTTCCTGAAATGATGCGGGAAGCATTTCGGGTCGCTCTTTCGCCACGGCAAGGGCCGGTCCAGCTAAATTTACCCCGCGATATTCTGGCGGGCACGGCCGAGTATCCAGCTTTTCAAGCTCCCGATCAGTATCGGTCGCACAGCTTACCGGCCGCACCTGCGGGTGCCATTCAAGACGCGGCCGAATTGCTCCGAAATGCCAAAAAGCCGGTCATTGTAGCGGGCGGTGGGATCAAAAATCCGGTCGCTCATGAAGCTTGCATCGAGCTGGCCGAGGCGTTAAACGCCCCGATTGTGACCTCACCCGGCCATGGGGATGCCATCCCTTTTGGTCACCGGCTAAACGCAGGCCAAATGGGGCCGCGCGGAAACGTGGTCGCATCACGGCTGGTGAAAGAGGCTGATGTGATTTTGGCTTTGGGAACCCGCTTGGGCTTCAATTCAACTTTTTATTCGTACGACAACATCAACGAGCAAGCAAAAATCATTCAGGTCGAGATTGAGCCAACCGCCATCGGCCGGTTTTTCCCAGTCACCATTGGGATTTTTGCGGATGCCCCAACGGTTGCTAACCAGCTGACCCAAGCGCTAGGAACGTTAGAGGCGAAAGCAGAGGTTGATGCTTGGACCAATCAATATATTGAAGAGCGAAAGGCATATTTAAAAAAACGGGATGCTGATGCTGATGTCGATGCCTTTCCCATCGTCCCATCGGGGCTGTTTAAGGGATTGCGTGATGCCTTGCCACAGGATGCCACCATCACTTTAGATGCGGGAACGATGTGCTTACAGGTTACAGACGCACTAAATTATTATCGTCCCCAGAGCCTGTTTACCCCGCTCGATTTTGGTTTGGTCGGCTTCTCATTTGCGGCCGGATTGGGGGCTAAAGCGGCCCGGCCGGACTCTCCCGTCATTAGCTTCTGCGGGGACGGTGGGTTTGGCATGACAATCTCGGAACTAAGTACGGCGGTTGAGTATGAGCTGAACACGGTCACCATTGTGATGAACAATCAGTGTTGGGGTGCTGAAAAAGCGTATCAACGGGATTTCTTTGATGAACGGTACATTGCGGCCGACATCAAAAGCCCACCTTTTGATAAAGTGGCAGAGCTTTATGGTGCGGCCGGCTATCGGGTTGAGCGTGTCTCTGAACTGGGTGATGCGGTGCAAGCGGCGCTGAATTGCGGCAAACCGGCCGTCATCGATGTAGCCGTTGACCCTGATGCGCTTTACAGCTTCCGACGCGATTCGTTTAAACATCGAGCGTAAAAAATATCATGACAAACAACGATAAAACATACCCAAACACTGTGGCCCATCAAGAAAAAGGGGATTGGAATCCGATTTGGGGGCAGCTTCAAGAAATTGACCCTGACTATTTGGAGGCCTACCTAACCTTCCGCTCAATTCCTCGACGCGAAGGTCCCCTGCCAGAAAAATATAAAGAGCTGATTATGATCGCGATCAATGCGGCCACAACCCATCTGTATGCCCCGGGCACACGCCGACACATGCAAAACGCCTTAAAAGCAGGTGCGACTAAAGAGGAAATTTTTGAGGCGATTCAACTCACAACCGTCATGGGGATTCATGCAATGAATTTGGGGCTCCCAATGCTGAACGAAGAAGTTGAAAAATTCAATGCGGAGCAATCAGGCGGCAAGAACTCATGAAGCATTATCAAATGTACATCGATGGAGAGTGGTGCGATGCGGAAGATGGCGCCACGCTTAAATCAATCAATCCGGCCAGCGGTGAAGTTTGGGCCACAGTGGCCGTTGCCGGTGAGGCAGAGGTCAATCGAGCCGTAGCGGCGGCCGACCGAGCGCTAAAGTATGGTCCTTGGGCGCAGATGACCGCCACCCAGCGGGGCAAACTTCTCCGCAAATTGGGTGATTTAATCAGCACGCGGGTCAAACATCTGGGCGACATCGAGACGATTGACAGCGGTAAACTGGCCAAAGAAACGCACGGCCAGACCGGTTATGTGTCTGATTATTACTACTACTACGCAGGGTTGGCCGACAAAATTCAGGGGGCAACGCTCCCCATCGACAAACCAAATATGCACGTGTATACCAAGCGTGTACCGATTGGTGTTGTAGCGGCTGTTGTTCCGTGGAATGCGCAGATGTTTTTGACAGCGACTAAACTTGGCCCGGCATTGGCGGCCGGAAACACCGTCGTGCTAAAAGCGTCTGAGCACGCCCCTGCCCCACTTTTTGAGTTTGCCAAAATTGTTGAAGAGGCTGGTTTTCCTCCCGGCGTGGTGAACGTGATCACCGGGTTCGGTGAGCCATGCGGCCGGTTGCTAACCAGCCATCCAGATGTGGCCCGCGTTGCCTTTACCGGTGGACCAGACACAGCCCGACATGTGGTGCGCAACACGGCCGAAAACTTCGCCGTTGTCTCGCTGGAGCTGGGTGGTAAGTCACCCATCATTGTTTTTGAAGATGCAGACATTGAAAATGCGCTCAACGCCGTCATAGCCGGTAACTTTGGCGCAACGGGACAAAGCTGTGTGGCAGGATCACGCGTTTTTGTGCAATCAAGCATTCGTGAAGCGTTTTTAGAGCAGCTGGTTGAGCGGGCTAAACAGATTAAAATCGGAGACCCACTGGCCGAGGAGACTCAAATTGGGCCGTTGGCAACTCAAGCTCAGCTTGAACACATTACTGAATCAGTCAATGATGCGGTGGCTCAAGGAGCCACGCTATTGCACGGTGGTAAATCTCCGGCCGGGTTTGAGAACGGCTGGTATTACATGCCAACGATTCTTGACTGCCCAGATCAACAGATTCGGACGGTACAAGAAGAGATGTTCGGCCCTGTTCTTTCAGCCCTGAGTTTCGACACGGAAGAAGAGGCGGTCGCACTGGCTAACGACACGCAATTTGGACTGGCGGCCGGTGTATTTACCCGTGATGTCGGCCGGGCCATTCGGGTCTCTGACGCCATCCTTTCCGGAATCGTGTGGGTAAACACTTATCGGGTCATATCCCCCATCGCACCGTTTGGTGGCTTTAAGCACAGCGGTCCCGGCCGGGAGAGCGGCATCGATGCGATTCACGAATATACGCGCACCAAAACAGTTTGGATCAGCACGGCCGAAGAGCCGATGGCCAATCCATTTGGCATTCGATAAAGGTTAAACATCAAATAACCGTTCCAGATTTGATGTTTAGAAGCAAAGAAACGAGAATTATTTTTGCCAGTTATCTAATTCTCGTTCCAATTTAAAACTAAAAAACTAGGACAAACCTCATGAAATTTCAACTCGCAGTTAATATGGAGCGAATGGGCCCCGGAGAGCACGATATGGTAGATGTTGAACGACATACGCTAGAAATGGTGCAGATGGCTGACGAAGGCGGCTTTAATATCGCATGGGCGGCCGAGCATCATGCCCTTGAAATGACCATTGCCCCCAATCCTTTTCAGATTTTGACGTGGTGGGCGGCTCACACCAACACTATTCGGCTGGGTCCGGCCGTAGCGGTTGCCGCTTATTGGAATCCGATCAACCTAGCCGGTGAAGCGGCGCTACTCGATTTGTATAGTAGCGGCCGACTTGAATTTGGAATCGGCTCTGGTGCATACCAGCGGGAATTCGACCGGATGCATCCGGGCTTATCTCAAAAAGATGCTTGGCGCTACATGCAGGAGATGCTGCCGGCCGTTAGAGCGTTGTGGGAAGGGGATTACGAACATAATGGTGAGTTTTGGCAGTTCCCAACCGCGACTTCTGTTCCAAAACCGCTCCAAAAAGATCCGCGTGTATGGGTGGCGGCCCGCGCACCAATCACATTCGATTATGCGGTGGAGAATAATTGCCACGTCATGTCATGGCCTTTCACGCAAGCGATGGATGAAGTGACTGTGTATAAAAACAGGCTTGAGGATTCAATCGCTAAAAACGGTGGCTCACACCGCCCGATTTTTGCCGTTATGCGCCACGCGGCCGTTTATGACAACAAAAAAGATTGGGAAATTCCGGTGCGGGCGGCTCAACGCCAACTGGGGCAATTTGGCAACCTGATGAAAGGGACGGGCAAAGTTATTAATGGCTTCCCAGAAACACCTGACATGGAAAAGCTAGTCGAAAACCCGATGCTTAACGGAGAAAAACTGCATGAGAACATGCTGTTTGGCACACCGGATGAAGTGATTGAAAAGCTCAAAATTTATGAAGAGCTAGGAACTGACGAATTTATTTACTACGCTAGCTTAGGCTTGGGGCACAAAGAACAAAAGCGCTCACTTGAGTTATTTTGCAACGAGGTCATGCCTGAATTTGCAGATTAGAGATGCAACAGGACTTACACAAAACCGATTTTGTAGCACAGACATCCCTGGTTACGAGGCCTTATATGTGAGAATTTTGCAGGCAAGGATGCCTGCTTTACGAACAAAACTGCATAAGTCATGTAAAAGTCAAACGAGACCAAAAAGCTGGTGGGTTAGGAGCACTAAACTCATCAGCTTTTTTAATTTGAGTAATTAAGAGAACAATCGCTTTTGCAATGCGTTGATATGTTCTACTCCCAAGCCACAGCAGGTACCGATCATATTAACACCCCGGCCGAGCCATCGCTCCGCCTCTTTTGCATAGTCTTCTGGGTGAATAATCCCTTCGTAAATCCAAGGTTTCCCATCTTCATACTCACCAGAGTGAGCATACACCCCTATCAAACCGTCCCAATTGGCCTGCATTACGTCTAAACATCTATCAACTTTATGGGTTCGGGTATGCATAATGCTGATTAGGGGGATGTCATAACCGTTTAACGCTTGAATCCCTTGTTCTAACGTGCCGCCATAAAGCAATTCTGGCGCACCTGCATCCTCGTCTTTGCAACTAAAGCCAACCCAAACAGGTAGTCCCGTTTGCAACGTTTCTTCAATTTGAATCACCATTTTGGGGATGTCTGACATCATTTCGAGCATGAACAGCTCGGCCCCAGCCTCTTGCATGATGCGGGCTTGGTCATGGGTGTTTTTTCTAAGCACTTGATGCGATTTTTCGGTTTTCCAGTGCCAGTGGGAAATACCACCAGCGACGACAACATCATCGGCCGCAAGTTCATCACGGGCCTCGATTGCCAACTCAACACCCCGCCGATTCAAGAAATCAAATTCAGCCTCCCAGCCTGCATCTTCGAGGATGGCTCGGCCGGTCGCGAACGTATTTGAGATGACAATCTCTGCACCCAGTTTGATGTAGTCAGCATGAATCTGATGCATGATGTCTGGATGGGTTTTAGCCCCACCCGCATTCCACGCATGCTCCACTTCCGGGACTCCCCGTCGTTTTACCTCTGTGCCGGTAGCTCCATCGATCAGTATCTTTTCACCCGACTCCATACGGGCAATCAATTTTTCATATCGGTTCATCTTTTTTCCTCATCCATTAAATAGACTTCGAAAG
>JAHDGV010000206.1 GCA_020631655.1 Chloroflexota bacterium | reverse complement strand
GTATCTGTGACCATGACGGCCGGAAAATCGTGCGCCCAGTAATTTCGATGATCAGAAAAATCGATGCCGGGAACCAAGTTAGGTGGGGCGGCAATTGCATAGGTGTCTACCGTTGAGCCTGCCAGCATGCCTCGTTTGACATTGCGCACCGGCCCGGGTTGATTCATCCGGCCGACCACGGCGATAAAATCACCCGTCGTCGGGTAGAGAAACCCCATCGCATCAACAGGGTAGGCTTGACTATTGGGAGCATCATTGAAGTAGCCGATCATCTCAAGCGAGATCATGAGATCAACCGGTGCATTTTCGGCCGCCAGCGCATCTGCGTGTTGTGCGCTTCCCATCGATTTGGTTCTGAAATAAGGTGGTTCTTCAAGCGTAAATGCGACTAGCTGAATTGTTTTGCCAAGCTCTGCTCCGTCGAGCATTCGGCCCAGCTCAAGCAGTCCAGCTACGCCACTGGCGTTGTCATCTGCGGCCGGATAGATGTCATACGCATCATAGTGAGCGCCAAGCACGATTAAGCTACCGCTTTCTTCGATTGTAGGTCCAAGTTCTAAAATGACATTGGAGTAGGTTTCTCCTTGGGCGTCATAGATTTGCTCAGACACTCGGCCGGATGTTTTTTCAAACTCCGTTCGAATGTAGGCGGCCGTTCTGTTTAAATTTTCGGGATGAGAAAAATCACGTGGAACAAACTGCTCCGAAAGCATGCGGGTATGAGCTTCAAGGATAAGAGGGTTGGCACCCTCATCGGACTCGTGTGATCCCATGCTCAAGATTGGCTGATAGACCCAAACAACCAAGGCAAAAAGCAAAAACACAAGAATTGAAATAAGCTGGATGGCTCGTTTAATCATGTAATTCCAGCTAATAACTGTTTTGAATGCCCCCACTGTCTAGGAGATTGTCCGTACATCCGTTTAAACTCTCGGCTAAATTGAGACGAACTCACATAGCCGACTTCCATAGCCGCTTCGTTTACATTTGCCCCGCCAGCGATTTTCATAGCCGCTTTGTTGAGTCGCATCGACTTCACAAATTGGATAGGAGACATAGTCGTAGCCTGTTTGAATTTCCGGTGGAATACGGCCCGGCTCAGCCCAACCTGCGCCGCGATATCCTCAATGGTTACCGAGTCCTCTAAGTTAGAAGACATATATTCAATTGCTCGAGCGATTTCATTGCCAACGCCAAACGCTCGTCTTGCGGCATAACCTGCATCCCCTTTAAGGATGGCATAGTACAGCTCTCGTAGTCGGCCATTGCCTAGTACGGCCGTGTCGGCCGGGCTGTCTCCCAATTGGAGCAATCGCAATAAGGCATGGGTGAACTCATCATCCCAGCCAGCAAGCGCAAACCCTTGTGGGAGCGGGCCGCTTTTTGGCTTGCGGATCGCACCGGCCGCGCTTTCCATCTCAATCGCCAGTTCGGTCATCATTCTAGTGTCTAGAGAGATAAACACACCCAAGAGAGGGTTTTCTGGCGAGGCATTTGGTGTACCCACTTCTACTGGCATCGACATCGTACAGCACATGTACTGACTGCTATCGTAAACATAGTTCTTGCCATCTAAAATGGCTTCCTTTGCTCCGTTTAGGATGGCGACCACCGTGGGTTCATACACCGCAGGAGCACAAGGGATTGGATCCGTAACCCGGAAAAGCTGTACACCTTTGACTCCGGTTTGAACCATACCATCTTGGCTAAGTCTATTTTGAATTAGGTCTTTTATCTGTCGTTTGCTCATGCGCCTAATGTAACATCGAAAAATACTCAAATCAACCAGTTTGATACAATTAGGCAAGTTTTTGCGACTATTCCGCCTAGAAATACTCAGCCGTGAGATTTATAGTTGTTTTAGACAGGTAGAGACACCTGCTAACAAAGATTTAAAACGACAAACCAAGGAGTTTGGATAATGACTACAAAAAATCTGTTTGGACCGGATGGCTGGACGCCGGAACGTCTCGGCTCTCTTAAGGGCAAAACTTATCTGATTACAGGGACCACTAGTGGTACAGGGTTTGAAGCAACACGAATTTTGCTGTCTAAAGGTGCAAAAGTAGTGATGCTAAATCGGAATCCTAAGAAATCTGACAACGTTATCACACAGCTGAAGCAGGAGCTGGGTTCAGATACCGATGTGAGCGCCATTCGCATGGACCTATCTGATCTAGCTAGCGTACGCGCCGCGGCCGCAGAAGTGTTAGAAACGGTTTCGCAAATCGATGCACTAATTTGCAACGCAGCGATCGCTCAGGTTCCTACACAGAAGATGACCGTTGATGGGTTTGAAAGCCAGCTTGGCACTAACCATTACGGCCACTTTGTGCTGTGTGGCATGCTCTTTGACCGTATCGACGAGTCACACGGCCGGATCGTTGTTGTTGCTAGCTTGGGCTACAAGTTGGGGCTACGGACAATCCAGTTTGATGACATGAACTGGGATAAAAATTACAGCGCCAATAGTGTTTATAGCCAAAGCAAACTAGCGCAGATGATGTTTGCCTATGAGTTACAAGATCGGGTTAAAGCGGCTAATAGGAACGTTGAATCCTATGTGTGCCACCCAGGGTCGTCTGCAACATCGCTGATTGAGACGAGCGGTAGCATGGTAACTAAGGTCATATACCGACTTATGATGATGACCCCCTTGGTTCAATCGGCCGAAAGAGGAGCTTATCCTGAAATCATGTGCGCTACCGAGGATGGGCTTGAACAGCGCGCTTTTTACGGCCCCACAAAACGAATGGAATCGGGCGGGCCGGTCGGCCAAGGTACGCTTGAACCTTATGCTCATGACAAGGCTGTCATGTCGAAACTCTGGGACGTGTCAGAGAAAGAAACCGGTTTTCAGTGGAATATTTAACCAAACCGGGTCGCTATATATGAAAGGGGGATCGCCTATTTTACCTCTTGAGTTATGGAGAAGAATAGAATGCTTGGAATTAGTGAGACTGAAAAAAATAGAATTTTTGTTACGATGAATGCGACCTTTACAGATGAAGAGAAGTGTAGAGTAGCAATGGAGACAATAGTTAAAGATGCACACGCTGCATACGGTGTTAATTCTCATTTTTGGTTCAGAAGTAAAGATGGTAAATCTTTGTTTGTACTTGAACAATATGAAGATAAAAAGGCATTAAGAAAAGCTATAAGGAGATTCACATCTGCGAGAATATCCTTCTTTAGATCTATAGACGTAATTGATGTCGCAGTTTATGGAAGTATATCTAAAAGTAGTAAATTGATGTTTGCCGCTCTTAAACCGAAATACATGGATTACTATGGAGGTTACTCAAGGAATGAAACTAAAGCCCAAGCCCAAGAAGCTGGAATTAAAAATTTTGAAAGGAATAGAATCCTTGTTGCTACGAATGCAAGCTTCAAAGATGAAGAGAAGTGTAAAGTAGCAATGGAGAGATTAGTTGAAGATGCATACGCTGAATCTGGTACTAATACTCATTTTTGGTGCAGAAGTAAAGATGGTAAATCTTTATTTGTACTTGAACAATATGCAGATGAGAAGGCACTAGTAGAACATATTATGCCAAATTCAACTTCGAGAGCTGCCTTTTTTGAATCTATAGAAGTGGGTGATGTCAACATTTACGGAACAGAAGCTGATAAGGTTAAAGAGATGTTTGCACCTCTTAATCCCACGTATATGAATTATTATGGAGGTTATTCAAAGTAAAGCGGAACCTGCATCCCTCTTTCAAGAGCAAGTCTTTACACATAATTACAGGCAACCGAGTAGGAGCGTTTCATATTCACCCATAATCTAAAATGGATGTCTTTACCTCAGCTTAACCAATTGCAAGCCTTGGTTCAGTATATTGGAGTTGCTGTATTTCACAGCACTAAGGTTTTATAAAAAGTTGAGGTATATATGAAATATAAATTAATGACACTGAGCGCATTGTTGCTCCTTTTTGTCTCTGCATGTAATTCCACTGAACAGGTTTCAGAACCTGTGGAAGAAATTGTTGTTGAAGAAGTAATTGAGGAAGCTGTAGAAGAGGCCACGGCCGAAGAACCAGTTGAAGAAGAAGTCGTTGTGGAAGACGAGTCGATGGCCGAAGTTGTCTCAGAGCAGGTTGAAATTACGCTGATTGATCCACTAGATGGGGTAACCAACAGCTACTGTTTAGACATCGCCGGTGGGAATGAAAACGTTGACCCTTCAAACGGATTGCAGGCACACACCTGCTACAGTTATCAGGGTGATTTGGGTACAGACCAAATTTTTGATACTGCAGGCTTTGCGAGCGGCATCCTCTATATGCCAATTTACGATGTGTGTGCACAGGTTGCTAGCGTAGCGGCCGGTGCTGAATTGGCTCTAGCGACCTGTGATGGTAGCGATCTACAGAGCTTTGTCTTTGGCGAGGGTGGTACGATTAGCCCTGCATCAGACACCAGCCTGTGTGTGACCGCCAGCGCAGAAACACGCTTCGGCCGCAGTGGTGATCACCAAATTAGTGACACCGCTTTAGCCGCTTGTAGCGACGATCAAGCGATTTATCAACAATGGGGCTATCGTTCAACCCTAGACGATCCGATTACAGTTATCTCTGGCGCACACGCTATGGATAGTGATGATATGATGGCTGAGGATTCGGCGACTGAAGAAGAGGTGGTCGAAGAAGCACCTGCTGAAGAAGCGGCCGAAGACGTTGCTGCTGTCGAAGAGCCAGCGGAAGAGGCCCCTATGACTGAAGTTGTTTCAGAGCAGGTTGAAATTACCCTCATCGATCCACTAGACGGTGTAACCAATAGCTACTGCTTAGACATCGCCGGTGGGAACGAGAACGTTGATCCATCAAATGGATTACAAGCACATACCTGCTACAGCTATCGTGGGGATTTGGGAACTGACCAAATCTTTGACACCGCAGGCTTTGCGAGCGGCATCCTGTATATGCCGGTTTATGATGTGTGTGCGCAGGTTGCCAGCGTGGCGGCCGGTGCTGAACTGGCTTTGGCGACCTGTGACGGTAGTGATCTACAAAGCTTTGTTTTTGGCGAAAGTGGGACGATTAGCCCCGCATCGGACACCAGCTTGTGTGTGACTGCCAGTTCTGAAACGCGTTTCGGCCGGAGTGGTGATCATCAAATTAGTGACACCGCCTTGGCCGCTTGTAGCGACGACCAAGCTATCTACCAACAATGGGGCTACCGCACCAGCCTAGAAGATGAAATAACCGTAATCAGCGGTTCGCACGCAATGGGCGGCGAAGCGATGGGTGAAGGTGGCGATGCCCCTGACCTTGCGGCTGCGGCCGAAACACTTGGTGTTAGCGAGCAAGAGTTACAAGACGCACTGGGTGGACCTCCACCTGACTTTGCAGCCGCAGCCGAAACATTAGGCATAAGCGAAGAAGAGATTCAAGCCGCTATGGGTGATATGGGTGGCGGTGGCCGTGGCGAAGGTGAAGCTGGTGCAGAAGACATTAACCAGCAAGCTGAAACCGAAGAAGTGGCTAGTCAACCAGATTTAAGCCTGTGCGATACCACAAACGTGTCAGAGATTTCAACCGATGAAAATGTAGAAGTGTTGCGCCAAGCGATTGTCGCTTTCCGCGCTTCGTTGTCAGAAGAGTTGTTGGGAGAAGCATCTAACTGTTTAGACAGCGCCCGTGTTTATCTGTGGCACAATACCCCAGCTAACGACGGCAATCGTGACGGAATCACTTACGGTGATTTGACAGACGAGCAATATGCGTTGTTTGTTGAGGTACTGCAAGCGTTTTTGAGCGACGATGGGTATCAAAAGGTATACGAGATCACTCAGTTGTCAGAAGGGTTTGTTGGCCAACAGAATTCAGATCTTTGGAACCCAGAATTTTACTCGATTGATATGTTTGGTGATCCAGAAAACACCGGTTCTTGGGGCTTCCAGCTAGACGGCCACCATGCGGCGATCAACTTCTTTGTCAACGGCGATGATGTTTCAATCGTGCCGGCCTTTATGGGTGGTGAGCCGGTTGCTGATACGTTCAATGGAGAAGATTTTGACATCTTCGCTGCAGAACGCGACATGGGGCTTGCGCTCTATGCGGCTTTGACCGCTGACGAATTGGCTGCGGCCGTAACTGACGGCATCGCGGCGCTCCAAGTTGGGCCAGCTGAAATGAACGGTTTGCCAGATCCCTACATTGGAGATTACGACTACTCTGTGTTTGCGACCGGTTTGAAATACAGTGAAATGTCGGCCGATACGCAAGCTCTAGTTACTGAACTGATGCAGGTTTATGTCTATAATCTTGAAACCCCATTTGCAGATGTGTGGTGGACAGAAATTAGCGCTAACATCGATGAAACCTACTTCGTATGGAGCGGTGACGGAGATGCATCAGCCAGCGAATATCCGATTTTCTACTATCGTTTCTACAACCCAGCAGTTTGGATCGAGTACAACGTAGAAAGCAACGCTGGACCAGGTGTAGATGAAGGAAATCACGGACACAGCATTATCCGTGTTCCATCAACATACAACGGTGGCGACTACAGCATTTTTGCAAGCGCCATTAATACCGGTCCAAGAACGTTGCTCGAGCACTATGTGTTGGTTGAGCACCATGCTGCAAGCGACTTCAACTTTGACTACACCGTTATCGGATTGTCTGATGAAGATGATGATCACGACCACGATAATGACCATGGTCACAGCCATGGTGGGTAAGGGATAGCATTTAGGTTTTGATCCCTGAAAACCCGAAGGCTATATTTTGTAGGGTATTGAAAACAAATGGAGAGCGAATCATTGCTCTCCATTTGTTAATTTTGGTTTTGGATCTTGGGTAATGCGTAAGCCTTGGTTCAAACTAGCGGCAAAGGTGGGATTTTGATGAATCAGCAGATTCTAGCAATTGATGACAACAAAAACGCACTGAGTTTGATCACAGACTTTTTTAATGATCAGGGTTTTTCAGTGGTGAGCGCAAACGACGGCCGGGAAGCGCTCGACATGCTGAAACGCTCAACGCCCGATTTGATTTTGTTGGACATCATGATGCCTAGAATGGATGGCTATCAGTTTATTACGGCCGTACGGCGTAACAGCAATGTCCCGATCATCATGTTAACGTCTAAGCGGAATGAAGAAGATGTGGTGCGTGGCTTTGAGCTGGGGGCTGACGACTATTTAACGAAGCCGTTTCGCATGCGCGAACTGCTGATGCGTGTTCGGGCCGTATTGCGCCGAAGCGCGGAGGTCAATTTGGCAGATCCTGACGCTGATGGGGCCGATGGCTACTTTTGTCTCGATAAATCTCGCCTAACGCTAACCGTCGCAGGAAAATCAATTATTGTGACCCCGGCCGAGTTTTGTCTTTTAGAATGTTTGGTTCAGTCGCTCGGCCTCCCCGTGCATCGTGCGACCCTCTCTACCCATTTGATATTGCACAACTTTGTGGGAACCGAAAATACGATCAAGGTTCACATTCGCAATTTGCGCCGCAAAATTGAATCAAACCCAATGGACCCCAAATACGTCAAAACGGTATTTGGGGTTGGCTATCGCCTGACGTACGATGAATAACTCGTTACGAGCCAAACTTGTTCTCTCTTATCTGACTATTGCGTTGCTGACGGCCGCGTTTATATTTCTGCTGATTCGGCTAACATCCAATCAACGCATTGAACAATTTGTGTTGGAACAGGAATTGAGCGAGTTGCATGACGAAGTTGCAACTTGGTACGAAATTGAAGGGGATTGGGACGGGTTTCGGCAATATTTTTTGGCCCTACACCCACCACCTCCTCGCTCACAATCAGACAATGGAGAAGCGGGAGCCGGTGAGCGATCGTCAAGGGGCAATCATGGCATTATCGATGCGGATAGGCGTCTGCTGAATAACTATCTGAACTTTGATCGGGGTGAGATTCTACCAGAAGCATTGCTTGCTGATGCGATGCCCGTGCTTGTTGATGGCGTAACTATTGCATGGATTGTGCCTGATGATGCAACGGGGATTAGCTTACAAGCTGAGGAGCAGGTCTTTTTAGAAAGTACCAATCGGATTCTCCTGATTGCCAGCATCGCGGCCGTGGGTGCTTCGTTGCTCATTGGATTTGGTTTAGCGAGCGTGATTATCCGGCCGATTCGTGAGTTGACTCTGGCTTCAGAGCGTATGGCTCAGGGTAAATTAAAACAGCAGGTCTATATCGGCACGAAAGATGAGATCGGTCGCCTTGCTACCAGCTTTAACAGCATGAGTCATGAAATTACACTGGCTGATGAGCGACGGCGTCAGCTAACCGCTAATATCGCCCATGATCTCGGCACTCCATTGCACATCGCATTAGGTTATTTAGAAATGATCCAAAGCGGCACGCGGCCGGCAACGGCTGAGCAGTTAAAGGTGATAGAGAGTGAGCTTAATCATTTAAAGCGGCTGATTAAAGACCTTGATGTTTTGTCGCAAGCGGACACTAAAACCCTTCATCTCGACATCGCTCCTGGCTCGTTGCAAGATATTCTGCCGTATATCATCGCATCATTTACCCCACTTGCAGAAGAGCAAGGCCTCAGGTTGCATCTTAAGCCGTTGCCAGAAAAGCTTTCTGCAATCATGGCAGATGACGAGCGACTGGTACAGGTTTTGGGGAATATTTTAAGTAATGCGATTCGATTTACACCCTCAGGTGGTGAGGTAGAACTTTCGGCCGAGCAAGTCGATAAGTCTGCGTGCATTCGTATCCGTGACAGCGGTGTCGGTATTGCTCCCGAAAGTTTGCCCTATGTGTTTGACCGTTTTTATCAAGCAGACAAGTCACGGGGGCGTTCGGGCAAAATGGGGCTTGGTCTTGCCATCTCAAAAGAGCTGGTGGAGGCGATGGGGGGCAAAATTTCGGCCGAATCTTCGGTTAACCAAGGGACAACCATTTCGATTTTGCTACCCACATCACCTCTTTAAAGTGTGATTTAATTTAACTGGATCGCGAAACCTATTGGCGACTGTTTTTGTACTCTTTTAAATATTGCGGGACCTGCACTCCATCCTTCAAACGAATTGCAGGCACACACCTGCTACAGCCATTTACAGGTATGCTGTTAAAGGGTTTGAGGAATTGCTGATTTGGCTGGGCTTTGAGATCCAAAACTAAGAACCGGTTGATATACTCAAGTTACCAAGCCAATAAATAAGATGGTGAGGATTGAGATTAGCTAAAATATGCGTTTCATCTTTGATGCTTTGCTCCTTTTTGCACAGATGCTAGATTAAAAGATGGGACTGTCACATCTTTTAATCTAGCCTATAAACGTTAAAATGCTGAGTTCAATCACAAAAAAA
>JAHDGV010000205.1 GCA_020631655.1 Chloroflexota bacterium | reverse complement strand
GCCCGACGCCCCCATTCACCGGCCGCCAAGGAGTTAATCACCATCATCAAGCCAGCCCCCGTGATCACCATGACAAGCACGGCCGGGTCCGAAAAATTTTCGATTGTGATCAACATCGATGCAGAGATACTGCGTTGAGCAGTTCCTAAGCTTGTAACAATGCGCGTCCCGTTTTCTGGCCCGCCCAGGAGATAGCCCGAGGCAAGCGTCAGGGTTGCGAATAAGATCGCGGCCAAAATCGCACCGGTCCCAACCAGAGCAAACAGCTGACGCGCTCCCAACAGCAATCCCAATGCCACCTGAATCATCAAAGTCACGCTGGATGCCTGCGACATATATGGGCTGAGCCGTCGGGCCATTTCGTCATATCTCGCTTTGACAAACAGGCCTGCGATCAGAGGTAGCAACATCGTCAAGACCAAAGTTCGGAGCAGACCTAGAGCATCGATCTCAACGTTTTCCAACAAGAAAGTCAGCAGAACGGGGGCGAGTAAAATCGTGGCCACTTGCAATAGCACGACCAAGCCGACTGTATAAGCGAGATCCCCTTTAGCGATCTTAGAAAGCTTGGCCAATATGGGGGATCCGGCCGCCGCACCCAAAATAGTTAGGCCAATCGCATGTGGTTCTGCAAGACCAACCATCCTAATTAATAAAAAAGCAATCAGCGGCGCAACCACAAAATTTGCGATAAGGGCCTTGACGATCAGTGACCGATTTTTAAGCGGGACAGTGATTTCTTTAAGGGTAAGACTCAGCCCCAAATCAAACATACTGCTTAGCACAAACACCAAAACCAATCCGTTGAACACTGTCTTTAAAACTTCTGGCATCGCCGGTTTACCTCCAACCTATTGCTCCGCTTTTTCAATTTTTGCGAAATCAACTAATTTACTTGTGTCAACTAGTTTCCTTGTGTATTCTGGTTAAAGATGGTTTGTAGGTCAATTACCAAATGGACGATCACGTAAACTACTTTACGAAAGGTGAAAAATGGCAATTAGTGAAAACGTAGACCCGCGCATGAAGCGCACGCGTAAGCTCCTGCAAGATGCCCTGTTTGAGCTCCTCAAGAAAAAACCGCTGTCAAAAATTCAGATCAAAGAAATCACGGAGACTGCAGAATTGTCCCGGCCGACCTTTTACAAGCAGTTTGAGACCAAAGAAGAACTTCTTTTTAGTCGGGTAGATGATGTTCTGGAGCAAATTTCCAAAGAGGTTTTTGCCGAGACTCAAAAAGGGAAGCCGATTGACATGATGACATTGGTGACCACCTTTTTTACGCAGTGGCAATCTCACAAACAGCTTCTTCGCTGGATTTTTCAGGTTGAAAACAAGGATCTTGTTTTTAAGGCGTTCCAGTCTCAGCTTAGAGGAATAAAGCTTCTGTTTGATCAGTTTGTTCCCCCTCTCGACCTAGCAGAACAGTATGAAGACTACTTAACCGGTTTTCTCTCTGGTGGCATGTACATGTTGATCAAAACGTGGGTTGATAACGACATGCGCGAATCCCCAGAGAAGATGGCTTCGTTAACATTTATGTTTCTTTACAACGGATTTTCTCCAATGCAATCCCAGCATTCACAGCGTCCGGAGATGTTGGAAAATGCGATTGGCGTGTTGCAGTCTTAAACAATTGAAGGGGCAGATAGAAGCTTTTAATAAGGGAGCAAAATTGTAAATTTGGTTCCTTCGCCCAATTTTGACTCGACATTGATCTCACCACCGTGCATCTCAATTATTGACCGAGAAATCGCCAAGCCTAACCCGGAATTTGCTTCCCCTGCTTTGCGCGTTCTTGCCTGATCTACTCTGTAAAAGCGGTCAAAAATATGCGGTAAATGCTCGGCCGAAATACCAGCCCCCGTATCAGAAATCTGAATCACAACCCCATTTTGATCATCCGATTCCTCTAGAAGAAGCTTAATCTCTCCTCCGGCTTGTGTGTGAGCCAGAGCATTCATGATTAAGTTATTGAGCACCTGAGTAATTCGAACCGGATCGACCGAGATCTTTGGAAAGTTGCCTTCATAATTCAAAGTCAGTTGAGCCTGCTGCTGATTGGCTAAGTTGGCGTAAGCGGCCGAAGCATCTTCAAGCAAAGCCTCTGGTTGTACCGATTGAATCGCCAAGGAGAGCCCCCCCGAGTCGGCAATTGCCAGCGTGTGCAGGTCGTCTATCAAATGTTTTAAATGATTGGCTTCATCATGCATGAGGTCAAACAGCTCGGCCGAGCTGTCTAAACGGCCGTCCTTCAGCGGCTCGGTATACCCCATCAAAACCGCCAAAGGGGTGCGCAGGTCGTGGGCAATGTCAGCCGTCATCTGTTTACGAGCCGCCATCGACTGGTCTAAATCATGGCTCATTTGGTTAAACGCGGTGGCAAGCTCCCCCATTTCATCCTGCGATTGAATCTCTACCTTTTGCTTTAAATCACCGGCCGCCATGCGCCGAGCAGCCTGAGTTAGTGTTTTGATTGGGGCCGTCAGTGATCTTGCAAAGCCTGCCCCCAACGTGAGAGCAACAACCAGCGCTGTACCTAACCCAACCATCGTTGCAACGCGTAGAGAGAATCGAAAATTTTGCATCGCGATGCTTTCAAAACTAAATGGGATGGGGCCCGCCACTAAAGTGCCGATTTGCTCATCCCTCACAACAATCGGAAATAGATCAGCCGCACCGTCATCAACAAACGGATCACCCGCAACAAACTGATCTTCTCCATACACGATCACGCCGGCCGAATCTACTACAGCTATAGGGCCATGAGGTGGGTTGAAATTTCGGTCACGATCTTGAAAGAATGCCGTTGACTGATCCAAATCTCCGTTTAATTCATAAAGCTCTGACAGAATATGGATGATCGTGTTTACATTTGGATCTGTTGTAAATTCCAAGATCGCACGGGTGACAAATATCTGCTGGACAGTTGCAAAAAAGATAGCGGCGACTATCCCCACAAACGAAATAATAAGAACTAATTTGGTGTTGATTTTGCGAAACATTACGCGGATCCGCCCATAAATCGATAGCCAACCCCATATACCGATTCGATGTATTTGGGCTGGCTGGGATCAGGCTCAATTTTGAGGCGTAGATTGCGAATATGCACATCAATTGAGCGTTCAAACCCCTCAATGGCGCTTCCCTGAATATCAATGATCAGCTCACGACGAGAGTAGACCCGTTTTGGAGACCTCATAAATTTTTCCAAAATCGTAAACTCTGAACGGGTTAGATCAATCCGATCTCCGTTTACGGTAACCATGCGGCTGTCACTGTCGAGGGTCAGATGGGCCACGTGCAAAATCGGCCGGGCAAGATGCTGATCTGATGTAATCTTCTCAACCCGTCGCAGCTGAGCCCGCACCCGAGCAATCAACTCACGCACGCTAAATGGTTTGGTGATGTAGTCGTCTGCCCCTAGCTCAAGTCCCAGAATTTTCTCCATTTCTTCAACTTTGGCCGTCACCATGATAATGGGAGTTGCGGGGCTAGCCGTATGCTGATGCATAAAGGTATAGCCATCCATCTGGGGCATCATCAAATCCAAAATAATAAGATCAGGATTGTCGTGGCGCAGGGTGATAATCGCTTCACGGCCGTTCTTGGCGGTCAGCACCTGAAACCCCTCTTGAATCAAGTTGATCTTGAGCATCTGTAGCATGCGTTCATCGTCATCAATGACCAAGATTGTTTTTGCCATAAGCAAAGGATATTGAAGATGGGGTCTCAAATCAATTCGAGCAAACCACTTTCCACATCTCAGAACACTGTTTGAAGAATCTCCTAACAGTGTCCTAACAATTGGCTCCTAATATTCCGGCCAAATTCAAATTAAAGGAGATTCAAAATGAAAAAAATTCCATATTGGGTATTGGGAATCGCAGTTTTAATGGCATTGGCACCTCTGGCTCTAACGATCATGGGATACATGGATCCTGGTTCGGGACCAGGAGTTCTTCCCGGAGATAATCCATCGCTGGCTGGAACCTACGGATTGTTTCTGTCTAGAAATCTGGCAACGGCCGTTATTATGATTTTAGCCATCGCCGTACGCTCGCCAGGCATGATGTTCAACGCATTTATGATGCGGATCTTTTCAGATGGGTTTGACATCATCAATACACTGGCAGGTGGCGGGGCTTTTCCAATTTCGTATGTAGCTCTCATTGTGATCTCGATACCGGCCGCTTGGGTTCTGTGGCCGATGGTGATGACAACGTCCTACGGCTCCAACTCAGGCTGATTGGGTCATCTGGAGGGGATGGAGATGTCATCCCCTCCAGATTTGTGCTTAAGCAAAAATATCAGCCGCGAACCTCCCCTGTTCTCGTTCAACTTTTTCAACCCAAGCCTCTGCTTCGGCCGTGGTGCCGCCCATCTCTTCACAATAAATCTTGAGTAGCGTCTCGCGCACGCCGGGGGCCATGTACTTGCCGTCCCCACACAGGTAAAAGTGTGCCCCTTGTTGGTACAGCTCTTTTAGAACTTCACGATCTTCCCAGACCCGGTGCTGCACAAATTTGATGTCGCCGTCTGGTTTTTCGCTAAATGTCGGCCGAACATTGACCACGCCTGCTCGTTCCCAAGCCTTCAGCTCATCTTCATACAAAAAGTCAACGTCAGGGTGATCACAGCCAAAATACAAGATCGCTTTGCCGATCTCAAGGCCACCCGCCAGCTGCTCTGCCCGATCTTGGATAAAGCCGCGGAACGGTGCTAGGCCAGACCCGGCACACACCATCACCATCGGCAATGTGGGGTCTTGTGGCGGATGAAAGGCTACGTTAGATGGCTTGACCGTGACTGAAATTTGCATCCCTTCGACCGCTTCAGCCAAATAGTTAGATGCGGTGCCTAAAAATCGACCCTGACCAGACCACGATGGAGCATCGACCACGGCAACCGTGAGTGTGCAGTGATCAGCCTTCCACAGTGGGGACGACGAAATTGAGTACTGACGCGGCCGCAAGGGAGGCAGCATCTCCAAAAACTGGCCAAGGGGTAGGTCAAGCTTAGGAAAGCGTTCCAGCACATCCAACAAGCTGACTCGTTTGGCAAGCAGTTCCGTTTGGTAAATGTCTTCGGCCGTCAATCGCTCCAGCTCATTCCGTGAAGCATCATCCACTAGCTCAACCAGTGCCGTTAGCTGAGCATGGGTGATTGGTTGGCCCAGCTCGACATAGTTTGAAATCACATCCAGTGCGCTCAGTGGCTGATCGGTTGGTAGCGTCGTGTACCCATCGGATCGAATGGTGAGTTGAGCATCTTGAGTAAGGCTAAAGCGACGAAAGACCCGTTCAACGTTTGTTGGATGGTTACTAGGGAGTACGGAGAGATAATCCCCTGTCCGATAACTCATCCCTTCCGGCAAAGCCAATTCGATGTGACGTTTGGAGCGAGCTCCGTCGGCCGACATATCAACCAGTTCACGATTGGCTACGACAGTCGCCAGCGATAGATCACCTTGCTGCATCACACCGGTTCGAGATCCAGATATCACCTCAACCGCCAACTGATTTTTTCCAGCTAATTCGCCGCCCTCATGGCCGGTCGCCTGATTGAGACCACCCCAAAGCAGATCTAACCATCCGTCAAAATCCCCAAAGATATCAGCGTTGGCATCACCTGATCCCCGTTCTGCCAAGCGATTGGCTCCAGCTTGAGCCAAGGCTGCATCAACTTTGATCGGGATCGCCTGATAAGTCCGATGCCACTGCTTGTTGCCACAGCCAAAGACCGCAAACGATAAACCATCAAGTTCACCCGACCCGAGCGTGTCGAGCCATGCCACAAACTGACGCGCATTGTCGGTCGGTTGCCCCTCATATGAAGCTGTAACGATGACGGTTGGTGTGTCGGCCGACAGGTTGCCCGCATATTCATCTAGTGTGGCTAGCGTAGCCTTGTAGCCGTATCCGGCCGCGCTCCCCGCAATTCGCTGCGCAAACGATTCAGCCGTCCCTGCATTTGAGCCGTACAGCACCAGCAGTGGGGCATGTTCTCCCGCATGGTTTTGATTCGCTCCAGTTGGATAGGGTGCTTTTTCGGGGATGACGGCCAGACCGCTGCTGGGCTGAATCCACGTATCCCCCCGACGTTTGGCCCGAATGTAGAAGCCGTCTGGTTTAATTGTCAGTGCCTCTTTGATTTTGAGCTTGTAGCTAGGGTCCGCTTTCATGATGTCAAAGCGTTGCAGCATCATAGCAATGGCAAGCTGGGCTTCTTGCAGAGCAAACGGCCGGCCGATGCAGGAACGCATTCCGTTCCCAAATGGTTTGTATGCATTTTCGGGAATCTGCTCAAACTCGGCTGGCGTAAAGCGCTCCGGCCGGAACTCGTTGGCATCTGGTCCCCACACATTGGGATCGCGGTGCAACCCACCCAAAGAAATGAGAATCGGATCACCGGCGTTGACGCGGTACTTGCCAGCCAACATCGTATCTTCGATTGGTTCGACTGCGAATGCGGGGGCTGTTGGCCACAGGCGCAGAGATTCCTTCATGATATTCTCAATGTAGGGCAAGTTGTTTAGATCATTAACCGTAGGTGTGCGCCGACCTAACACATCATCTACTTCTTGGCGTGCTTTGAGCAACGTACGCGGATTCTCGAGCATCAAATAGGTCGCAAACGAGAGCAGGCTACTGGTCGTTTCATGCCCAGCCACCAAAAAGGTGATCATTTGTGAGCGAATATTATCATCACTCAGTTTCCGGCCGGTTTGCGGATCGGCTGCTTCTAACATCCGGCTGAGCAAATCTTTTTTGTCGGCCGCAAATGGGTCGTTACGCCGCTCTGCGATAATTTGCTCAGATACATTATCCATGTGCTCGATGTGTTGCCGGTACTGCTGCTCTCGCTGGCGCAAAACTTGGTTCACAATTTTCGGCCGGTTTGCCCGAGAACCAGCTTCTTTTAAAACGCCAAACATCGAATCTACAAACGGATGCATTTCGTTTTGGTAAAAGCTGTTGAAGCGATAGTCAAAGCCGCATAGTGCAATTGTGTCGAGCGTTAAGCGGGTAAATTGGTCTGGGACATCGATAAGTTGATCGCTACCAAACCGCTCCCAGCGGACCATCATCTGCTCTGCAATGTCGAGCATCCCGTCGTACATGTCCCGAATCCCGGCCGGGCCAAAGGTTGGCATCAGCACCCGATGGGCAATGCCCCATTCAGGATCGTTGGTATGGGCCGTAAACAGCCCGTTTCCAATTGCGTTCTGAATCTCAAGCAGTGGGCCAGACACAGATTTCTGAAAACGGGTCTGGTCACTCACCTCATCAACAAATTCATACCCATTAAGCACAATGAGTGAGTTGGGGCCCAGATCTAATTTATAAATTGGTCCATATTTTTGAGATAGCTGAACGAAACTTTGCGATATGCCGTTTGGATCGACTTCTCGCATATTGCCGATAACGGGCAACGGTTTGGGTTGGGGAATTTCATGTTTTTCTTGGAGCTCTAGTTGCTGTTCCATGGTATTTCTCTTTCGTGATTTGTTCACAGATTTTTTAATTCAAGCATTTTTCTTACTTGCGTAAAGAAAACTGCATGTGTATTCTGCTAAACTCAAGCTACCGGATCAATCATCAAACTCGAGGATATGTACGAAAACGGACATGTAGGCCAATATGACTGATAAAAATAAAGACGATCGGCGGGTACGCCGCACGCGCAAGCTCTTGCAGGACGCTCTCATTCGCCTTATCCGGCGGAAACCGCTGGCGAAAATTCAAATCAAAGAAATTGTTGAAGAAGCGGATGTCTCTCGATCAACTTTTTACAAACATTTTGAAACAAAGGAACAGGTGCTGTTTAGCCTCATCGAAGATCTGTTTGAGAAAGTCCGGATCACCGTTTTTGATGAAAGAGAAGATGAGGAGGCGTTTGATATTCTGCAACTCTTAACGCTGTCGTATGAGCAATGGCTTCTGTACAGCGAAGAATTGAAGTGGGTGTTGCAGGTTGAAAATAAAGATTTACTGATAGCCGCTCTGCGCACCCATATCGAAATGCTCAAGACTCAAGTTGATAAACATTTTCCAACTAACCAAGCATGGAATATATATGAAGATCACATCATTAGTTTTGTGTCAGGTGGGATATACATGCTGGTCAAGAATTGGATCAATAATGGGATGCAAGAATCGGCCGAGACAATGGGGAAGATCACCTTTTTATTGATAGACAACGGCTTTGCTCCCATGCGGATGATGTCTGCCGCTGATGGCGTCCATGCTCAAGTCGCGAATGAAGCATGGCAGGCGGTTATTGGTTCTTTACTGGAAGATCAGCCAAAACAATAAGCTGACAGCTAGCGCTATTTCAACAATTCCTGATCGGGAGATGGGATCGTCTCTGGCTTATCATTTTGATTGGCCCGCTGCCGTGCTCGAGATGCATCCTTCACACTGATGTGATTGACTTCGCGTGCGCCACCCAATCCAAACTGTGGCATATTCCCATACATACACTCGTATTCACCGGCCCGCACGAGATAAGTTTCATGCCAAATGCCGATGTTGTCCTGCAAGCCCACATCTTTGTAGAAACGAATCCATGCTGGGTAGTGAGCCTCATCGCGATCCCGCGCAAAGCGCTCAAGATCATCAAACGAGCGCCAATAGCTCATGAGCAGTGTTTGAAAAGGGAAAAATCGGAAGAAGTTCTCCCCGCCTAAAAAACCAGTTCCCGGCCGAGCAAACAATTCGCTCTGCATCTCTCCCATCGCACCCGCAATCCAGCGGGCACGGAATAAATCGCGGGCCCGAAAGCGCGCACCGATCAAAAAGACTACAAAATCTCCCTCAATTTGCGCCGTATACCGGCCGTGATGAATATCATTTGCCATATTTAATTCTTTTCCTTGATCAGGCATTGAATTAAACAATAAACATTTAGTATCGCCAAAACGGCTTCAACTACAGCCACTCGAATTAGATCTTGATTGGGTATCCCATCAATCAAAAAGCTGAGTGACCGGCCGATGACAATGCCACCGAAAATCACCGTTGTCACGACAAATGACGTCTGCGTGAAGCTGGTTCTAAATGCACCAATCAAGGAAATGATTCCTCCTAACAACAAAACCGCACCAACCCCTCTGATTTCATTTACCAAGTCAACGGCGGTAGTCAGACTGTTTTCTGGGTTCTCAAAAAAGGTCTGCAAAAATACAGCTCCGGCCGGATTAATTAGCCGGGATGAACTGGCATAAAAGAGCGCCAGTCCAGATAAAACTAAGACGATTATTTTAAAGATTTTCATTTGCATTTCTATTTTGTAGGGGTCGAA
>JAHDGV010000204.1 GCA_020631655.1 Chloroflexota bacterium | reverse complement strand
TTTACCATCCCCAAAGCGACAGTCCAAATTCCCCAAACCCCTGTTGCAAAAACCAGGATCGCTTTCCGATTGTACCGGTCTCCCGCCATCCCCCACAGCGGGCCAAATATCGCTCCGACCAGCTTGCCAAGTGCGGCGATAAAGCCCAAGGCTGATGTGGCCAGCCCCAAAGCAGGGCGCATCACGGTAAACAGAATGCCTAGAATCCCTCCTTCTACGCCGTCTACCAGCCCTGCAAAAGATAAGAGGACCACGTTAGTCCAGCGGCCGGGCATTTTTGTGGCGTCGCTGTCGGTCTCGTTATCAAAATCATCATCAATGTTCATGGAAGCAGTCATCGGTTTCTCCTGAGGAACGGAAATTAAAAAAATCCTCTCTTAATTTTCCGTTCCTTCGCGGCTGAAGGTGTATCGTGGGTATTTAGCAAGTGCTCTAAGTCAACCTTCAGCCTTTTTTGTGGCTGGATTGTAGCCGAAAAGGAGAAAGGGCAAAGTTAGGTTTTAGTTGAACGGGCTAAATGAAGTTGGCTCCCCCGTTTATGTTTTTATTGGCGTAATTCTTTCTCGATTCGATCTCGATACGGATCACCGCTAGATGGAGCGGCCGCTGGCTCAACTGCTTTTTCTGCTGATTCTTGCTGTAAACGGTTCATTTGCCGGCCGAAGATAAATAATCCTGCCAAAACCACGACGATTGGGCCGATCCAGAAGAAACTGCCCAGTCCGCGGGCGGGTGGGTTAGCCAATACGCCGGTGCCATACCGTGAAGCAAAAAACGCAAGCACTTCTTCGTCTGTTGCTCCTGATTCTAACTGTCGCCGGATCTCCTCTCGCCAGTCCGAACATACCTCTGTTGGGCAAACGTCTACTGGCATCGACTCACAGGTGGGGCAAAACAGTTCGTGCGCCACACGATTCACATCATCGTCACTAACGTCATCTGTTTGGGCAAAAGCCGGGAACGCGAACAGTAAGGCAAATAGAGCGAAAAAAAGTACGAAGGATTTTTGAATGTTCTTAAACATGGTAGGTTTTGTTACCGATTGTTGACGGTGGCTAGTGCAACACGTCGCTCGGCCGCGGCTATTTTTTCATCCATTTCATCAGGCCATGCCGCAATCAGGGTGCCAATGATAAAGATTACCCCACCAGACCAAACCCACTGGATAAGCGGATTGAGGTACATGCGAATAGTGGCTGATGTGGCCGAAATATTTTCCCAGTTGACCAAAATCACATAAAAATCTTCAGCGATCGTTGATCGAGCGTCTGGGATTGTCATCCCCTGACCATTGTCAAAAATATCGGTATGCGGCTGTAAATTGGTCAAAAATGTTCCATCTTGATCATAAACGGCCACGGAGCCAATGGCTGAATTGGTGTCTTCTGACTGAGTGAACGAGGTTCCCAAATATTCGATTGTGTAATCACCCAGCGTTGCCCGATCGCCTACGTTTAAGAACACCTGATGTTCCGCTTGGAAAAACTCGGTGCCGATAATACCGGCCGCCATAACCAAAACGCCTAAGTGGATAAAGTAGCCACCATACCGTCGTTGATTCCGCTGGAACAGTTTGCCTAAAGCGGTGAGCCATCCTTCTTGCTTAGATTTGACACGTGCTTGAGCACCTTTAACGTATTCAAGCAGGGTGAGCAAGAGCGAAAATGCAACAACCCACAAACCAATAACCGCTCCGATCTGACGCATCCCGCCAATGACCAATGCAATGGCGAACACAGTAGCAGCAACGGCCGGCCATAGCGATTGGCTCCCCAACCGCTGGATCGATGTTTTGTACCACATCGTCATTGGGGCCACACCCATCAGCAAAAGCAGGGCGGCAAACAGCGGGCCGAGTGCGGCGTTGTACGTGTCTGGACCAACCCCATATGATTGACAATCAAAGCTACTAAACAGAGCTGAACAGGTGATCCATTCTGAAACTAGTGCAAAGTTGGTAAACAAAAAGATGATGACCGTAATAGCCAAAATAATAAAGTTGTTGGCTAAAAATGCCGCTTCCCTTGATAAAAGCGACTCTAAATAGTTTTCGCTACGCAGTTCGGGCGCGCGCCACACAGCCACGCCAATAGAAAAGAGGAGCATGAATCCGACAAACACCAAAAAGCCCCACTGAATGTCTGATTGGGCAAATGCATGTACCGAAGCAAGTAGTCCGGTGCGCACAATAAATGTCCCATAGATGACGGTGAGGTAGGTGGTTAAGATCAAAATCACATTCCAGACTTTGAACATCCCCCGTTTCTCTTGGATCATGACGGAGTGCAAAAAGGCCGTCCCGGTTAGCCACGGGATAAACGCAACATTTTCAACCGGATCCCATTCCCAGTAGCCGCCCCAGCCCAGTACGTCGTAAGCCCAGCGGCCGCCCAAGATCAGCCCCAAGCTCAAGAAGAGCCAAGCGGTTAAGGTCCAGCGGCGTGTGGTGCGAATCCAGCTGTCATCCAAACGGCCGGCAAGCAGGGCCGCCATCGCAAAGCAATAGGGGACCACAAAGCCGGTATACCCCAAATACAGCATGGGGGGATGGATAATCATGAGCGGATGACGAAGTAGTGGGCTGAGTCCGTTGCCATCTAATGCCACGCTGGCGGCCGGTGCAAACGGATTTTCTGGGAACGCAGACAGGTATAAAAAGTAAGTTTGGGTTAGCCCACCGATGATGACCGCATAGGGGATTAGGTCACGTTCTTCAGATTTGCTGATCCATGCGGCTGCCAAGAAGCCTGCCAAAAATAGGTTCCATAATAGAAGAGACCCCGCTTGTCCCCCCCAAAGGGCAGTGATTTTAAACTGAATTGGGGTAGCTCGACTGGTGACTTGGCGTACGTAGTTGATTGAATAATCATCGTTTACCAAGGCTAAAGTCAAAATGACGCAGGATAAAACGATAAGCGGGAAAACGGCGATGGCCGCATTCCGGCCGCTACTAACTAATTTAGCTTTGGTAGATGGCTGTATAGCAGGGACCCATTGAGCAACCCCCATCACAACAACTGAATACAAGGTGGCAACGAGTGCCAAATAAACCGACGCGTTTCCTAAATCTGCAAACATAGCAAGGATGGGGTGAAGCGTGCCTTTTTATGGCTCACGCTTCACATACTCAATTTTAAGATGTGGCTCCGAATGGCGAAAAGATTCGTGATTAGCTAGTAGCTGGGTTCGCCGTCAGCTTCTTCGTAGCGGGTTGGGCATTTGAGCAACAATCCACCCGGATTAGAGACAAACTCACCCGGTGCACCAGCGCGGCCTTCAACTAGCGCTTGTGCTTCGTGTTGCAGAAGGTCTGGCTTTGGCTCGTTTTTTGCATAGACCTTGATTCGCTGTGTAGGGTTAGCCAGGTCATCTACCACGTCAAATGTCAGCATCGAGTTCTCCGCATCAATTTGCGTATACTCGATTGAATCTCCAACAACCCAGCCAGCGATACGTACATCGCGGTCTGCGAGTTCAGGTTCTTTTTCTAAATATTCTTCAACAGTAAGGTAAAGTTGGGTGCCGCCCGCATTTAAAGCATTAAAGGCGACAAAAACAACAGCTACTACTAAAAGTGCCGCCGCTAAAAGAAACTGCCATTTTTTACGTGGAGCAGGTTGTAGAAGTTCTCGTTCGTTTCGGGTCCAAGTTGAATCAGCCATGAAAAAAGTATAGCAGGAGCGTCTTAAGACAATTCCCCCCCTTATATCCCCGTTACCAATTTTTTATCTTGGGTTAATGTAAGCTAGGGTCGTCTTCGATTTCATCGGCCCAATCCTCTGGCAAGGGCTCAAAAATCAATTCTTCAGCTTCCTCAAAACGATCGGCCGGGACCATAACAACAACTTCGCTTAATTTGCCAACTGTAATCCCAAATTGGTTTCCTGCTTCTAACGGATAAACCTGTGCGGGGATCCCTTCAGCCTGTAGGCGGCCGGCAATAATTTGTGCTTCGGGCATTCCAAAGCTTTTGAATATTTGTACCCATCCATGAAATTCGCTCATGGGAACCAGCATACCAAAACAAAAAAGACCGGACAATCCGGTCTTTGTATTTCTAAGATATTTTAAAAACTTGTTTTATTGCGATGTTGCTAGGTTGTCGCGGACAAACATGTTGTCGCTAGCTTGTAAGCTACCGTTTACCCAAATTTCAACCGTGTACTCACCGGCCGAAAATCCTTCAGGTGGGGCATAGTAGATATAACCTGGTCCATCATCACCGTATTGCCAGATCTCGTTACCGCCACTTAGTACCCGGCCGTCTTGGCGCCATACCCATGACCAGACCATGCCATCTTGCATGTTGTCGTAGTCGAATGTGGCGTATACGGTGTAGAATCCAACTTCATATAATTTAGCAGGAGAGGTTGGTGCGTAGCTGATCTCGTTAATACCGTTCGAGAAGGTGACTTCACTAATGATGGTATCATCAGACAGTTCAACTTGTGGATCGAATTGATCAAACTCTGCTGGAAGCGCCACTTCGTCAGAACTTGTTAACCCATCTTCTGCTTGAACAGCTTCGAAAGGTACAAGATCTTCGGCCGTTAGGCGTTCACCTTCAACATTACTCTGAGATGCAATTAGATCTGCGGTAACGTCAACACCACTATCGCCTTCTAAAACGATAATGTCTGGTGATTCTTCAGATTCTTCTGTAACGATTGTTTCGGGGGATTGTGTGATTACTAGCGTAGACTCATTTGATTGTGAACTTTGTAGATTGCCGGGCTTTGCATTGGTGAGTTCGATCATCCTAAGGGAATTATCTTCTACCGGTTGCCAAGCGTACGATACAAAAAATAATAGCATGACGGCTGTAGCAACCGTTCCCATTGAATAGGTTTGCATGCGTTGTTCCGCTTGCTTCCTAAGAAAGTAATAGGGAGACCTTTTTGATTCACGCCAGAATTTAGCCGTTTGCCAAATACCTAATGCGAGAAGCAGACCTAGTCCGCCGGATATCCATGGAATTATTGTGTTCATACAATCTTCTTGGTCAAAGTCGGGTTTAAAAACTTTATGTCACCCAACTTATCACACGATCAAAATTATCGTGCGTTACCGGGGGTAGGCCAAGCTTTTGTAAGTGAATTTGGGGCTGTTTTTCCCAATTGTCACCAAAATGTCCCCTAGCTAATACCTAAAAGACGTAGTTATCCACAGCTTCACCTGAAATTAATGTAAATTAGCCGACAAATTGGGAGTGGAGCAGTTAACGGAAAATCGCTGTTTTGGGCCATTTACGGCCGATTTCTTGTTTAGTTGACATAACAACATTATCTTGATATTTTGAGTTCAACTTGAGAGAAAATACAATAAAAACATGTTTAAATTTGTCACTATTTATCGTCAGGTTGACGATCCAAATGCCATAGACCAGTTCTTTTCAGAGACCCATTTGCCGTTGGCCGAGGCCTTATCAAATTTGGTAAAAACTGAAGTGAGCTGGGTCAAAGGCAAGCCGGGTGGACAGTCGAGATTTTACCTGATGTATGAGCTGTATTTTGATAGCCAAGAGGCATATCAGATGGCTATGCTTTCAGAAGAAGGGGTGGAGTTAATGAAAGCGATCAAGCCGTGGGGAGACGAGAAAATACTGACATGGTTCTACTCTGAGACCTATGAAGATTAGAGAGAGGAGAGTAGGGTCGAACCTGCCCTAAAACCGCGAAATGATACAGTTATCCCAGACAAAAATTACCACTTGGCAACAGTGTGAACGGAAGTTTCAGCTGCGTTATATTGCAAGGCAAGGCTGGCCCGAGCCACCGTTTGCACTTGATCTAGCGGCCGTGATGGAACAGGGAGAAGCCTTCCATATGCTGGCGGCCCAAAGTTATCTGATGGGAGATGGTTTCGCCTTTGATCCGGCCGATCTTGAGGAGCCTGTGGCGGGCTGGTGGCGCAATTTTATCGACAACAGACCCATCCCTAAAAAGGGGCAAACGGCCCGGGTTGAAGCGACTCTGACGGCTAATTTAACCGACAAAATCAAGCTGGTCGGCCGGTTAGACGTACTATTTTTAGGGAAAAATAAGCTCGAAGTTTTTGACTGGAAAACGGGTAAACCGCGCCGAGAAAGTGACTTAAAAGCTGACTGGCAGACCCGAATTTATCTCGCTTTGCTCTATCAATCGAGGCAAATTTTAGGCGCACCGGAGCTTGCGGCCGAGGATGTTTCAATAACGTATTGGTATCCTCGGGAGCCGAAAAAGTCGGTCACTATTCGTTATAGTGAGGCTTGGCACGCTGAAAATTGGGCTGAATTATTGAAGCTGGCCCAGCAAATGGAAGCCAAGTTGGAGCGACCTGATGAAGTTTGGCCACTAACAACCCATCTAGCCACATGCGGCCGATGCCCGTTTAATGCGATTTGCGGCCGCAAACCAGAGGCAGAACCAGAATCAACTGGCGAAGAGGCAATTGATTCTGTCCCTGAGTTATCTATCCATCCAGATTTGTAACTAGTAGAAATTTAGATCCGTGCTCTATGTCGGCTAACGAGCTCAGCCTTTGCTTTTTCAGCTTCTTCTGCCTGTCGAGCCTTGTCCCAGCCCAATTCAGTTCCGATTAGTCGAGCCATCTCTTGCAAAAGCTCCTCTGTGACCTGCCCTGTGAGAGCCAGCAAGCTACGCCGTTGCAATAAGTCGTTGATATGCACAACCTTTTCTGTGCGGGTAAGCCAAACAACTTCACGCTCTGAATAGTCGGGCGCATGTTCTAACGGCCGGTCATCCCCATCTGCGCAAAATAGGGCGATGGGTCGTGCGCCGGTGCCGTATCGGTCGAACAGCGTTCCGATTCGCTCGGCAGAGGTTTCTGTTTCTTGTGAAAGCGTTTGAATCCATGCTTCTTGTGCTTCCTCGGTCAAAGGATAATCACGGCCGCCACCGATTGGGCGCGTGTCGGTCGATTCATGTCGCACTTCACCGATCCGATCTAGCGTGGCATCTGCCACCTGCTCAGAAAAGGCTCTGAAGCTGGTCCACTTGCCGCCAACAAGGTTGAACAATGGAAAGTCAAAGTGTTCCCCTGGCTCAACAATCCGGTTATGATGGTCGCGGCTTACTTGTGCGGCGGTGTTGGCATCGGAAGTAGGCAGCGGCCGCACACCTGAGAATGAGTAGACAATTTCTTCCCGCTTAATTTGAATTTTAGGGAAAACAATCTTTGAAAATTCGAGGAAATAGTCGATTTCATCTTCGCTACAAACCGCATCGGCCGGATCTTCGATAAACACGTCGGTTGTCCCTACGATCACTCGTCCTGCAAGCGGGTAGATGAGAACTACACGGCCGTCTTCGTTTTCAAAGAAAATCTCATGGCCTCGTGTCGCTTCAAACAATTTACGGTTGTCTACCACAATGTGCGACCCTTTTGTGCCACCGATAAAGTTGCTTTCTTTGCCCAGAGCTTTGTTTACAAAATCGATCCACGGCCCGGCCGCATTAATCACCAGTTGCGGCTCAACATCAAAGCTTTCACCCGTTTCACGGTCAGTTAAAGTGACGGTGTTGCGCGAGGCACCAGTAGCCGAAACATAGTTTAGGGCGTGTGCATTGGGGTTTTCTTTCTCCCCGTCCAACATCACTTCAATCGCGATTCGCTCAGCATCTCGCATAGAGCCATCATAATAGGTGGCGGTATTCACCAAATCGGGATTCATGTCTGGGAAGTGGCGCAGAGACTGCTGATTGTTCCAAAACTTGTGTTTGGGCACGGTGCCGGTGTCTCCGGTGTATGAATCATAAAGCTGGAGACCTACTTTAATAATGAAGGAACCACGCTCGGCCGGTTTAGTTAGCATTCCCAAAAACTTCATTGGGGCATTTAACATGCCCGAAAAGCGAGTAAAGATCGGAATTGTGGTTGCTAACGGTTTAACGTAGTGTGGGGCGTTTTGAATGAGCCGGTTCCGTTCATGAACCGCTTCCTTTACAAGGCGAAACTCTCCATTTTCGAGATACCGAATCCCACCATGAACCATTCTGGATGAGGCGGCACTTGTGCCTGAGCAAAAGTCTGCTTGGTCAACCAGTAACACTTCAATTCCCTGTAGGGCCAAATCTCGGTAGGTTCCTAATCCATTAATGCCACCACCGATAATCAGTACGGGGACTTCTCGGTTTTGCTTATACTTTTCAATAATTTGGTTTCGATTCATAAAACGTTTTAGAGCTGAACCCTAAAATGGTTCAGATTTATCAACTAAAGTTAAAAGTGGAAATGGGGGATTAAAATCGGTCTGTCGTTACCATCTACTTCAATACCAAGATTTTACATTGAGAATTGTAACGGTCAGTTGATTGAAAAACCTGACTTCTTACACCGAATGTGTGTGCAAATTGAACCATGAAAAGGTAAAGTTAGCGTTTGAAATGAATCTCGATCAAGTTGAATTCCTTCTCCAACCGGCCGTCCAAACGGTCTTGCAGAGTCTAAGCGTTGATTCTCACAATCATCTGCAGCTAGCCACTAAGTTGAATAAAACCTATACGGCCGAACAAGTGCATGCCCTAATAGAAACGGCCATGCTCCGAGAGCGCGCGGCTAAAAAGTTCAGCCGTGCGGCCAACATGCTGTTTGTGCGTGATGGGTTAGAGCAGGCCTCGGCCGAAGTGATTGGGAGCTATCGGGCCAAAAAAATTGAGCAGGCTGGGGTCACGCATGTGGCTGATATGGGTTGTGGTATAGGGGGAGACTCAATCGCCTACGCTGAGTTTGCACAGGTCACCGGCATTGATCGCTCGGCCGTTCGCTTGCGAATGGCGGCCCATAATTTGTCCGTTTATGATCGAGCTGATCGCTTTGAAACTCTTGAGGCGGACCTTGAGTCAGTTTCACCACCAGCCACGGTGGATGGCTTTTTCTTTGATCCTGCTCGCCGCACGGCTGAAGGCAAGCGTATTTTCAAAATGGCTCATTATCAGCCACCCATAACCATTTTGGATGGCTGGTTGCCTACAGTGCCGACCGGTGGTGTCAAAATTAGCCCGGGTGTTGATTATGCAGATTTGCCTGATCCAGAATTGGCATCGGCCGAGTTTATTTCAGTGAACGGGGAAGTGCGTGAAGCGGTGTTGTGGTACGGGGCGTTGCGCCAAAACGGTCGGACGGCGACCCTGCTACCCAGCGGCCTGTCCCTTCATGAGCAACCACATCTGCCTGACCCTGACGTGATGGCCCCGCAAGGTTGGCTGTACGAGCCTGATGGGGCGGTGATTCGGGCCCATCTGATCAAAGAACTGGCGGCCGAGATTGGTGGGTCACAAATCGATCGCTCAATTGCCTTGCTGACAACTGCCGAAGAGCAACAA
>JAHDGV010000905.1 GCA_020631655.1 Chloroflexota bacterium | reverse complement strand
TGATGAAAGCGGCCGGTACAAAAGATATCGCCTACATCGAGGTGCCGCGCAACGCAATCTTTCAAGACAAGGGGCTACCGGCTAAATACGCGATTGTGTACACGGTTGAAATGGACAGAGAGCCAATCGAAACGTCACCTAGCTTTGAAAGCCAGCTGGAAGTCATGAGCGGCTACAAAAATCTATCTGTCATTGCAAACAAAACGGCCCACTTTTTACAGAAAAAAGGGTACGCGGCCTATCCCGGCACAGCCTTGGGCGGTGTCACAGACTATCCTCATCTAGCGGAGCTAGCCGGTTTGGGGGCGATTGGGTATCACGGCTTGCTTATATCGCCGGGTGAAGGGGCGCGGCTCCGCATTGGCACGATTTATACCAACATCAGCAATTTACCCATCAAAGACCCGGCCGAAAATGAGCACCTGTGGGTGCGTGATTTTTGTGACATGTGTCGCAAATGCGTGCGCAAATGTCCGGTTGATGCCATCTACGAAACACCAAAACCGCGCGGGGATGGGGGTATGCAGTGCATTGAGCACAAAACCTGTCGAGATTATTTTACGCAGAATTATGGATGCGCCGTCTGCCTAGCAGTCTGCCCATTTAGCCACTCTGGTTACGATAAAGTGCAGGCTAAATTTAAAGGGAATGAGGATGCTCCGCAGTTTATGATTCCGGTTTCAGAGATTGAGGTTGTTTAAGACAACCACAAATCGGTGCTCAAATATTTTAGCCCCGAATCGCAGAGCAAAATCGCTATCGTCTTTCCCTTATGGGTGGTATTGAGCAGGTGCACGGCCGCGGCTAAATTTGCACCTGCGCTAAATCCTGCAAACAATCCTTCCCGCTTGGCCAATGCCCGGCTCCACTGCATCGCTTCTTCATCTGTAACGGTCAAAAATCGGTCTATCAAGTCACGATCAATCAGTTTTAAATCGGGCATGGCGTAGCCACCACCCTGAATCCGATGATTTGGGTTAGTGAGTGACTCGCCGCTCAACACGGCCGCTCCGGCCGGTTCCACTATAAAACAATCAATCGATGGGTTAACCTCTTTAAAATATTTGGCACAGCCCGCAAAAGAGCCACCGGAGCCAACAAAATCGCAAAATGCGTCGATGCGGCCGGCCTGTTGCAAAATCTCCGGGGCCGTGTGCAAATAGTGTGCCCGCCAGCTTCCCGCCAGCTCAAATTGATCGGCCCGAAAAGCCCCATGCTCTTTTGTCAGCGCCTCAGCCCGCTGATTCACCAGCTCCAAATCCCCACCAGACACTTGCCCCGGTGTTGAGTCAGGCAGTTGATCGACCAGCACAACCTCAGCCCCCAACGCCTCCATCATTCTGGCCCGCTCAATCGAATTGCCGCGAGACATAACGGCGATAAACGGGTATCCCTTGACGGCACAGACGATCGCTAGGCCGGTGCCGGTGTTTCCGCTGGTCAATTCGATCACCGCTTGACCCGGCTGTAACAGTCCCTGTTCCTCTGCATCTTCAATAATTTGGCG
>JAHDGV010000203.1:8307-9363 GCA_020631655.1 Chloroflexota bacterium | reverse complement strand
GCTGACGTTGGTCCAAAGAAAATCAACGTAATTAAAGAAGTTCGCGCTTTGACCAGCCTTGGCTTGAAAGAAGCAAAAGAAGTTGTTGACGGTCTAGGAATGATCCTTGAGGATGTAAGCAAAGAAGCTGCTGACGAAGCAAAAGCTAAACTAGAAGAAGCTGGCGCGAAAGTAGAGATTAGCTAATAATTCTCAACCAAAATAAACCAGGTTAACGAATGGCCGGTCTCGTATGAGACCGGCTTTTTGTTTTATGGGGGCAGTGATTGATTTTGGATTAGGGGTAAAATTGACTGATGAGACATGTGAAAATTATTTTAGGCTCTGCTTCCCCACGTCGCCGAAATTTGTTGGCTAAACTGGGAGTTGATTTTGAGGTTATGACGGCCGACGTTGATGAAGATTCTGTGACGGTGGCTGATCCAGCCGAAAACGTTTTACAACGGGCGAGGCTTAAAGCTAACGCGTTGCGGGATCAAATTCCAGCAGGAGCCGTGGTAATAACTTCGGACACAACCGTGGCTGATGGCGCTGAAATGCTGAATAAACCGGCCGATAGCGACGAAGCATGGCAAATGCTTTCACAACTGCGCGGCCGAGCGCATCAAGTGCATACGGGGCTAATTTGTGTAGATGGGGATGGGGTAGAGCATACGGCTGTGAATACGGCCCAATTGATCATGCGCCCTTATACCGATCAGGAGATTGAGACCTACATTGCTAGCGGAGACCCGATGGACAAAGCTGGGGCATACGCGATTCAGTCCTCGTTTCGGCCGGTTGAACAGATTAAAGGCTGTTTCACCGGTGTGATGGGTTTCCCACTGTGCGACGTTGCTATGTTACTAAAAGCCTCTGGTGTGGCGCTCCCGATCCCCGCAAAATTAAGTGAACAAGAGCAGGCAGATTTTTGCACATGTAATCGTTGTGCCGCCTTGTTTCAGGAAAACGGATAAAAGAGATGAAACCATTTGAAGAATTAACCCGGCTGGGCAAGATTAGACGACAGCGAAAACTTGTATTTGCCGCTTTGGAACGATACGACTTAGAAGTTGA
>JAHDGV010000203.1:4828-8207 GCA_020631655.1 Chloroflexota bacterium | reverse complement strand
GACGACAGCGAAAACTTGTATTTGCCGCTTTGGAACGATACGACTTAGAAGTTGATGTGGTTAAATTTTTGGCCGATCATACCAACACGTTATTTCAGATTCGGACAAAGTCTGGAGATCGCTTGGCGATGCGTATCTATTCAGATGGTGAAACATCGTTAAAAGAAAACCGTGCGGAGATGTACTGGCTCAACGCGCTGAAGCAGGATACTGATATCAAGATCACAGAGCCGGTTGAGAACCGTGATGGTGAGCTGGTAACGATTGTGAATGTACCCAATTTGCCACCCGATCAGCGATGTGCCCTTTTTAAGTGGATACCGGGCCAACCATTGGCTGGGGCAAAAGGGGCAACCAACGTTGAAAATTATCATCTTTACGGCAAAGCGCTGGCCCAATTGCACAACCATGCAGAGTCGATCAATCCGTTACCGGCCGATATTAATCCTAAACGCTGGGACAAAGTTTTCTATTACGAAAACGAATCGATTGTGTACAACGATCCTGAATATAGTCATTTATTGACGGCCGACCAAGTTGCGATGGTTGACAAGATCGTGGCCAAGGCAGACGCATATCTGGCACAGATGTTTGAAGATCCAGCCGGTCGTATTTTGATTCACGGTGATCTGCACGATTCGAACATCCACATCTACAAAGGTGAACTGTACCTGATTGATTTTGAAGATCTGAACTTGGGGTACGACACACAAGATGTGGCCATAACGCTGTATTACAACCGACTGCGTGATAACAAAGCCGAGTTACAAGCGGCGTTTGAAAAAGGCTACAGCAGTTTGCGCCAGTGGCCGTTAGAAAGTGAAGAACAATTGCAGACGCTGATTGCGGCCAGAATGGTGATGTTCCTAAACTATGTGCTTCAGATATTACCGGCCGAAGAAGCGAAAACATATATTGATCGCTGGATTGCTGAATTAGAGCAATACATGCAGAGTTACGGATAAATTATGAAAGATAGAATTCGAGCAAAATCAGTTTGTGTCGTTCGGCATCAGGGAAAAATGTTGCTAATCGACACAAGCGTGCCTGATAAACCTGAGATTCGGGTGCTGGTGCCTGTGGGGGGAGGAATTGAGTTTGGTGAAACTTCGGAGCAGGCGGCCGCTCGTGAAACCTTTGAGGAGATCAACGCCGTCGTCACCAACCTGCGGTTCATGGGTGTGATTGAAAACATGTTCTCGTATGAGGGGCAGGACTACCACGAGCATATTTTTGCGTATGAGGGTGACTTTGAGGACAAGAGCTTATACGAGCAGGAGGAGATTCACGGCAAAGAGGACAGCGGTTGGGAATTTGTTTGTCGTTGGATCGATATTGACTTTTTGAAATCAGGGGAAGTGCTATTTTATCCAACCCAGATTTTGGATTGGGTTTAACTTTAGCGGTCCCGATCAAACCAATAGGCTAACTGTTTCCATTCTCCCCAGTCTGCATAGATCTTCATGAGGGTAGCATCCGGCACAGTTTTATCTCCATCAAAGTATTTGTTGCGCACATGCTCGCGATAAACGGAGTCTACAGGCAAGTAATTGTAGTCACCTAACAAACCGGCCAACCCGGCTGCCGCATAGGGGCCAACCCCTTTTAGTTTTTGCAACTCTTTTCTTAGCCCATCTCCCTGCAAATTTGAATGATTGAGCCGTTCAAGGTCCAACTCACTCGATTGTATTGACCGGCCTAAATGCTGGACTGATCCGTTGCGATACCCAAGCCGCACTTTTTCGGTAAAAACTTGCTCACTGGCGCTGGCAACCTGCGCTGGGGACGGGAACGTGTGGCGCGTCGGATCGGCCGGGAGTGGGGAGCCGAGCTCAGTGCAAATACGCTGGCACATCTGCTCAGTTTGTGACCAAGTGATGTTGGTGGTGCAGATCATTTTGATGGTGTCTTCGAATAGGGTTGGGGTGCGCATGAGCCGACCACGGCCGCTTTTAATCGCGTGCCAAAGCGATTGATCGGCCGCTTGCTGAGCCATCTTGTAAAACGGGGCAAAATCTTGATCGATGCGGAGCGAGCGTTTGATAGTCGTGTGTGCGTAGTCCCATTCGGCCGCTGTTAGATCGTCTGTACAGCCGAGCGATAATTGATCCCCATCCTGCCAGATGTGTAGCAAGACGACACGGCCGGAAGGTAACGGCTCAACCCGTTCAAGGATTTGATCCTGCGGCCGCCAGCGCCACGGGGCCAGCAAATACCAGCCGTGACCGGTGACAGTGGCTACAAAATCAAATGGTTCAGTTGGTAGGGGAATCGATTGGATATGCACGGCTCGATTTTATCAAGATTTGTTAGTCGGCCAATGGCACCGTAAACCAGAACTCTGTTCCCTCTTCCAAATCGCTAGTGAAGTCAAGCTCGCCACCGTGCTTTTCGATAATCTCGCGCGAGATCGATAGGCCCAGCCCTGTACCGGTTGCTTTGCGTATGTTTGGATCTTCTGAGCGGAAGAAGCGAGTGAACATTTTTGCCTGATCCTCTGACGAAATGCCATACCCTTCGTCACGAACCGATAGCTTGACCCGATTGTTTCCATTGGTCACAGCCACATAAATATTGCTGTCTTCGGGCGAGTATTTGCAGGCGTTGCTCATGAGATTGGTCATGACCTGCACCAAACGCTCTTGGTCCCCGTACACAATGGGGGAGTGGGAAAGCATATCTAAATGGATGTTGATGTTCTTTTTGTCGGCAACCGCTTGGATCGTGGTAATTGTGTCGCTGATGACCGTGTTAAACGGCATGGGGGAAGGTTCGATGCTTAGCTCCCCGGTGTCGATGCGGGAGGCATCGGTTAAATCTTTAATCAGCCGGTTCATGCGCCGAACGTTGATGTGGATCGTTTTAACAAACTCGATTTGTTGATCGGTCAGCTTGCCCGACAATCCGCTGAGTAATAAATCCCCGTATCCTTTGATTGAGGTAAGCGGATTTTTTAGCTCGTGAGAAACGATCGAAACAAACTCTGATTTGGCGTAGTTGGCGGTTTGAACCCTGTGGTAAAGACGGGCGTTGGCCAAAACGGGGGCGCAGTGGTTGATCAGGGTTGTCACTGACTGCAATTCAAATTCGGTGAAGCCGTCAGGGGTATCTTTTTCGATTGAGACGATTCCGGCCGCCTTGCCGTCGATCAGGATGGGTAAAATGATTTGCGACTGTGTAGCTTCACGGAGCGGCCGAACCTCTTCGTCGCCCTGATCTGCATGCAGATTGCTAGACATGATCGGTTCGTTACTCTGCATCGCTTTGCCCATTAAGCCGGGCAGTGTTTCAAGTGTTAGGTTCAGACTGTTTAAGGTGTTGGGGTAGCCAAATGCTTTGCCGCTCAACCATTCATCTTCGGCCGTAAATAAAATGATGG
>JAHDGV010000203.1:0-4728 GCA_020631655.1 Chloroflexota bacterium | reverse complement strand
TAGCCAAATGCTTTGCCGCTCAACCATTCATCTTCGGCCGTAAATAAAATGATGGCACCCGCATCCGCCTCATAAAGTCGTTTGAGCCAGCCCAAGATGTTGGTAAAGGTCGCATCCATCTCGATGGTCGAGTTTAGGTCACGGTCCATTTGCTGGAGCAGAGAAAGCTCTTGAACACGGTTTTGCAGGTCGATGTCAGTTTGCTCATGCAAGCGGGCGTTGTTTAGGGCAACCACGGCCGCATCTGCAAAGGCTGACAAAAGCTCTTGATCATCTTTGGTAAACGGCTGTTGGTTAAGCCGGTTTACAATTTGCAATACGCCCAATACCGCTTTGTCTGATTTAAGAGGGACGGTCAGGATCGATTCTGTCTTGTACGAGGTTTGTTCGTCAATCCCTTGATACCAGGTGCCGGTGTCCGCCACGTCGTTCACCATTTTCGGTTCACCCGTTTTGGCCACCTTGCTGGCAATGCCTCGGCCGAACGGAATGTCTGACCCTTTAAGATCGTTCCCGGCTGGCCCTGTCACGGCGACAAAGTTTAATTTGCCCGTTTGCTCATCAACTAGCAAAAAGCTACCTGATTCAACTTCAAGCAGTTCCACCGCTTTATCGAGCGCCAGTTTTAAGAGCTCTTCAACCGAGAGGACGGCCGTAATCGTGCGGATAACTTCGACCAAGCTTTCCATTTGTCCCGCACGGATCTGCAAGCGGCGGTTTGTTTTCCAGTTGTCTAACGAGTTGGCCGCTTGGTAAGAGAGGCGGGTGATTATTTCATAATCTTGCGGGGTAAACGCGATACCCATTTCAGGGTGGCTGACCTCAATCGCACCAACTGACGTAGCGCCTGAATTAAGCGGGGCCACCAGCCACGCACGATTGTCATTGTCTTTGTATTCCCACACCTGTCCGATGTCGACGACCTGAATAATGCGTTCGTCGTACACTTTGCGATGGATTCCTTCATACTCTTTTACGCGGCGACGTTCTTTGCTTTCGTACTCATCCGCATAAAAAGCGGTGTACAGCTGATTAGAATCATCATCCCGAATGTAGATGCGAAAATCACGGCCGTTGACCGCCTCGATACAGTTGGTGTAGATGAGCCACAACATCCCATCAAAGCTGATGGTGAAATTGAGCGCTTCGTCAAACTGGCGCAACATTTTTTGTTCGTCGAGGCGAGCTTGCAAGTTGGCCTTTTGGCGCACAACACGTTTGTATTGGTTTTTCAGATCTTCTTCTTCGTCGGCCGAAGGTTTGGTGGGGGAAATGGCTTTGGGGGTAGGCTGGCTATCTTCAGAATCTTTACGCAGGTATTCAGTGAGCGATTGACTCACAACGATGGCAAAAACAGTAGCGATGATTAGGATCCAGTAAGGAGGCTCTCCCATGCTTAAAATCGCGATGCCCCACAAGATACATGCTATGAAAATTGTTATGGCGGTAGAAAACAGCAGTCGCCTATTCATACTAAAGTTTGCCGTGCGCTGGGGAAAAAGTGTCTGCCTTCGGCCATCGGTGGCTAACTACGTTAGCTTAAAAAGGTGGACACGTTAACGAATAAAATTTTTAATGGCCTTGGTGATTTGTTTGAACGATGCGGGAGGAAAAATTGAAACGTTTTCCTCTCTGCTTTATTGCTTCACAGATTTTATTGTCTTGTCTGACAGTGCTATTTGGGTCGAACTGATGGGAGTGAAAGCTCATCGTCGATCCAATTGCCCCTAGCGGTTACCATATTAACACGCTCACCCGTGAATTGGTCGATAAGAATCAATGAAAAATTGCTATATCCGTCCAGAGGTAGCTGATCCATTTGGACCGTTCTCTTATCGATTCCGGTTGAGCCGTTATTGGATGCGTCAATTATCGCAGAAAACGGTAGGCGGTCCTCCAAAACTGTGCCATCTGACCAGTACATTAGGACTAGTGCCTCGGTATGCTTGAGCGTAGTGATATCGAGCAGGTCCCAGTAAAACGTTACGGTTAGAGGTTCATCACCGGCCGGAGAGCGGTCGCTGAACTCGTATCCGCGCAGGCGTGCCCGGCCGTCAAAGTTTATAGACTGATGGTTTGGATAAGGGCCTTGCCGCTCAATTAGATCGAGCGTTGTGACCAAATAACTGTCCCCTAGCGAGCCACCAAACTGATCTGAAATCCCCAAACGATACCCCTCAACTGGGGCATAAAAGCCGATACGCAGATCGACTTGACCAGGGTGAGCCGTTTGTGGCACCTCGATATTGATTTGCTCCGCAAAGCGATACCCGGCCGTCCATTGGGTCATGGGGAACTTGCCTGTAGCGGGATGAGTATCTCGCTGAGCGATCAGTTCACCCGTCTCCCCATCGATTAAGTGGACAAAAAAGTAGAAATCCCCAAATGGGTCTGATGCCACTTCCCACGTTAAATCTAGGGTGATGGTGTCACCCGGGGTGACGGTCAGGCTGTCTACAGATGAGTTGAGCAGGCGGGCAAATGGTTCAAAAAAGATGACGTTGCCAGACGTTGCAACTGCTGACTCCCCTTCAGCTAGATTATTTGGTTGGGCATAGGCCGGTTGCAGGAACATGAACAGGGCCCACAGGCCGACCCAGACCATAACCACGTTTAAGCCGATGGCGAGTTGACGATCAAAATTCCAGCCGAGCAGCTTGGGCCACAGGGTTAATCCCCAAAAGATGAGCAGGGCAAACGCGGGAAGCCCGGGGAACAAGAAACGCCCCATTGCCCCGGCCGGGCTGACCAGCACGTAGGCAAAGACCACCACGACGGCGATGAGTGCAACCAATCCCAACAAAAGCAGGTGCGGCCGGATCGGTGCGTCTGGATTGCCAGACAGCCGATCTTGGTTGAACCAGTGCCAAAAAGCGTTAAACCCAATCCCGAACATGGCTAAGAATGTTAGCCCCCAAGATATTTGATAGACCAATGCGGGGAGTGGAATTTGCCCAAATCCAAAGCGGCCGATAAAGGTGCTCCAAATACCGGGGAGTTCGATCCAGAGTAGTCCCCAGCTGGAGCTGGCCTCACGCACTCCCCACAGCTCGGTCAAAATGCGAAAGCCGGTTGGTTCACCGTACAACAGCTGATTGCGTAAAAACCACCAGCCAGCTAGCACGGCCGTTGTGCCGACAAATGCAAAACCTGCAGTAAAAAACGACTGCCAGTTTTGGCTACCCTCTCCCGGCTCGGGAGAGGGGCTGGGGGTGAGGGTATTTGGCATCAGCGTTTTATAGATGATGACCAGCCCCAACGGCAGACCAAACGGCGCTAGGTTGAACTTGCTCATGAGTGCTAGGCTGTACGCCGCGCCGAAAATAATCCCCCATTTGAGCGGGTTGTTGAGCGGCCCCGGCCGGTTAATGAGCAATACGCAGACTAAGCAAACCGACCCTCCGGCCAAAGCGGCAATCACGTCGTTGTTGAGCGTGCCGGACATGTACAAAAACTGGGGGAGAAAGGCAACCAGCGGGATCGCCCCAATCGCCATCCATCTGTTCTTGGGCCATACGAGCCGAGCGGTGAGCCACGTGACGATGACGACCAATCCGCCCAACACAACGTTGACTAGCCGGGCTAGATTGGCCGCGCGGGCCTGACCCTGCCATGGGAACTGCTCGCTGGGGGGATGGATATATTGGTTTTTGTTGTCGGTGCCGACTTCCCACTGGCGATACCCCCAAAACGGATTGGCTTGCCCGTTGACGCAGACCCCTTCACCCGTATCGACCCCGGCCGAAACGACGGCCGCCATCATATAAAACAGCGGCGGATGATGGCTTTGTGAGCGGCAATCCTCTTGCCCCTGAACGGGCAACGATTTATTTTGGATGATGTACTGAATAAATCGGTAGTGGCGCAGTTCGTCGGTCCCTTCGTGGATCGGATTGATGACACTGTAAAGGGTGGCGATCACCAACATGGTAGCCACGTAGCCCCACAATGTTTTTTCAGTTAGTAGCTGGCGCAAGGTGTTGCGGCTGGAGGTGTGGATTGGGTGCAAAAAGGGAAAAAATAATTAATAAGAGATATTTAATTTATTGTTCCAGAAGTAGTTCCTGATGAATCTGAAACCTGTCATTCCTGCGCAGGCAGGAATCTAGTGCCAATTCTGGCACTGGATACCCGCCTTCGCGGGTATGACGTCCTCACTAAACCTATTAAGGGTTCTGGGACAATTCATTTAATTGTGATTGGCTAATGTCTGTGCGCACGAAATCGATTAACCGTTGCTTATTAATTATTAGGTATTAATTATTCTATCGAAATAAGAATTGCATCTCGGCCGTCAACGGACAAAATGCGTTGCCCCGTCATCGGGTCATACATGCCAAAAGCGATTGTATCACCCTCGCTGGTTACAGGCGGATTTAAGATATGCCGTTGCTGGAAAATATCTCCATTTTCTAAGGTTTGTGGGTCTGCCCAAAAACCATCATCCCCCGTCACAAATTGGCCGTTGCTGTCTAGATATTGCACGAAAATGGCTAAACGTGGACCAGCATAAACATCTGGCGGCGGCGGATTGCTGATGAGTGGGACAACGGGCAACTGTTCGGTTGAGAAGACCACAATCTGCATGGTGACTTCGTATCCGTTGGATGATTCAGAGGGGGTGATAAGCGGGGTGAGGCACAGCTCGTTTTGAAAACAGATTTCGTTGTCGCTGGGTAATGGAACAATGGTGGCTCGATAAGAATTAAAGTCTCCGATCCCTGCGCC
>JAHDGV010000904.1 GCA_020631655.1 Chloroflexota bacterium | reverse complement strand
AGACAGTTGTTGACCAAGGGCTGCTCCGGCCGGGGCACATTCGGGCAACAAAGCCGATCAAGTAAGGCTTTTAGCCGACAACTTTTAAATTCAATTCATCGACCTTAATTTCTAAACCATAAAATTGAATAATCTCAAGCCAATTTTTGAAACCATTCGGTGGCAAGTATTTGGTGTGGATCGGATCATACCGACCATTAAACCCGGTCATCACACGCATTGTATCTGTAGCGGCCCCTTTCACCCCATCATCTGTGGCACGTGAGCCGATATAATAATCATTTCCGGGCCATGAGACATGATCCCACGCCACAAAACTAAAAAATTCACAATTGGCAAAATCATCACCAGCCTCCTCATAAGCAATAGGATGACACAATTGTGGTTTGTTGTCGTTTGATTGCAACAACGGCCGGACCATATAACTTAGCTCGTTAAATTCATACCGCTCGTTTTGGCATTCTCCGTAGGGGTCATAATAGATCGCCTTGATATTCTGAAGTTTGGACACATGCGTGTCTAATATTTTCTGCAACGTTTGATTCAACATCTCACCCAGCTTACCCTTGAACCGACCGGCGAAAACGCCACATCCAAGCCCTGGAATGGTAATAAATCCTTTTTTTCCTTTGTTTTTACAAATCTCATCCGCATAAATCAGTGGGGGCAACAACCGCCGTTCATATAATTTGAGATATTTTTCTGAATCAAGATTTTGATCAACTGTGACCGCCATAAAATCAGCCGGTGATTCTCCTCGGCCGTTTCGCAATAAGGCCCCAGGGGTAAACAGCAGTGTCCCCTCAAGGGGCTCACCATGCACTTTAGGCATTTGATGTCGGCCATCATCAAAAATGTCAACCGGCATTGCCATTGTGATATCACCCAAAATACTTAATTCAGTTTGGTTCCAGTCTAATCCATTCCCGAAAACCGCACTTTCAGCAAAAATCTGGGGCTGTTTGGTATTCACCAACTCTCGAAGAAAGGCAATAGGCTCAGTCGAAGCACTTAGGCTTTCATTAAGAAGGCGATCCTCCAAACGTCGGCCGGGCTTGCCTCCTCGGTTAACCTCCTGCCGATAGGGCTCCAAAGCATCATCCCATGTCTGTTGACTGATTAAAACAGTATATCCATCCATAAATTTCTTAACCTACACCGAAAGCATTTTGATTTTCACCGCATCATCTTACAATATCCCCATTAAAACGGCGATGACAAAGAATCAAATTTCAAGCATTCCTCTCTTCAACTAAATGAGCAATTTTCAATTTCCCCAAACTAGGCAAGATTGGTTAAAAGTATTAATTGTCGCAACTGTTCTTGGCATAGGTTGGTTAGTTTACTCTCGGGACAAGGGCCCAGCCGATACAAGTTCGCTCGCTGTAGCCGCTGCCCCAGGTGCCCTTGCCCCCGACTTCACCCTAACCACACTAGATGGAGATTCTATCACTTTATCTGATTTAAGAGGACAGCCAGTTATCATTAACTTTTGGGCAACATGGTGCGGCC
>JAHDGV010000903.1 GCA_020631655.1 Chloroflexota bacterium | reverse complement strand
CACAGCTCAAAATGATAATTACGTTCAAAACGGTCCCTGCTAACTTACTCATATCGCCCCACCTTTTAAGTATTAATTTTTGCAAGCACACCCCCTTTTAGCCTAGTATTTCATACTATCGGGGTGATTTTCAGCCACTTAAGTGCTTAGAAGCTAAAAATCACCCGTGCGTTTTTTAGTCAACCTATTAATCCCTTTAATCAACCTATCGGTTAGGTGCAGGGTAAACTATGGACCATTGGTTTCCACAGCTCTAAACCGATGTAAACCCAATAGGTAAAAGGCAAACAAATGATTGATATCAGATCCCCCCATCTAAAAGGCTCAGAAGTTTCATGGTTCGCACCAATTTGTAGTGACGACTATGAATATCTCGGTGTCCCTGAAAATAAATACAAAGCCAACTACGCAAACACCTCAAAAGTTCTTTTAGAGGCGGATCGATTGGGCTTCCGCAATATTCTATGTCCGTCTTCGTACCAAGTTGGGCAGGATACCCTAACATTTGCTTCGGCCGTTGCGCCACAAACGCAAAACATCAATTTGCTGGCGGCCGTCCGCTGTGGCGAAGTGCATCCCCCCATGTTGGCCCGGGGCATCGCCACACTCGACCATATTTTGGAAGGGCGACTAACTATCAACATTATTTCGTCTAACTTGCCGGGAGAAAACCTAGAGTCTATTCCTCGGTATCAACGCTCGCGCGAAGTGATTGAGATTCTGAAACAAGCTTGGACCCAAGATCACATCGATTTCCAAGGTGATTTCTATAACTTAAAACTAGACACAACTGATCCTGTAAAACCGTATCAGCAAAACGGCGGCCCGTTGCTCTACTTCGGTGGTTATTCCCCACCGGGCAAAGATTTATGTGCTGAGCACTGCGATGTTTATCTGATGTGGCCTGACAAAATCGAAAACTTGCGCGGCCACATGGAAGATTTGACGGCCCGGGCGGCAGGATACGGCCGGAAAATCGATTACGGTCTGCGAGTCCATATGATCGTGCGTGAAACGGAAGATGAGGCGATTGCGGCCGCCAACAAACTCGTGTCTCGCCTCGACGATCAATTTGGCGAAGAGATCCGCAATCGGGCCTTAGATGCCAAAACATTGGGAGTTGCACTGCAATCACAGGCTCGTGAGCAAGCAGATGATGATGGCTTCATCGAAGACAACTTGTGGACCGGCGTCGGCCGGGCTCGCTCTGGGTGCGGTATGGCCATCGTGGGTGATCCTGACCAAGTTGCGGCCAAAATCCAAGGCTACATCGATATGGGGATGCGTTCGTTCATCTTTTCGGGCTATCCACATCTTGATGAATCCCGCCTGTTTGCCAAGTATGTGTTGCCACAGCTAGAAACAGTTTCAATGCCTGTGGAACAGGGTCGTATTCCGGCCGAAACACCCCTCACCCCGCTCGGGGCTGGGCAACGTGTTTGAGTTAGATTAAACCTACACATGAACCGTATATCAATCGTGTGACACACAGACAGCCTACTGTTCCAATCGT
>JAHDGV010000902.1 GCA_020631655.1 Chloroflexota bacterium | reverse complement strand
AAATTAGCTAGGCCAGAAGATCTGGCCTAGCTACCACAAGCCTGCAGGGTATGCCGACACATAGCCAAAATGTAAACCAAAAAGCGGATCAAATTGAGCTTTGTTGAGAAAATTCGGGTATGAGCAAAAATAAATTGATCCATCTTCTACTTGGGCTCCTGCTAACACTGAGTTTAATACCTGTCACAAACAGCACGCACGCCTCAATCCCAAATAACAACGTTTTTTCCTGTTCTGATTCCGAAGCAACGCTGATCAGCAACTCAGTTGTGGGGACTGGTATTGATGGCAAAGCCATTTACGTAGGCTACCAGCAGGTTAGCGCAAACAATCAGAATCCGATTGTGGCCCGTTTTGACAACGGAGAGCAGGTTTGGTGCCGAACCGATTATGAAACAGGCGGTGACGACGGCCGAGCAACGGTTCTATTCTGGAACGGGACCGATGATGGGTTGTACATCGGCTTTACCGCCACAGGGACCCAAGGTAGTTCTGATACAGATTACCGACGATTTACAACAAACGGTTGGCTAAAAAGCTATACCGACGGCTCACCCGGAGGTGGTGGTGGGGCAAAAGTAGGCATGATCCTTCGAGTGGATCCAGCAACAGGTGCTGGAATTGAAGGAACGTTTGTCACGGCCGTGTTGTCATCGGGCAAAACCAACTCGCTTACAATTGATTCGATCAATCTACAAGAAAATCAGCTTTCAGTCTCGGCTCGATCTTGGTATTCGCCACGCAATGCCGACAAAACCGCCATGACCTGCACAGGCTCTTCCCCATTTAATTACAGCCTCACTCTGTCAACAGATCTATCCACAGTATTGTCTGCATCGGCCGACAATTGTGTGGGGAACGACGTTGAGCTAAGCGAGCAAATTTATTTGCCACTGGTAAGATAGCAACATGAAACTCAAGGCACTCGCTTACATATTACAACCTCAACAAGATGGAACTCCGCAACTCCTATTTCATCAATTTGATGAGCTACCCCATTACCCACTGCGTCTGCCGGGTGGGGGCGTTGAGACGTCAGAAACTCCATTAGAGGCTCTATACCGAGAGATTGAGGAAGAAATAGGGCTAACTGATCTGATCATGATGCGAAAGTTGGGGGTTCAGCGCTATTACAAGCCATTTATTCAAGATGATGTAGAGCGGCACGATTATCTGCTACGACCAAAGTCCCGATTGCCTGAATCATGGTCTTTTGTTGTTCAAGGGGAAGGTGACGATGCGGGAGATCAGCATAACTACTTGTGGCTCACGGCCGAAAGCAGACAACCCATCGATCCGGAACATGGCGAATATTTAACGGCCGATTATATTCCTGAGTTTTTTGCCAAATTCGGCGATAAATTTTAATCGGATCGTTGCCGTTCTCGAGGTCATCCACCATAATTAGTCCCATATGGATGAGCCATATTTGATCAACCAAGCCAAAGAAGGCAACATCGATGCTTACAACACGCTGGTTTTGCACTACCAAGATTTAGCGTACTCTGTTGCCTA
>JAHDGV010000202.1:4241-9436 GCA_020631655.1 Chloroflexota bacterium | reverse complement strand
GGCATCGCTGTGGGCGGTGGCACAGCAAAATGTTGCTCGGCCGTTTCCCCCACTTGAAAATGGCCGTCCCGAATCGACTCAAACAGCGTCACCGTTTCGTCCGATGGGGATACCCCCAGCTCCTTTTTGAGCACCTGCCGACAGTTGTTAAATTCTGACAGTGCCTGCGCCCGTCGGCCGTTTTCGGCCAAGATCGTCATCAGCCGCTGCCACAGCAGTTCATTCCAGTTGTCTAAGCTCAACTGACGGCGGACCGTTGCTTCAGCGTTCATGTAGTCGGCCGAAGCCAAATATTCATCGGTCAGTGCTGTCAGCGCCTGCAACATCTGCTGGCGCAACTGTTCCCGCTGGCCGGTTAGCCATGTTTCAAAAGGATTGCTGTCTCCAATCACCACCCCGTCTAAAAGCTCACCTCGGTACAACCCGACGGCCGATTCCCATTCCCCCGTTTCTATCAAGCTAACAAAGTTTCGCACGTCAATCTCGCCCGGCCAGCTCAGTGCCAGGGTCTCCCCATCCGAAATCAAATAATCCTGCAAAGCAGATTGGTTGAGCGTGTAGAGCAGGCGGCGTAAATTCCGACGCGCACCAACCGGCTCATGCTCGGGCCAAAACAGGGTGGCTAATAGCTCCCTAGAAACAGGGCTGGGTGACAGTGCCAAATAGGCAAGCAACGCCCACCCTTTGCGCGATTTAAGCTCCTGAACTTCTCCATTTTGCACAAGTTGGGGTTGACCAAAAAAAGACAGTTTCGGCCGATTCATCCCCGTAAACGTACAAGAAACGGCCGTTTTTAGCAAAGTAACACCTGCGTAACGCCTGAGACATTAGTCTCTAATCATCAAGTCGGCAGAAAGAACGTAAGTCTGATGCTGATAGATTAAGAAACCAAATATTAAGTGTGATCAGAGGACCATGACCAAAAAATCAAAACCCAACAAAATCGTACCCATTAGCCTGCTATCGCTCATCGCATTACTTTTAGTAAGCGTAAGCATTATTAACGCCCAAAGCACAGACTCAGTTGCCTACCTACCCATCGCTGTGGGCGGGCAAGAAAGTGAGCCATTATCCGGCTCAGAACGGATCGAAGCGGCCGGGGAATTTGCCCTGCTTCCAGAACAAGAGCCAGCCCCCACATCAGACGAAGTAACTGAAACAACTTCAGAAGTTGAAAGTAGCGGACCGCTCCAATCAATCACCTGCACCACCCAAGAATGGGGTGCGTCAGACGTGCGCGCTTTAACAGATCGTCTAGCATTCGGCACCGATGTTGGGATCATTTATCCCGGTGCTCTAATCCAAGGTGGCAGTTTTCAAAACGGGACCTTTACTCCAATCACTATTCCGCGTGCGGGTGGCACCATCACGATGGAAGGTGTGACACTCCTTCCCGGTTCATCCTACAGCCGCTCAATCGAAGAGATTTCACCAGAATCAGTTCAAGATAACATCAAAAACATTTTAGAAAGCTATGACCCTGAAGGGGGTACAACGGCCAATTACGGGGATGATTTCCAGCAAACATATTCATATGAACATATGCTGTTTACTCTGGGCGTTGATGCACGCTATGGGATTGGTAGCATGGAAGCGGATCTGAGCATTGATACAGAGAAAGCGACCAACTATGTTTTCTATAAGTTCCAGCAAAAATTTTACGACGTAGTGTACACAGCTCCTGAATCGGCCGTTTCTGTTTTCAGGGATGGTGAGAACTTTGTAGAACCTGATCCACTTTCACCGCAGATCCGGCCGGGAAGCCCGCCCCTTTACGTACACAAAGTTAGCTACGGCCGCATCGTCTACTTTGTAGCAGAATCGCAGTACAGCTCAACCGACATCGAAGCGACACTACGAGCGGCCGTTGATGGCAAAGCGTTTTCGGGCGGTCTTGAGTCAGGTTTGAGTTATCAAGAGGTGATGGATGAAACAAGGATTACCACCTTTGTCCTTGGCGGAAACGCTGGAGACGCTGTGCAGAACGTAAAAGCAGGCTCGGCCGAAGAACGTTTTGTCGCGATCTCAAATTTTGTAGGTAGCTACGAAAATGCGAACTTCTCAGCCCAAAATCCGGCCGCGGCCATCTCTTATGAACTGCGCTATCTAAAAAACCGAGCGACGGCCGAGATGAGCTACACCACCGTCTTTGACCGGAAAGATTGCACCAGTGAACTTTTATTTCCTGACCCAGAACCAGAAGATCGCCAAATGTGGGTCCGTTTTACGAACGTAGATGACACTGCTAGTTTGTATTATGTTCAAGGGAATGAAGAAATCCTGCTTCATGAATTTAAGTGCTCAGGCAGTGACGCTTGTAATGACGATCATTACGAGTCAATCCATGAGTTCTTGGTAGGCCGGGGGCGAGATCTTGATGACACCCACGTGTTCAAGCTCGAACTAGATACTGGTGGAGGAGATGGTTCGGTTAATCTTAACTACTATTCAGCTCCCGCATCTGCTATATCCCCACCAGCTAATCCTACGGGAACGAAGAGTTCAACCTGTGATGGCTCGTTTTTTGATCCGTGCCCTGACAGGGAATGGTATTACGATGTGAATGTAAATGCTGGAACTTGGCGTAATCAGTAAGACTGACAGAATAGCACCCTATCTCAACCCTAAGATCGCCGTTAGAACCAAATTAAGGATATTGAGTTCAGAAATCCCGTATGGCAATATGATTCTTATCAGCAGGTTCTGAGAAGGGTTGAAACAAGTTCAACAATAGGTTGAAATAAATTCAACAGGTTTAAGAGTAGGCTGGCAGATAGCGATGTTTCTCGCTGTTTGCCAGCTTTTTGTTTTTAGCAGAAGGTACGGGTTCGCGTTTCATCGGTGCCAATAGAGTCGATCAACGCAACACCCAAGAAGAAATAAAATGAATCAATCAGTTCAAGTATTCAAAATTTGGGGTATCCCTGTCGGGTATAACTCCACATGGTATTTGATATTTGGGCTTATCACTTGGACATTGGCGACCGGGTATATGCCCTCAGAATATCCCGATCTTTCAACGGCGCAGTATTGGATTATGGCGCTCATCACGAGCATCTTCTTTTTCGGATCAGTCATTTTCCATGAGCTAGCCCATGCGTTTTATGCGCTACGAGACGGCATTAAAGTGAATCGGATCACTCTGTTTATTTTCGGCGGTGTTGCTGAATTAGATGATGAGCCGAAAACGCCCGCATCTGAGTTTAAGATCGCAATCGCTGGACCGATCTCTAGCGCAATCGCGGCCGGTGTTTTCTACATCATCTATTTGATCGGGCAGTCAAATCCGCTCATTGCGGCACCGGCCGGTTATCTGGCAAACATCAATTTGCTTTTAGCCCTGTTCAACCTAATTCCGGGCTTTCCGCTTGATGGCGGACGTGTGCTACGGGCGGCGGTTTGGTACTTCAAAGGGTATGCCAAAGCGACAAAAACGGCCGCTATTACCGGCCAGATCGTAGCTTACGGCTTTATGGGATTCGGTGTCTTCCGCATGTTCACAGGCGACTTTTTCAACGGCCTGTGGCTCATCTTTATCGGATGGTTCTTGAACAATGCGGCCACCATGCACGGCCAGCAAGCGGACATCAAAGTAGCACTCGATAACGTGCCGGTGTCACGCATTATGCGGCCGAGCTGGCTCACCATCGACGGCAATTTGCCCATCAGCAAGCTGGTTGACCAGCACGTTATCAAGGGTGATTCTCGTTACTACTTTGTCAAAAACAGCGGCTACGGGTACGAAGATGCAGATCAGCCGCACGGCATGCTTACCGTCACTGATATCTCCTCGCTAGCGCAACAGGCATGGAGCATCACTCCGGCCAAGCAGATCATGACCGTTTGGGAACAGCTCGTCACCATCGGCCCATCGGTACCGTTGTTGGATGCGGTTCGCCAAATGGACGAGAGAAATATCAACCAAATGCCTGTGGTTGAAGAAGGCAATCTTGTGGGGGTCTTAACCCGCGAGAACATTTTGCACTACATCCGCATGAAGGCGGACAACCCGGACATGGGTACAGGCACCGGCCAAGTGGCACCCGCCTGATACGAACCAATAGACTTCGGAAATTTTGAAAATTTCCGAAGTCTTGTTAAGTCAAAGCGTAGAAGAGGGGGCCCGCGCAACAAACTACGGCAGACGATGTAAAGGGCCATAACCGGCCGGTTACAGTGTGGGCCGACGACATTAAATCATTTTTTTGAATATTGATTTTTTGCCGTCGGCCTTTTTGTTTGCCTAAAAATATTTATTTATTAGGAGAAAAATAGATGTTACTCAACTGGATTATCGTTATCGCATCAATCGTGGGCCTGTGGTTTGGCGGTACATTTATCGTCAATTCGGCCGCACGCATCGCCCGCAAAATGGGGATGTCAGAGCTGGTTATCGGCCTGACCATTGTTGCCATCGGGACCTCTGCACCTGAGTTTGCTGTGACTGTCATGGCGGCGCTAGAAGGGAAAGCCGACATTTCAGTCGGAAATGTAGTCGGCTCAAACATTTTTAATTTGGGCTTTATTTTAGGTGGTGTTGCGCTTGTGTCCGCACTACCAACCACCCAGAAATTGGTTAGGCGGGATGGGGGCATGCTGATTGGGGCTACAGTTTTGTTATTAATTTTGTTGGCTGATCTGCGCATGGAGGCATGGGAAGGCGTCATCCTTGTGACCGCCCTTGTTGCATACGTCGGCTATCTTCTTTACATCAAAGATGGTGGCGACTCAGCTGATGAGATTCCGGCCGGTGATTTTAAGTGGTGGGACGTACTGCTTTTAGTGGGTGGTACGGCCATGATCATCACCAGTGGTCACTACTTGGTCGATGCGGCCACAGAAATTGCCCGCACCTTCGGGCTATCTGAATGGGTCATCGGCGTGACCATTGTCGCGGCCGGAACTTCGGCACCGGAACTCGCAACCTCATTAATTGGTGTTTTACGCGGCCGCCACGGCATATCAATTGGTAACCTGATTGGATCCGACTTGTTTAACTTGTTGGGCGTGCTGGGGCTGGCAGCCATTATCAATCCGATGATCGTTGATCAAAGTGCGTACGGCAGCTTATGGGTGCTAACCGCACTGGTTGTAGGTGTAGTCATATTGATGCGGACCGGCTGGAAGTTATCCCGCTGGGAAGGCGGCCTGTTGGTAGGCATCAATCTAGTCCGTTGGGTCATGGACTTTTCTGC
>JAHDGV010000202.1:0-4141 GCA_020631655.1 Chloroflexota bacterium | reverse complement strand
AACAAATCACTAAAAGCTAAAGAAAATGGAAATATTGTGGATAGCATCAGCATTTGCGGCCGGGATGGTCGCCAAACTGGTTCGGATGCCAACCCTTGTCGGGTATTTGGCGGCCGGATTGGTTCTCGCCCTCTTCGGGGTTGAAAGTAGCACCCTAATCGAATCAGTTGGTGATCTCGGCGTCATGCTGTTGCTGTTCACCGTTGGTCTACACATTAATTTACGAAGCCTGATCCAGCCCCAAGTGCTGGGTGTAGGTCTCATTCACTTGGCCATCAGCACGGTCGTCGTGGGGCTTTTACTCCTAGCAATCGGCTTCCAGCCCTTGACCGCCCTACTAATCGGAATCGCTCTGGGCTTTTCAAGCACCGTACTCACCGCAAAATCGCTTGACGCCCGCAACGAGCTGGACAGCTACCACGGCCGGTTGGCCATTGGCATCCTCATCCTGCAAGATACGGTGGCGATTTTGTTGCTGGCATTTGCCGGTGGAGGCTCCCCTACATTTTGGGCGTTGGGGCTAATCGCGCTCCCATTTTTGCGGCCGGTGCTCATCAAAATCATGTACGCCGTCGGCCGAGAGGAGCTTCTGCTCATCTATGGGTTACTCATGACCGTAGGGGCTGGCTGGCTGTTTGAGCTGGTTGGGCTCGATGCCAAATTAGGCGCACTTCTCGTTGGCATGTTGCTGGCCGGGGACGTCCGGTCTGACGAGCTTTACGACAAGCTTTGGGCGCTAAAAGAGGTCTTTCTTGTTGGGTTCTTCTTGCAGGTGGGATTGGGCGGCCTGCCGGACAGCCGTAGCTGGATACTGATCGGCATGTTGCTTCTGATTTTGCCGCTCAAAGGCATTCTATTCTTCTGGCTCATGCTCCAGTTTAAGCTGCGCGCCCGCACCTCATTCTTGGCTAGTATTTCGCTTACCGCTTACAGCGAGTTTGCGCTGATTGTAGCCGCTGGGGCCGCCGCATCTGGCATTGTAGACAACCAGCTTGTAGTAGCGATTGGAGTCCTCGTAGCAATTTCGTATGCGCTGAATGCCCCCATCAGCCGGAGCGTCAATGAGCTTTGGGCAAGGTATGAAACAGCCTTTAATCGATTTGAAAAAGTTGGGCCACATCCCGACCATGAACCACGCAGTTTGGGCGCGGCCGACTACGTGGTTTTAGGGATGGGGCGCGCAGGCACGGCCGCCTATGACTACCTGATTGAGCAGGGTAAACGGCCGGTAGGCCTCGATGCTGACCCGGCCGCCATTCAGCGCAACCTAACCGAGGATCGGCGGGTCATTTATGGTGACGCCAACGATCCTGAGCTCTGGACCGGTTTGGACCTAAGCCACCTTGAGGGGGTCTTGATGACCCTCAGCAACGTCAAGGCTGAAGCCAGCGCGGCCGAAAATCTGCGCAAAGAAGACTTCGAGGGCTTTATTGCGGCGCTATTGCGCTACCAAGAAAACAAACAGATTTTGGAAGATGCTGGGGTCAGCGTATCGTTCTTGCCGATTGCACAAGCTGGCCGAGAACTGGCGCAGGCATCTTTGGGGCAAGAGACGCAACTGTCTCCTTCTTAAGGGTGATCTTCCAAAGAATAGAGTTGGGGTCCAAATGTTAAGAAAAATCGCTTGACCCTCCCCCATCTTTCCTATTAGCATAGTCACCATCATGCTGACTCATGCGCCACTTCTCCAGCTACAGCGAGATCTGTACAACATTCCGGCCGGCCGGGAGCGTTTTAATGCGTACATCGCCGAACTTCGTGATAACGACGGGGAAATGCGCCTTCCTCTGCCAGCCATGAACCCGATGGCGAAAGAGCATGTTCCTGCGCTGCTAGACGAATATTTGGCGCTTGGTGCAGATGACATCGCTCAGACCATCATCGATGACCTGCAATCGACCAATCCTTTTGGCAAAGCTGAGTACCGCACAGCTCTAGTTTTGGCAGATGATGAAAAGGGGCAGTGGACCAACCGAGTGGCTACCGATTTCAGCCATCGCTTTAAATCCCGGCCGATGTTCCGGCGCAACTGGCTGGTTGGCCTGTTGTGGAGCAGTGAGCGGGCCAGTAAACTGGCCTTAGAAAATGCGATCCGCCTGACCGTTTATCGCGGCCTTTGGATTGCTGAACACGGTTTTGCACAAACGCTGGAACAAATGCTGGCTCAAGAAGGATTCGTGCAGAAGAAAGCAGGTTTTTCGCCTACTTTTGATCCAGAAGAAATTGAGTACACGGCCGAGGTGTTGCACCCCATCCTGCAAAGTGATGCAGAGCCAGAGCTGATTGCCGCGTTTTACGGTGACCCGGCCGCGGTCGAGCTGGGCCATCCTAAATTGGGGCTCAGCCCAAACGCAGGATTTGAGCTAGCCTTGGCCCAATCGATTCGTCAAAAGCAATTGTAAAATCTTGCAAAATTAACGATTCCACGAAATTCTGAGCATAGAAATGTAAAATTAGCGATACGATCGAATCCTTTTCCAAAATGTCGTGTTATTAAAAATGAAACATTTTTCATACTTTGCGCTAACCAGAAGCATGGTAAAATGATTTTTAGGAAGGGTAATAAAGAATTTTCGGCATCGGGGTGAAGCTTAGACAGGACTGATCTGGTGCGAAACATTCTATATGAAATTTAAGATATTCTTGCAACTACTTAATTTCTTTTTTATCGATACGAATCCGAACACTACGGAAATTGATCAATGATCTCAGTAAACGACATAACCACCCGATCTTATAGCAAACTTAATCGAGTTTTACGCCCTAAATCAAATCTTTCATATGCCACCCCAGAAGACTCGCTCCCGCGGGCGGCAATGATCAACTTTGTGGAGCACATATTTGGCATTAGCACCATCACAGATATGTTTGAAGAGCTCAAGCGTGATATGCCAGCTGATTCTGACTTTTTTGGTGAGGGGTTCAGACGGCTAAACATTCGTCTCGATTACGATCAGAAACAGCTTGATAAAGTACCCAGAGAAGGTCCGGTTATTTTCATCAGCAACCATGCATTTGGTTTGTTAGATGGGATGACGCTCAACCACTTTGCGGCCAAAACTCGGGGCAATTTTAAAACCCTGTTGAATCGTGCATCGACTCTGTGCCGCGATGAAAAGCTAGGCAAAAACTTTCTCCCCGTCGACTTTGCTGAAACAAAAGAGTCGATCCGAATTAATATCAAAACCAAACGAGAGGCGCTACGCAGTCTAAAAGATGGCGGGACAATCATCGTTTTTCCATCTGGTGGTACAGCAACCGCCCCGTGGGTATTTGATACGGCCGTTGAAGGAGAATGGAAACTCTTCTCTGCAAAAATGATCCAGATGAGCAAAGCGACTGTAATCCCGACTTATTTCCCCGGACAAAACAGCTTCCGCTTCCATTTGGCGAACAAAATCAGCACACCGCTACGCTACGCGCTGGTTGTGCATGAAATGTGGCGCCGTCGTAACAGCACGGTGCGTGTCGAAATTGGCGATCCAATCCCGTTTGAAAATATCGCCCACATTAAAAGCCGCAGGGAACTCTTGGCGCACATTCGCAGTGTCGTCTTTTCCCTCGAAAATCAAAAGGAAACCGGCTAATCGGTAATCGTTTAAACTAAAAAAAGCCCCGGCCGGGGCTTTTTTGCTTTATGGCTCGGTTGCCGTCGGCAAAAACAGTCTGCTTTCCCCCGTAAACCCCAACTCACCATCCGCCCCAGCCCGATCATCCAACTGCAACAAATAGGCCAACAAAGATTGTTTGTCTGCGGCCGACAGCTCTCCCACATGTTCAACATTGTCCAATACCACTCCAAGCGTCACAGCCGAGCCATCGTGCAGATACGGGGCTGAGTGCCATAAGCCACGCAACGTCGGTGGGTCAAACCCATCAAGCCTGCTTCCCAGCCGCTCCCCGCTCCCGGCCGACTGCGTGCCAACATCAAAGCGCTCCCCGTCACCGCTTGCATCAAAGCTATCTCCACCGTGACAGCTCGCACAGCCCGCTTGCTCAAACACCAAGCGGCCCGCTTCGCCCTCTACCGTCAGTGTTCCGTCTGCATTGCGAAACGGACTGCGGCCGATTGAATCGAGCGAGCCAACATAGGCGGCTAGTGCATCCAGCTCCGCGCTCAAGCCAGCTTTGGGATCACCCA
>JAHDGV010000201.1 GCA_020631655.1 Chloroflexota bacterium | reverse complement strand
GCACGTTTTTGCACCACATGCAAAAGCAGGGATTTGAGTGTCACGGTATCGAGCCAGGTCCAAATGCGGCCGAATTTGCCCGAGAGGTTCATGGGCTTGACGTTCAAACGGGGATGCTTGAAGATTCAAACTTTCCAGATGCCCATTTTGACATGGTGACTCTGTGGGACGTTTTGGAGCATGTAGCGGACCCCCGAGCAACGTTGCAAGAGGTGGCCCGCATCCTTAAACCAAACGGGACCTTGATTGTGAGCGTGCCAAACCCGATTGCGTTTGACGCCACGTTGTTCGGCCAGTTTTGGGTGGGATGGGAACGGCCGCGTCATCTTACTTTGTATTCTCCCAAATTGCTGACCAAACTGCTTGAAGAAACCGGCTTTGGAAACATAGCAAAAGAGAGCTTTGTCGGCCGGTTGAGTGTGACACTGCTTAGCTTTGAGTTTTGGCTCAAATCCAGAGGGGTTTCAAAAGAGGCGTATCAGCGTTGGTACCCGATTCTGTACAGCGTCCCCATGCGTTTGCTCACCATGCCCTACTTTTTGCTGATCGAGAAACTCAATCGCACCACGTCGATTACGTTTTTTGCTCGACGCGATACAGCTTAAAGCCAATTAATCCAAAAATAAATTCATAGATCAGCCACAGCAAGCGTGAGGCGATAACTAAAATCAGCGCGATGGCCTCCGGCATCATGGTACTAAGCAACAGCCACAGCGAGACTTCTTGCACGCCGATGTTAGTAAACGTTAGCGCACCGACCAGCGAGAGGGTAACTGCAAGTGACCACATTCCGATCACTTGGGGCAACACAACCAGCTCAATCGGCCGAATAGAGGCGATTAGGCTAAACAGTAAAGCCCCGCCAATAACCCAAATGGCGCTGTAAACGGTGAGCCAACGAAGTGAATCTGCCCAGCTTATGCTCATTGGTTCATTTTCATCTGATTGGGATAGCCGCTTCCAAATGGCACCAATAACCCGCGGGTGTGCCAATACCAAGCAGGCGACGCCTAGCGGGTAAATCAGCCATGATTGGCTGACTTGGGTGATGATGTCGGCCGTATACTGCCAAAATGGGATGGAAATGACGGTGACGAGAATGCCGGACAGCAAAATCATCACCAGCTCTAATCCCAGTACCATCGAAACTTTACTTTTGGCGATGCCAAATCGCTCGTATGCCACGACTCGGTAGGCCAAATGCCAAACGTTTCCGGGTATTCTTTTTGACAGGTTCGACTGCCACCACAGGGCAAAGTTGGTTTTGGCGTTACTATAACCGGTTAACTTTTTGATCAAACTGTGCCATCCGGCCGCACCAAATACCGTTGCCAAACCGGTTAGGATAAGTGAAAACACCATCCAGCCAACATTAAACTCCCATGTTTCAGAAAGGATTGTTTCTCTTTGGCGATAAAGAATAAGCCCGGCCGCTGTTAGGGTGATGATGGCAAACCCGGCCGCGATGTAGCGCCCCATCCGGCCGCCCAGAATGGTGCGAACCCATGAGAATCCTTTTTCCCAAACTTGTTTGATGTTATCGGTTAGGGCGGCCATTGGTTTTGGTTAGGCCGGTTTGCGGCAAATGTAGACAAAACAGAGCGCCAGATTGAGGGGGACAAATGGTTTAAGGGCTAAACGCAAAAGTTTTTTTGGTTTACGGAGGTAGAGCTTCCAGTCATCAGCTGTAACCGGAGTCTCTTGTTCGTATTTATGTGTGTCGATGATCTCGAGACCATCTTGCTCAAGCAGATCTTGCCACTCGTAGCGGGCCATGTACCGTTGCAATGGTTGATTATCGACGCTGGTCCGGCCGGTGTTTTTTGCTACCAGCATGGTGTGCAAAATGCTAAAGCTGTTGGGTAAAAGCACAACGGCGTGTCCACCCGGTTTGAGCACGCGGGTCATTTCGCTAACGGCCGCATCCATATCAAAATAATGCTCTAAGCTACCGATGTTGCTCACCACATCAAATGAGTTGTCAGCAAACGGCAAAATTTGACTGTTCCCCACCATTAAGCCGCTAACTCCTTGGCGGCCGCCGGTTGTCACGGCTGACTGAGACAGATCGAGCCCAATGCTTTTGGCTCCAAATTTGTTGCACAGGTTAACAATTTGTCCCTGCCCACACGACAGATCTAAGTGATGGTCATTTGGCTTAATTGGCAACAGGCTAAATATCCACCGATAAAATGACTCTGTCTGAGCAATCGTCACTTCCTGGTCATAAATGCCGTTGTAAGATGAACGGCTGTCATCTTCGGTGTTGATATCGGGTAGCCGTATCTCAAAAATAATTTCTGGCTTGCGAGCGTCTTTTGATCCCATAGTACAAAATTATACAAATTGACCGTCGGCCGACACATTAAGTTATAGTTGTGCTCATGAACAAATTTTGCTGATTTATCGCTTTGATCATGAATATTGGCTGGGCAAACGGCTTAAATTACAATTGCCGAACTTAAAGGAAAATTCGGTATCAAATTATATGGCAGATTTAACCAAAGCTCATGGGATCGAAACAGTCTCTTGTAATCAGTGTGGCGAATCCTCAACTACAATCAAGTTTCAGATTCCGGTTCGTGATGATCAAGAGGGTGTATATGGCATGGATGTCTGGGACATAGTTGAATGTACCAATTGTGGTCTCGTCTATACTAATCCCCGGCCAGATGCGGCCGCCCTTGATGTGTTCTATGAGTTTGGGAGCGAATGGGATTATCAATACATACAAGATTGGTTTATCGCCAATGCTGATTTACAACGGCCGACATGGAATCGCTATCTAAGTCTCATCAAAGCGCAACAACCTACCGGCAAGTTGCTCGATATCGGATGTGGGGCCGGAACATTTTTGCTTGAAGCCAAAAAAGCGGGCTACGACGTGTTTGGGCAAGATGTATCGCCGTACTTTATTGAATATTGTCAAAAAGAGCAGGGGTTACCTATTTTTGCGGGTGATTTAGACGATTTAGATTTGCCGCAAAATGAATATGATGTGGTTACCGCTTTTGACGTCATCGAGCACCATCCAGATCCGAGTAAATTACTAAAGCAAATGGTTGACTTGGCCAAGCCCGGTGGCTACATCTTGATTAGTACCCACGATATTGGTAATTTCTATGCAAAACTCCACGGCGAGAAATGGCGCCATTTGCTACCGATTGGGCACCTTACCTATTTCACCCGTGATTCTCTGAAGGCGATGATGCGCAAAAATAACATCGAGCCAATCAAAGAAGGGGGAATTCATACGGTTAATAATAGTCGGATGATCGAAATCAAGAATAAGATCCAGCAGTTCGGCCGGGTGATCTTGCTAAGATCCCTGATTTTAGCAACCTACAAACCGCTGACTGAAAGATTTGAAGCCTTAACTAAATGGGAGATCAATTTAAAAGGGGGCGTTTTAACTCACAAAAAGCTGCTTACCCGCGTTGGAACACAAGTCATTATGGATGATGATATGGTGATTTTGGCAAAAGCGCCTCAAAAATCTTGATTTCACATTTTTCCCCGTCATTCATTCTCATTACTCCCTAAAAATCGGTTTTTAATCCCCGTATTAACCCATTTCCTCGAGTAATTACCCCCTCACTAATCCTATCGGGTTATTGAGTTATACCCATTCTATTTCATAATACAGTCAGATATTTTGATAGACATGCGCACTTTCTGCGTGAAATTAGTTTTGGAGAAACACATATCATGAAAAAAATCACAGCACTCTTAATTGCAGGTATCATCGCAATGCTAACCGTATCAATGGCTAGCGCGCAGATCGATACTTATTCATCTGGATTCCAAATCCAGAATCAAAGCAGCAACACTGCAACCGTAGTTATTCAGTACATCAATCAAGATGGAACAACCAACGCTACAGTTGAAGACACCATTGCTCCTAACGCCTCAAAAACCTATTTCCCAATTGGTGCAGGCGCAGGTTTCAACGGTTCTGTTGTTATCTCTTCTAACGAATCAATCGTTGCTATTACTAACGTTTTGGGTAACGGCTTCGACTTCGGTGCTAGCTACGAAAGCTTTAGCGCAGGTGCCGCAAGCGTTTCATTACCACTTGTAATGAAAGGAAACTTTGGATTCAACACTTGGTTCAACGTTCAAAATGCATCTTCACCAGATTCTGGTTCAGCTGTAACTGTTAACATCGAGTACCCAGGTACGACTTGTACAGAATCAGCAACCATTCAACCTGGTGCAGCAGCTACCTTCGACCAAAGCACAAACACCTGTTTGGCTGATGGATTCGTTGGTTCAGCTAACATCACCGCTACCGGCGGCGACGTAGTTGCTACCGTAATGCAAGTTGGTCCAGCTCAGTTGTTGGCGTACAACGGATTCACCACCAGCTCAACTGGCCCAGTTATGCCTCTGGTTCAAGCAAACAACTTCGGCTACAGCACTGGTATCCAAATCCAAAATACCGGTACAGCTTCAACTGACGTTACCGTTTCTTATGTACCTGGTTCATCTGGAACCGCTTGTGATGAGACAATCTCAATTGCAGCTGGCGCTTCAGAAACCTTCGCTTTGAACTCAACCTGTGCAGCTCCAAGCTCAGCTACCTTCGTTGGTTCAGCTTCAGTATCTGCTAACTCAGGTGCACAACCACTTGTTGCTATCGTTAACCAATCTAACTTCACCAACAAAGGTTCTGCGTACAACGCATTGAACGAGAACACCGCTTCTGCTTCATTGGCATTCCCATTGATCATGCAAGACAACTTTGGATTCTTCACCGGATTCAACGTGTATAACGCTGGTGCTTCTGCTGCAAGCGTAACCTGTACCTTCAGCGCTGGAACCAACGCTCCTGCGACAATCACCCAAAGCATTGCCGCTGGTGCATCGTTCACCGCAGTACAAGGTGACTCTGGTCAATACGTTGGATCTGCAACCTGTACCGCAACCGGTGGCTCACTACTTGGTGTAGCTAACGAGCTGGGTTCTGGAGCTGGTGACGACTTCTTCGCATACATCGGGTTCAACCAATAATTCGAAGCTAGCTTAACTAATGGGGGCAGGTTTTAGGACCTGCCCCTAACACAAAAGAAAGTGCGCATTTCAAAATAGATTATAATTTTCGATCAACCCCACTTATGTGGGGTTGATCGTTTTATAGACCCGAATTATGAACGCAAAATTCCAGAGAAAATTTTTAACTACATTATCCTTTGCATTTTTTTTATTTGTTCTTATGGGGTGTGGAAATACGCCTCAACCGAATCAAGGGCCTGATATTTCAGTAAACATTGACCCTGATTTGCCAACAGCTGTCCCTGATCCAACGGCTGCCCCTGTCGAAGATGCCAGCTTAGAAGTAGCAGAACCAGAGTCTGCCGTTGCAAGTGGAGCATATCCAGAACCTGAAGTTGAATCAGCTGCAGATTATCCAGCTCCGTCAGAACAAGGCTCAGCCGAATTGCCAGATCCAGAACGGAATGTAGAAGTTGCTAATCAGGAAACTGGTGCAGTAGGTGGCGTGCTGGTCCGTGAATTAGACAATGGTGGTTATCAATCTGTTGTGCCCATCGATTTATTCTTGGCTGAAATGGTGTTAGACAGCAATGGTCAGCCAATGTTTGTCGGCAAGACAGACGCTTCACCAAGTGCAAATCTATTTGATACCGGTGTCTTTGTATTTCAGAATGTCGTGCCTGATACATACGGGCTCATCATTGATCTAGGCTTCTCTCAATTCCCAATCAATGATGAAAACGGTGAAATTCGCCTTGTAGAAGTAGTTTCGGGTGAGGCGATTGATCTGGGTCAAGTTTTTGTAGAATTGCCAGAATAGTAAAGATACTTTAACGACTAAAAAAAGCTCAGCTTGGTTTAAATCCAAGCTGAGCTTTTTTGTTTTCTGAACTAATACCTAGTGGCTTATTAAGCTAATATGATTTTAACCGCGAGGGGCATAAAGCGCATTTCGACAGGCACTGTAATCATCACCGAGAACTACACGGTACTTGTAGGGGGCTAATTTGCCTGAAATCAGCTCGATTTCGCCTAAGCGCACCCCGAATATCCAGCTGACTAGATTGCTGTAAGAGCCTTTAAAATTCTCGCCGTAATATTCAATTTGTATAGCCTCTTCTGCTTCAACTTTTTCTTCAGAGATAATGGGCACAAGTCCGAACCACTCTAACGTATCGGCCACAATTGCGGTTAGATCTGGATTCGACGAGCCATTCACAATTTCAACTGAGATGGGGGAGCGTGCGGTCTGGTTGAGCTCAGAGACATCATACAAGCGAGAAATTGTTTTGCGAGCTTCGTCTGGGACTAGGCGAGAGACTGAGGCCCCTGATTCGGGAATGGTGTACCCTTCAATCTCACCACGGGTAAGTGAAAGATGCTGGATGCCGTTTTCTTGGACCGAGTTGGCCACGGCCGCCAATTGTAACGCTTTGCCAAGATCCATATCTGTTTTGACCGTTTCTTGGAACGAGTTCCAAACGGCCGGGGCTTGAGCAATCAGGTTCAGATCAGTTCCTTTGTCAAAAATCGCATCGATGAGCTGTTGCTGACGACGGCCGCGATCAAAATCGCTCGTTGTGCGGCGCGAACGGGCGTACCACAACGCCGTAAATCCATCCATCTGATGGACACCCGGCTCAAGCGTAAACATCTCCCAATTGTCTTCCTCGTCAATGTCCAACCCCGGTTCCTTCAAAATCCAGTCCGTTAGCTGGCAGCTGTTCACCACCTCAACGCCCCCCAAAGAATCTACGATTCCCTCGAAGCCAGAGAAATCGATCTGAGCGTAATAGTGGATTGGAATACCAAAGTTATACAGTACGGTGTCTTTGAGTAGCTTGATGCCACCCCCTTCGTATTCGATCTGGTTGCCGTGAGCATAAGCGGTATTGATGCGGGTACTGGCCCAGCCGGGAACGTAGACGTACAAATCGCGTGGAATAGACAAGAGCGAAGCCGTCCCCTCTTCTCGGTTGATCGAGGCGATCAGGAGTGAGTCAGTCCGTATCGACGTTTCCGGATCTTCGTTGTTGGGCGAATCACTGCCAACCAGCAAGATATTGGTGACGCCATCAGGCATTTCGATTAAAGGAACCGGTGTAGGGATCCCTTCAGACTCGAGCTGTTCTGGGTCTAGTTCGTCAAATGTTTCGATAACCGGAGTGGGGGCGCTGGTAGGGGTGTTTTCCGGCCGTGGTGTTGGGCTGGCCGTAGGGGTTAAAGATGCACCGGGCGGTGGCGTGTTTGTAATTGTAGGGATGGGAGTGAATGTGTTTACTGGGGTTTCCGTTGGATCAAGGGTCGGAAGTTGGGCGACTTCTTCCCCCGTTCTCGAGCCACCTTGTAATCCTCTGTCGAGCGGTATTTCAGATAACGACACAGTGGCTTCATTGGCTGAGAGGCGCAACCAAAAAGCCCCAAAAATAATTGCGACAAAAATAACGAGAGCGAGGATAAATGTAAAAAATCTACTCTTCATGGTTTAAGTTCAACCGATACTGCGATACTGATCAGAGCTGAGGTTTACAATTTTTCGCCAAATTGTGATTCGGTGCGTAGGAAGACTGTGTATCCCACAATAAAAATCAACAATGCGGTGACAAAGGTACGCAACCAGAACGGAAATGACATCGAAACCGGCCCCAAACTGGTTGTTGTTCCCCACAGCACCGTGCGGTACCCATCCACAATAGAGGCCATGGGATTGATCCAGCGCATGACAACGGCCGGGTTAAACGTAATGCCCAACAAAGTTGTTGACGCTCCAAAGCGATCGAGCGGATAGAAAATGGGAGTGAGGAAAAATAATGCGAGCAGGGCTACATCCAGCACCATCATAATGTCTCGATAAAAAACATTGATTGAGCCAAATAGGAGTGAAAGCCCTACGGTTAACAGAATTTGAGTAAATAAAATAGGGATGACCCACAGTGCGTGTATGGTTAAAGGCAATCCCGAGCCATACAGAAAAACGATTAAGATCAGGAAGGCAAAGCCAAAATTGACTAGCTCTGAAAAAATGGCGGAAAGTGGAAGTAATTCTCGAGGAAAATAGACTTTTTTGATCAGCACCGAGTTGGTTAAAAACGAATTAGTGCCTAGCCGGAGCGCCCCGTTAAAAAAGTTCCAAGGGATAAGACCAACGAGAAAGAAAACGGCAAAATGGCGGATCGAATCGTCGGCGAACGCAACGGTGAAAACAAGGCTGAAAACCACCATCATAAACAATGGGGTTAACAGGCTCCACAACACACCAAGAAGGGAGTTGCGATAGCGAATTTTGATATCCCGGATGATCAAATTCTGGATTAAGTACTTGAATCGCCACATGTCGCCCATGCGGGACCAAACATCCATTTTTGTTTGATTTCCTCTTACTACCAAATCTAAATTCCCATCCTTGAAAAATTTTCGCCCCCAATTTAGACGTGCTCTGGGGCGAAGTTGGTCACAAAATTGCAAACCGACTGCGATTATAAAGACGAGGGCTAAATGCACAAAGCAGTCTCATAGAACTGTGACTATTTATGAAGATTAAGGGGCTATTTTGACAAGATGCCGGTTAATGACTGACGCATGCTGTTCCAAACTGATCGTATCCGGCCGACCTTCTGCAAGTCGCCGTAAGCCGCTTTTATTGTCAGCTACAGCTTGGATCGCTTGTCGCCATGCCTTTGCGTTGCCTGGTTCGACCTTAATCCCATTCACCCCACCGGTCACCCGCTCGGCCAGTGCGCCGATGTCTGACACCATGACGGGCAGACCGATTGCGAACGCCTCAGACAGCACCAGCACGAACGTCTCGTACCATAAAGCCGGAATCAGCAGCATATCGGCCGAGGCCATCGCTTGCGCCACGTCCGAACCGGACCGTTTGCCTAAAAACCGTACGTTCGGGGCGGAATTTTCCTTTAACCCAGCCACATAATCTGTAAACTTCGACTCATCCCCAATGATGTTTAGTTGAACCCCGTCACCAAGCTGATTGACCGCATCGACTATGATATGAACACCCTTTTGCTGGCTTAAACCACCGACATAGAGCAGATTAAGGTGCTCGTCTTGCGAAAGTGAGTTGCTGTTCGAAACGTTCTTGAACTGATCCACATCAATTCCCAGCGGGGCAATTTCAATCGGCCGAGTAAGCTCGATCTGCTCGTGATGCCAGTGAGCTACAAACTGTGTGGCGGCAAACACGGTATCTGCATGTTGAAGTAGGGGCCGAAGCAAACGATTTCGCCACCCCATGATCGGGGCTAAGGCGGGTGCCATCCCCCCAGAGCGGCCGCCGCGCACCGCCGCGCATCGGCCGCAGTTGAGATGTGCAACGCCGGGGCCATCGCACAGCGTTTCGTCATAATTGGTCAGCCGCTGAGCGTTGGCGCACACCCACCAAAAATCGTGCAAGGACACCACAAATTTGATCTGCTTTTGCTTGAGGGCCGAATGAATGGCTCG
>JAHDGV010000200.1:4752-9466 GCA_020631655.1 Chloroflexota bacterium | reverse complement strand
TCTTTTCTGGGGATCACCAATGTCTCGCTGTCTCGTTTAAAGAAAGATCAAAACTTTTAACATAGGTTAATGAAATGATTCTTAGCCTCCATTACAGTTGACTCAACTTAACTGAAATAGAGTCCCACGGAGGATAATCATGAACTTAGCATTTGCGAATATGCAAGACGAGGCTTTTGAAGAAAGCCGAACTGACCGAATCACCATCTTACAAAACCTGTCGTTTGGAATTGTGACCGCAGTTTTTGGAATTATGGCGGGCTTTTTCTGGACATACACCTTTAATGTGAACTTGGCCATGCTCAATGTTGACGGCGAAACGTATGCCACCGTTCAGTCGCTGTTTAATCAGAATGTGCGCCACGTGAACTTTTTCGCCTTCTTTTTTGGCGGGGTGATATTCCCACTTTTGGCACTGGCGATCAATTGGCACCACTGGCGCACAGCATCGTTTTGGATGATTGTTGCTGCATGGGCCATCTACTTTTTCGGGGTATTTTTGTACACGCAGAGCGTAAACTTGCCCCTAAATGAGATAACCGAAGCGTGGGAGCCACAAAATGTCCCGGCCGGATGGGAATCAATTCGTGAGCAGTGGAACGCAGCCAACGCACTCCGCACAGGCATGGCGGCCGGTTCGTTTGGACTCGGCATCGTAGCCCTTATGATTCGCGCCCATAGATAGTATGCAAAAACCAGACCCACTCGTCGCTTAGAAAGCCATCACCTTAAAAAAGTGATGGCTTTTTTGTTGCGCTGCGTCTCAATTTTGTTACGCTTCAACCACGACTAACCTTGAGGAATTTTTATGCGATTTAGTAACATGATTACGGCCGTAGATGCCCACGCTTGCGGTGAGCCCGGCCGGGTGATTACCGGTGGTGTGCTCGACATGCCGGGCAACACAATGTTTGAAAAAATGCAGTGGATGGAGCAAAACGCTGATCACATTCGGCTGAGAATGCTGCGCGAGCCGCGAGGATATCCGGCCCTGTGTTGCAACGTGATCATGCCCCCCACCCATCCTGACGCCGACGCAGGATTTATCATCATGGAGCAGACCGACTACCCGCCGATGTCTGGGAGCAACACGATTTGTGTCACCACCGTTCTGCTTGAAACCGGCATGTTGCCGATGACCGAGCCGGTCACAGAGCTAACTTTGGAGGCCCCGGCCGGTCTCATCAAAGTAAAGGCAGACTGCAAAGATGGCAAAGTCACCAACGTGACGTTTAAAAATGTCCCGGCGTTTGCCATGCATTTGGATCAAGTTATTGATGTTCCCCATTTGGGCAAAGTCACCGTTGATATCGCTTGGGGCGGCATGATGTATGTGATTGCAGACGGGGATCAGCTGGGGATTGACGTGACATCTGAGAATGGGGCTGAAATCACACGGGCGTCTGAGATGATTAAACAGGCGGCGGCCGAGCAACTGCCTGTGGTGCACCCTGAAAACGCCGCCATCATGGGGCCAACCATCGGGCAGATTTCAGGTCCGCCTACGCATCCATCGGCCCATCGTAAAAACGGAGTCACTGTTCCAACGGGTCAAGTCGATTGGGACAAGCCATCCACCTGGACCGGTGTGTTAGATCGGTCCCCGTGTGGCACTGGCACCTGCGCCAAAATGGCGGTGATGTATGCCAAAGGTGAGTTAGGCCTAAACGAAGATTTTGTGCATGAGAGCGTGCTGGGCACCCTGTTTACCGGCCGATTGGTTGAAGAAACCAAGGTTGGCCCGTACACGGCCGTTGTCCCCACCCTGTCGGGCCAAGCATGGATCAGCGGCATCGCCCAGTATGTGCTTGATCCAACCGATCCATTCCCGAATGGATTTACAGTAGGAGACCTGTGGGCATAGACTAAACCCCGCTTTAAAAAACGCAAAAAGGCGATCACACCCTAAAATGTGATCGCCTTTTAGTTTCTACAGTCAGTTTCGATTAGTTAACCTGAGTTTTGCTTAAGCATTTCGGCCGCGGATATGCGCTGATATTTCATGAATAATCATGTAAATCAGCGTACATCCGTAAAAATCTGCGGCAAATTACTAACGTGTGGTCTTATCCAAAACTGAGGTTAGTTAAAAAAAGTCTATTCAAAAATCACCGGTAAGAATAACTTATCAATACTTGAAATCACACCAGCATCAATCGGTTGATTGGCACCACCACCATTCACAACAATGGTGACAATTTCACCTTCTTCAAGGGTAATTGGGTCTAAGTCTAAAACGGTGCCACTGCCGTTAGTAACAATCAGGTCATATGCCACACCGCTGTCTACTTCAATAAAGCTGGAAACTGCGCCAAACTGAACGCCTGATAGCCCGGCAAAAACTGTATTTGTCGCTTCATCCACAACGTCTACGGCCGTATTGGCGAGAACGCTATCAACGGGTGCAAAATGGGCAATGCGGATTTTAGCTTTTCCGGCCGGAGGTGCCGTGTTGTCATCTTCTACAACTTTGATTTGGGCAGGCTGATTGGACCCATCATCACCGCCAATAATGGCCGAATATTCTTCTTCAAGCTCAAACGTAACGTTTGCAAATGCCAGCAAGAAGTCTTCTGGAGCACGGGTATCATCAGTGACAGCTATGACCTCCAACAAGAAAGTTCCGGGTGGCACATAGACATATTCAGACGTATCTCCATATTTTAGTACAAGTATCTCTTCTCCATTCAGTTTGATGATGATTTCAGTAATGCCTGGAGCAAAGTCAACAAAGTTTGAAATTTGAAGAACGGGTGAATTAGGAACTGGTGTTCGGGTAGGAACCGTTTGACCAACGACAGGGGTGCGGGTTGGGACAGTCTCCCCTACAACGGGTGTACGTGTGGCCAGCAAACTGGCGCTGGATATGCTTGATTGTGTCACAACACCAGCCCCGATTATCGCAAACAAGAATAGGGACACACCGAAAACTAATCTTTTATACATTTGATTTATACCTCTTTAGCTGAAACTTTCTTGAAGCTTCGGCCACTTTATTCAATGCATAAGATCTCACCCACATCAGCCTAAAATTCTACTGTTGATCGGTTGTACATCCTTTGAAAAACGTAGTACATTTCGGGGGTCATAGGTACTCAGTACACCTTCAAATTAATTCAAGAAAATGTCAAAACCTCCCCATTTAGATCCAGAATATGCCAATCGCTTTAAGCTCAAAAGCGTGGCTGAAATTTACGAATATCGCGCCCCCTATTCGGCCGAAGTCCATCAAACGCTCCTGAGCTTGATGGCCCCAGAATACCCCATCGTGCTGGATGCGGGGTGTGGGCCGGGCAAGCTGGCACGCGAACTAGCTCCCAAAGTTGAGCGGGTAGATGCGGTTGATTTCTCGGCCGAAATGATTCAAGCGGGCCAAAAGCTACCCGGCGGCACCCATCCCCACATAATTTGGCAGTGTAGCCCAATCGAAACGGCCGAATTACAGCCGCAGTACGGCCTGATGGTTGCAGGTGCCAGCATGCAGTGGATGGACTGGGACGTTGTTTTGCCACGGCTCAGCCCACACTTGGCACAAGATGGCTTTCTGGCCCTTGTTAGCGGCGATGGCCCATTCAATGCCCCATGGGCAAAACAACGGAAAGCGCTCATCGCAACCTATTCAACCATGCGCAAATATCAGGAGTTTGACATGATCAAACACTTTGAAAGCCAAGGGCTGTTTAAGCTTGAAGATATCAAAGTATGTGACCCGATTGAAATCACTCAAACTGTCGAAGATTTCTTAAAAGCTGAACATTCACGATCAAGCTTGTCGATTGAGGCGATGACGCCCAAACTGGCCGCTGAATTTGACGACAAATATCGAGAGCTACTTGAGCCGTACACAAAAGACGGCCGCATCACCTATTCAGTTACAACCACAATCAAATGGGGTAAACCGCTATGAACCGAGTTCCACATACCAAAGAAAATTGGTACACGACCAAACAAATCACCGACCGCATCATCGCCATCGCTGAGTGGGGGCACACCGAAGAGGTGCTCGCGTTTTTGCTGATTGGTGAGAAAGAAGCGGCCGTGATCGACACCTGCTGCGGCTTTTTTAGTCTCAAAGAGATCATTGCTCAGCACACTGGTTTGCCGTGCAAGGTGATCAACACCCATCAGCATTTTGATCACATCGGCAACAACTTCGAGTTTGATCAGGTCCTCATGCCAGATCATCCCGAAAATCACAAGCGTGCCAAAACGGGGCTTTCGGCCGAATTTTGTGCCGAGTTCGCGACTCCCGAGCAGTTTTGGGGCACTGTACCAACTGGATTAGCAGAACCGTACACCATCCGGCCGTTCCCGCAGGCCACATTTTTCAAAGATGGGGATGTGCTAGAGCTAGATCCATTTAAGCTTGAAGTGCTTCACACCCCCGGCCACAGCGCTGATCACTGCTGTTTTTATGAACCAGAGATGGGGATTTTGTTTGGAGGCGACAATTTATATGACGGGCCGATTTTTATCCAAAAGCAAGGCGGGCTAGACCAATATCGCACCTCGATTCAACGGTTGTGTGAGCTACCCAATCTCAAACGCATCCTGCCCAGCCATAATGGATTTGAGTTTCCCATCAGCAAGTTACATCAAATCAGGGACGCGTTGGCAGAGGTCAAGACGGCCGAGCTCGAAGACACCATTGTGGTGGATGGCCCCATGCGGCTGATGCCGGTTCCCTATGCGGCATAACCCACCATTCACCATT
>JAHDGV010000200.1:3118-4652 GCA_020631655.1 Chloroflexota bacterium | reverse complement strand
TAGTCCCACAAAAAAGATCTGCACCAGCGCTCCTACCCGCATCTGCGACAATGGCTCACCTCTGGTGAGCTTTAGCGCAATCGAAGATTGCGCATGTCAGCAGTGCGGAGAATTTTGATGCCTAGTCCCACAAAAAAGATCTGCACCAGCGCTCCTACCCGCATCTGCGACAATGGCGGTTGGACCGACACATGGTTTGCCGAGTACGGCAAAATCTTCAACATCGCCATCGAACCACGGGTGCACGTTGAGCTACTGGCCTTTAAGCAAACGGCCGACCGGCCGCCTATCACCATCAATGCCAAAAACTTTGGAGATGTCTATTGCCCAACCGGTATTGCAGACAAAAAGTGGGGCAAACACCCCCTGCTCGAGGCGACTATCGCCGAAATCGGTATGCCAGAGAATTTGGCCCTAGACATCACCATTTGGTCCGATGCGCCGTACGGAGCCAGCACCGGCACCTCGGCCGCAGCTTGTGTGGCGCTGGCCGGTGCGCTCGATGCTCTCACCCCCGGCCGATTATCCTCCTACGAGCTGGCGCAGGCCGCATGGCGGGTAGAAACTGAGCAGTTAGGCCAGCAAAGCGGGATTCAGGATCAAATCGGGGCCGCGTTTGGTGGCATCAATCTGATTCACATGGATGCGTATCCGCACGCCATTGTAGAACAGTTGGACCTGTCACAAGCCATCCAGCAGGAGCTTGAGCAAAGTTTGTTATTGGTTTACTTGGGGAAACCTCACAGCTCTTCGGCCGTGCATGAAAAAGTAATTCGAGAAATGGAAGATATCGGCCCCACAGCAAAACCGATTGAGGTGTTACGTCAAACGGCAAAGCCCAGCGCCGATGCGCTCTTGACCGGTGATCTTTGTGGATTAGGTCAGGCGATGGTGAAAAATACGGCCGGGCAAAGAATGCTACACCCTGATTTAGTTTGCTCGGCGGCCGAAACCATCATCCAACTCGGCCAGGACTTTGGCGTTTTAGGCCACAAGGTCAACGGTGCCGGAGGTGACGGCGGATCGATTACGCTGTTGACCGATGGAGACAAGCAAACGAAAATCAGCTTGGCAAACGCCATCCTGCAGGAAAACCCAGCTTGGAAAATTATTCCGATCAAATTGGCTCGTGAAGGGCTAATCGTACATGTGCATACAACCAAATGACCGCAAAAGTAACGGCCGTGCACACCAGCACAACCCATACATTTAGCAAATATCAACAAGATGAGATCAACCTGCTCAAAGGGCTTGGCGTTGAAGATGACGCCCACATGGGGGTGACGGTCAAGCATCGATCCCGGGTCAAAGCCGACCCGACTCAGCCCAATCTGCGCCAAGTGCATTTGGTTCACAGCGAACTATTTGCTGAACTAGCTGAAAAGGGGTTCAGCGTAAACCCAGGCGACATTGGTGAAAACATCACCACGGCCGGGATAGATTTGCTGAGCTTGCCGCGTGATACAGTGCTCAAAATCGGCCGGGCGGCCGCCGTGCAAATCACCGGTCTGCGCAATCCGTGCAAGCAGCTCGA
>JAHDGV010000200.1:0-3018 GCA_020631655.1 Chloroflexota bacterium | reverse complement strand
CATGCAAAAACGGCCGATCCCCCTCTGGGAAACACTCACCATCATAGCCATCGTGCTGCTGGCGGCCGTGTTGCGCACCATTTGGCCCGGCATTACCGAGTTTAAAGCGGATGAGGCTCGGCTGATGACGTTGGCAATCGAAATGGCGGAGTTTAAAACCTTCCCCATTCGCGGAATCAGCAGTTCGGTTGGCATTCCCAATTTTCCCGCCAGCGTTTGGACCTACGCCTTCCCTCTCTTTTTCTGGAAACACGTTTACTCCGCCACGATTTTTACCGGCCTGCTCAACACGGCCGCTGTGTTGCTCTGCTACTTTTTTACCCGGCGCTATGTCGGCCGCACGGCTGCAATCATTGCCACACTGATGTTTGCCGTCAGCCCGTGGGCCATTGTTCATTCGCGCAAAATCTGGGCGCAAAACCTGCTCCCGTTTTTTGTGATGGTTTGGGCGTTTTCGGCCGCGCTCACCTTTATTGAAGATCGTAAAAAATGGCTCATTGTGCACATCGCAGTAGGAGTTTTTGCCTTCCAAATCCATCTCGCCGCCATTAGCTTGCTGGCAGGCTCGGCCGTTTTGTTTGTTGTGTTTTGGCGCAAAATGCCGTGGCGCACTTTTTTTGCAGGATGCGCAGTTGCCCTGCTGACCCTCGCACCGTTTCTCTTCTACATCTTTGCCCGATCAAACGGCTTAAGCGTGCTCAGCTCGGGCGGCGGCCGAGGCATCACCTTTAGCTGGGAACCGATTCTACACGCCGTGCGCCTAACCACCGGCTGGCAGTTTCACGCCATCACCGGAGCTGGGTTTCAGACCTTTTTAGGCCAACTCCCACCCACAAGCTGGATTTTTTGGGTTTGGGGGTTACTAGCCTTAGCAGGCATCGGATTTACGATTTACGATTTTCGATTGACGATTGGTAGCCAAGCCAACCGCCAGCCGGGAACATCTGAATACTTAAAACTTCACACTTCATACTTACTACTCATCTGGCTTGTTATTCCCATCGCAACTTTTCTTTTTTTCCCCGTTCAGCCCGAGCTACATTATCTGCTCCCGATTTATCCGGTTGGGTATATTTTGGCCGGGCTGGCCGTTGAGCGGTTGAGCAATCAAAATTTGCAGTGGGGGTTAGTTGGATTGGTTGGATTCACGGCCGCCGTGTTCACCTACGCCAATCTCAGTATGATCCAGTTTCTGGACAACAACGACACGGCCGGGGGCTTTGGCGATCCGGTCTACATGCAACTAGAAGTTATTTCAGAAATAGACTTCAGAATGCGCGACCCAATCATAAAAGAGGTTGTGATCATGAGTGACGGAACCGATCCGCTGATTGATTCAGATGCGGCGATTTATGATTTTCATTTGCGAGACTACCCACGACGCTTTATTGATGGGGATCACACAGCGATTTTCCCAGCTGAAACCAGTGTTGTGGTTGTTACAAACAGTGAGTTAGCCGCGACCGAAGTCTATAAAGAGATGAGTGGGCTGAGCGTATGGACGGGGCAATCTCGTGCGGGATTAGGACCATTAATATACGGGTATGGAGGTGGTATTCAACCACAGACAATGACTCCGTTTGAACCTGAACCGCTTTTAGGCAACTTCGTGGGCCTGCTGGGCTACGAACGGTCAGACTCAACCAATCAATCAAGGTTATATTGGCGCACGGGGGAAGCGTTCCAGCCAAATTATCATCTAACCAACCAGCTGTTTGATGCAGATGGAAACAAAATTGGGCAAGCGGACATCGCTGCCTTTCCGCCAGATCAGTGGCGGCCGGGCGATCTAGTGATCAGTCTGTTTGAGCCTGAGATTGCGCCAGATGCAGAGCCTGCTCAAATGCTGTTTGGTATGTACATCTACCCATCTGGCGAAGTAGTACCGGTGCTAGACGCGGCCGCAAATCCGGCCGGAGATTTTGTCGAAATCGAATTAAAATAGATAGGAAAACCCCACAGGATATTGAAATGAAGATTCTTCCCTACGATTCATTTAAAATCTTAACCCCTTTACCATTAAATCAAGCTGCTAAAAGAATTCGTGCGCGATCAGACGAACAAAAGTCGGGCTGGTTGCTCCAATCATCAAAAGCGGAATTTCGCGGAACCGTTCTCGAGGATGAGTTCAAACTAGTTGAGAATTCCAGTAACCGGAATTCTTTCCTGCCGGTTTTAACCGGGACATTTCGTAAAGCGGAATCGGGCACCTTGGTTGATGTTGCTATTGGCCCACAAATTTCGATGTTTATTTTTATGTTCTTATGGCTACTTCTGGTTGGGTATGGGGCATTTCGATCGATATCTGATTTGGTCACAAATGGAGCTACAAATCAATCGATCACCTATCTGTTGGTAACAATCGGAATGTTGATAGCTGGATTTATTGCCCCGTTGGTTATTTTTTGGTTTGGGGTAAACCGGCAAAAAAAGCGCTTGATTCAACTGGTCAAAGGGAAAGAGGTTTAACTTGGGTGCTAAATAAGGGACGGTGAAAAATCAAACAAAAAGTGGGATTCTACGTATAGGGTGATATAACAAACAGGAGACACGCATGAGGCTACTACCTTACGATTCATTTCAAATCGAAACATCCTTGCCACCGGAAAAACTTGTAGAACGGTTGAATAAAAAAGTTGATCAACACCATTTAGCTTGGTTGCTCAAACCGATTTACCGTACTTATGAATATCGTGGTCAAGTAAACATCAAAGAATTCAAAATAAGACGCAACAAAAGGTCGAAGGGGCATTCATCCCTGCCATTAATAACTGGAAGATTTCACCGCGTTGGATTAAACACAATAATTCATATAGAAATAGGACCACGCCCAATTGCATTACTTTTTTTGACATTAGGGTATGGAGGGATCAGCATAGGATTATTGGCTCGTGTAATTAGTCTACTTCTTGAAGGGGCATTGGACCTATTTCTCCCAATAATCCTCTCGTGTTTTTTTATTTTAGCCATTAGTCTACTTGGAATCTTGACCTCTTTTAGAGTCCAAGCCGCTCAGCA
>JAHDGV010000901.1 GCA_020631655.1 Chloroflexota bacterium | reverse complement strand
GGCTGATCATTATCGGCTTTGCGGCCGTGGTGTGGGCTTGGCGCCGGTTTTACAACCCGCAAGGGGAGCTGAGCAACACAGAAAGCATCGCTAAAAACAGCGTCGCACCGATGACGCTCAACTTGTTCAACCGGGGCATCGACTTTTTATTTGCGCTGTTTTACCTCAGGTGGCTAGGTCCGGCCGGGGCGGGTGGCTATGCCACCGCCATCGCCATCGCCGGAATCTATGAGATTTTGTCCAATTTTGGGCTCAACGCCTACCTCATCCGTGAAGTGTCGCAGGCCAAAGATCGTGCGTCTGAGTTTTTGCTGAACACCACCCTGCTCCGCATCGGCACCGGCATCGTCGCGGCGGTTCCCATCCTGCTGTATGTTTTGAATGTGGAGAACAACCCGGACACACGCACGGCCGTGATTTTTATCATGGTCGGCATGGTGCTATCGGGCATGTCGTCGGGGCTAAGCGGGCTGTTTTATGCGTGGGAAGATGCGGAAATTCCGTCGGCCGTACAAACGATGACCACCATCTTAAAAGTTGGATTTGGTGTGGTTGTGTTGCTGGTTGGCTTTGGCTTTGTGGGGCTGGCGGCCGTGTCGATCTTGGTCAACGCCATCACCCTAACGATCTTGATCTTTATTGTGCGCCGCCGCTATCCGCTCAACGGCCCTTGGACCGTCGACACCGCTTTGCAACGCAGAATGATCGTTGATAGCTATCCGCTGATGCTGAACCATTTGCTGGCGACCGTTTACTGGCAGGTGGACGTCATCATTTTGAATCAGATGCAGGGGGAAGAGGTGGTAGGCTGGTACAACAGTAGTTACAAATATATCAATGCGCTCAACATCATCCCGTCTGGGTTGACCTTTGCCCTGTTCCCGATTTTAGCCCGGCAGGTGGTTAACAATATGGATGGGGCCCGTCGCACGTTCCAGATGGCGATCAAAATTTTGTCGCTCATATCGCTACCGCTGGCGGCCGTTATCACCTTTTTAGCCCCCGTCATGATCGGTATTTTGGGTGGGGATGAGTTTTTGCCCCATGGAGCGATTGCGCTACAAGTTGTGATTTGGTCGATTCCGTTTGGCTGGCTCAATAGTGTGACCAACTATGTTTTGATCTCGCTGGGGCAAGAACGGATTATGACCCGGGCGTTTGTGATCGGAGTTGGCTTTAACGTGATCGGCAATCTGATCATCATACCGTATTTGAGCTATGTGGGGGCCGGGCTAACCACCATTGCGTCTGAAATTTTGCTGTTGGGGCTATTTAACTACTATTTGGTGCAAAAAATGGAGCCGGTGGGATGGCTGTCGCTGGTGTGGAAACTGCTGGCGGTTACGGGGGTGATGGTGCTGGTGATGTGGCTGCTCAATCCGATCAACATGTGGTTGGCGGTGGTTGTAGGCGCGGCCGTCTATCCGGCCGGGCTGTGGCTACTTGGCTTCATCGGTGAAGAGGAACGCCAAGTGCTCGGCCGCATTTTGCCGGAGAGCATCGGCCGACGGATTGGGCTTAGCTAAA
>JAHDGV010000900.1 GCA_020631655.1 Chloroflexota bacterium | reverse complement strand
ACACAAGCGCTTCGTTGGTGCGTTCCTTGCTCCAAACCCAATATCCAAACTGGGCCAGTCTCCCCATCCGGCCGAACGGCGACAGCGGCACAGACAATGCGCTGTTCAGATTGGGGGATGAGATGGTTGTGCGCCTACCTCGTGTGGAAGGGGCGATGGGGCAAATCGAAAAAGATGGGGATTGGTTACCGAAATTTGCTCCCCTGTTGCCCGTCAAGCTCCCAGAGCAATTGGCAGTAGGGCAACCCACGGCCGATTATCCATTTAACTGGTCAGTTTATCGTTGGATTAGTGGTCACACGGCCGACCTTGATTCTGTTCCAAACCCCGATCAAACGGCCGAGGATTTAGCCGCGTTCATCAAAGCTTTGCGAGCCATCGACACAACCAACGCCCCACCGGGCAACTACCGGAGAGAGCCCGTTCGTTTGCGCGATGAAAATACACGCACTTCAATCGATCAGGTGAGTGACCTCATCGATCCAAACCGAGCGATCGCCATTTGGGAGCAAACGCTAGAAGCGGCCGATCATGATGGGCCGCCCACATGGTTCCACGGCGACCTGATGCCGGGAAATATTTTATTTGAAGATGGCAAACTCAAAGCGATTATCGATTGGGGGGTGCTGGGGTGCGGCGATCCGGCCGTGGATCTGATTGTGGCGTGGTTTTTGCTACCGGCTCACAGCCGTGCCGTATTTCGTGATGCGATGGGAGTTAGTGATGATGAATGGCTCCGCGGCCGAGGATGGGCGCTCACAATCGGGGCCGGGTATGTTGGTTACTACCGCAACACAACCCTGCCAGGGGTGGCTTACTGCAAACGGGCTTTGGCTGAAATTTTAAACACATAAACAAGGTTGCCTCTACATACCTCATCCCCCAAAATTAGACAAAAGCTGGAATTTAACTAGACAGGCTGTGATTGTTCGTGATTCGAACCGCACTTTTAGCCTTTATCCCTTACCCTTTATCCTTTTTATGTACGATGCAATCATTATTGGCGCAGGGCACAACGGCCTAATTTGTGCCGGATATTTAGCCAAAGCGGGCCAAAAAGTGCTGGTGATCGAGCGACGCCACATTGTAGGCGGCGCAGTTGTTACCCAAGAATATGTGCCCGGTTTCAAGTTTGATTTAGGTGGCTCGGCCCACATTTTGATCCACCACACCCCGATTGTGGCTGATTTAGAGCTCGAAAAATACGGCCTCGAATATCTCGATGTTGACCCGCTCTTCTGGACCCCGTTCCCAAATGGGGACCACATCACCATCTACAAAGATTTAGACAAAACGTGCGAGAGTATCGCCAAGGTTAATCCGGCCGACGCTGAGAAATACCGCGAGTTTATCGAGGTCTGGAAACCGCTGGCCGAAGCGACCGTTGAAACATTTACCAATCCTCCCACCATGGGGAATGTGGTCAAAAATCTTGGATTTAAGAGCGGCTTGGGTGCTGGCAACTGGGAGCGGATGAGCGACATTTTCCGTGGCTACGGCCCGCTGTTGCGCAACTGGTTTGATGGGGA
>JAHDGV010000006.1:20612-47584 GCA_020631655.1 Chloroflexota bacterium | reverse complement strand
AGTCACCAAGGTTGAAGTTGATAACTTCACCTGCGAGAGGAGCTCCTTCGCTGGTAAGGTTAGCGGTTAACGTGACGTTTGTAGCAAATAACCCTGATGATGGTGGGGATACAAACGTTAGTGTTGTTGGGCTAAGGGATGGTTCGTTTACCTCTCCACCGGTCAAAGCACCCGGATCAACATCTGGGGTGTAATACTGGCCATCGTTATTTTGGAAGGCTACCAAACCAACAGCGTTTGTCGCCTGCACTAAATACCGAACATCTTCTGGTGAAACACCCCCTGGTAGTGTTAGAACACCGGTCCACAAGGATGGTTCATCTGGATCTTGGGTTAAGTCAAACGATTGCCACGTTCCACTTGAGCCTGAGTCGATATCGGTCCATGTGATCCACGCCTCTTGAACACCCGAAATCGGTTCAGTCGCAATAATCTCAAACTCGATCTCTGTTGTACTTAGGGTCGTTGCGCGACCTTGCGCGATTGACGGTGGCCCAGCTAAAGCGGGTAAACCAAGGTCTGCATTGTAGTAGAGCCTGAAGTCTAGATCGCTGTAGCGGATATAGGTCCCGTCAAATGAAGATGAGTTGTTTGAACGGTATTGAATTGGAGAGACCATGAGCTTTGTGACACCGTTGGCTGGGTCAATCAAAACATCGTAGTAGTTCACGGTCCACGGCTTAACCGGATAGAAGAAGTCCGAGCGGAACATTTCGTGGGGATATGCCAATTCTGTGGCCGCACCACTGGTGAGCGGGACTACATTAAATTCCCGTGTGTAGGTACCACCCCTGAACCCAACACCTTTCAAAACACCATTGTTTAGGCTAACTGGATGACTGGCATCATAGAATGAAACTGGAAGGATAGGGAACCCAGAACGTGTTGAGAATCCGCTGTCACCTTCGTAATAAGTAATGTTGATGGGGTTATTGTTGTTGACGTTGGTCAATACAGTGGTGAGTTGGCTAGAAGTTGGCGATACTGAAACGTCGGCCGCTTCTAACCCTGTGCCAGTTCCCGGCCCATTAGTCACAGGCGATAAACTGCTTAAGTCGATAGGAGGAAGATTAACGCTTGTTCCAGCCGAGCCTTGTAAGTCTAAGCTAAACATTGGCATACCGAATAATGTAGAAACGAGGATTGTTTTCTCGTAGACACCATCGATTTCAACGGCCGTATCTGAGAGATATTCTTGTTTGGCGGCAACTAAGGCGTTCCCGATTGAGACTGGTCCCGGATTGCGCAGTTCTTGAGCGAAATTGAGGTACAGACGCTCCGAGTACTCGGTCAGATCAGCATCACCATACTGGTAACCGGTCCCTGCGATAAGATATGCACCTTTTTGGGCAAACGCCTGCGGCCAGTCAAACTCGAAACCACCCGGAACAACACTCCCGTGCGGGTCAGCAAGATTGTACCCAGAGTGACAACCGCTACTGAAAACAACCGCATTTACTAAATCTGTCGGTGAATTAACGAGGTCATCCACTGTCATTCTGGTTTGATAGTCAGCTGCTTCAAGGGTTCTGTGGCTAAAGTGACCGGCTAAATAGGCTATATCATGGCGTGAACCAAGCCATCCATTTTGGATATCTGTTGCGGTCCAAGCCCCCGGATCATTTGGTCCGATAGAAGGATCATTAAACAGCGTGTTAATCGTTGCACTGCCACCCATACCATCGATTAACTCTTGTTCAACGGCCGTTGAACCGTCATAGAGGAAACCGTATGAAGACAAGAAGGCGGTACTTGGTTGGTAGATCCCGTCTCCATCAGATAGGTAGGCATTAAGGATGGAAGTAATGTCTGACGCAGTTTCTGCCAAACGGCCGACGGGTAATTTCGGAATTGGCAAGGTGCTTTCTTGCAAAGAGATAACTTTGTTCGCACCGTACGCATCTTGACTCAGGATGTAATCAAGTTTCAAGGCCGCGATTGAGGTTGATGGATCAAGAATTGGAATGTTGTATTCAGACTCTTTGCCTAATGGGGCTGGATCTGGATATCGGAAGAATGGGATCGCAACGTCACCACCCATTAGCACAACGTATTCGGTGCCATTTGTGGCATTGCTTGCGCCGATATATTGGTCGATTACACTTTTCATTTCACTTGCTAGAACATTTTGAGCAAATGGACATTCTGGGTTGTTTTGAACCTGAGTTCGGGCAACATTAACTCGTTCAAAACCCGGACCTGAGAAGTCGATCAATACACCGTTGACTTCGGTGCGGGCCATGGCGGTTGCAAGTGCCGCATCCATGGCTGATAGCTCGGCCACTGTTCCAGAAATGATGGAGCGATCCATGGCGAATACGGTTGAGTAATTGCCACCAGCAATTACATGGGAATTGGTGAGTCCAGTTACTGGTGAGACGCCACTACATTCACCTGCAAGTTTGGTTACTCGAACGGTGTATGGATTAAGCTGATCAAACGAGCCGTTTCGGCCGTTGACACTGACGTAATAAAATCCGCTGTCGTTCCAAGTGTTGACGATAACTTGCTCTTCGGCTTCACCGTTTAGTGCAGAGACGCCAATGATAGATAGGGCGGGGGCATTGCTAAATGCCGCTGGGTTGCTGAATGCGGCAGGATTGCTGAACGCCGCTGGGTTGCTGAATGCGGCAGGATTGCTGAACGCCGCTGGGTTGCTGAATGCGGCAGGATTGCTAAACGCAGCCGGGTTGCTGAATGCAGCTGGGTTGCTGAAAGCCGCCGGATTACTAAATGCTGCCGGATTACTAAATGCAGCTGGGTTGCTGAAAGCCGCCGGATTACTAAATGCTGCAGGGTTACTGAACGCGGCAGGATTACTGAATGCGGCGGGGTTGCTGAATGCCGCCGGATTACTGAATGCGGCCGGAGCTGTTTCAATATTTAATTGGGCCAGATCTTCTGGCGCGGTGAGAGCGTTAAACGCTTCTTGAATATCGGTATAAACCGCTAGATCGTAGTTTGTGCCGTTGTTGAGCAGGTCGACAACAATTTGCTCACCAGGGGCTACGGGGAACTTATACCAGCGTGCTTGTCCTAAACGGTCAAGGAACTGAGTCTCTTGCCCCTCAAGGGTGGCTGGCGGGCCGGTGAAAGTAAACTCTGTCGCGTCTGACCAATTAGTGTTGTTGGCTTGGACGATGAAACATGATGAGAATTCAGATGTATTTCCGAGATTATCAGTTGCAGTTGCTGTTACATAATCTCCAATCGGTAGACCTGAACCTAGGGTAATAGAGAATCCACCTTCACCATCGCCGTTTGGCTCGGCCGTCGTTTGACCCAGATAAGTCTGACCCTCGCCAAAGCCACTGGCATTACAGCTTTCGTTTGTGAAGAATTCAATGGTGTGGATGTTTGTTCCAGCACCGCCAACAGTTGGCTCGGCCGCAAAAAGACCGTTGATCACAAATGTTGTGGAAGAGCCATCATTATAATTCCCCGCAAAGAAAATAATCGGGGCATTTTGACGGAAATTTGGACCTGTATCTGGATCTTGAAGATCGTTGGTATCAACTCCATCATCACCCAAATCAATCCCTAATCCGCCATTATCAGAAATGGAGTTTTGTGAAATTTGGTTGAATTTAGAATCTCCCTGAATCTTAATACCTGGACCACCATGGCCAGTAATAACATTGGCAGAGATTGTGTTGCTGTCGGAGAAAGTGGTTGGATTGCTTGTAACTCGGATCCCGAAGTTGCCAGAGTCTGCGCTGTCACCATCGATACGATTGTTGGAAATTGTGTTGCTAACACCACCAGGATCGATTGCGATGCCGCCGCCTTCAACCGGCATAGTGCCTATTGCGTTGGCATCAAATCCAATATCATTATTGATGAATTGGCCGTTGGTAGAACCAAACGTGTAAATTCCCCAGAGCGAATTTCCGATCAGGTTTTTATCGGCCGGGCTGGCTCCACCTACTATATTACCATCTGCACCAACGATGTTTACACCAGAGCCACCTATTGCACCGGCCGTGGTTCCATCTGGCTCAATGCCAATGTAGTTTCCTTGAATCGTATTTCCATCTGACCCACCGCCAATGCTGATTGCGCTTATGCCAGACTTAGGAATTGCCAATCCTTTGATTGTATTACCCACATTGCCTGCTCCCAAAGCAATGGTTCCGCCTGTAGCGGCACCTGACTGATCATTGAGCGAGATCAAAATATTCGCATCGTTGCCTGCAGTTAAAGTGTTTGGGGTTGCTCCAGATTGTGTGTACCCATCAATAACTAGCGGGTCTGTGATGACTGGTAATTGAGTCGTTAGCAGAATTTCAAATGGCCCTGCACCGGGGATGTTAAAGTGGATTTCATCCGGTGAACCACCGTTGACCGTGCTGTTGGCGGCCGCAATCGCTTCACGCAGTGAACAGCTAGCTGGTTCACATAAACCATTGGTTGTGTCAGCATCTGTTGTGACGGTAAAGATTGGACCGGTTTGGACTGTAAGCGTGGTGATGATGTTGATGTCGGCCGGGCCGCTTTCGGTATATGGGGCTAAAAATGATTGGTTTGGCGTGCTTGTAATTGTGGCATCACCAGTTGAGATATCACCAAACGTACCGTTTGTGGTTGGGTCACCGACTATGAATGGGACAACCCCATCTCCACCATGGGTGATATTAATCTCGCCACCATTACCTGCCCCACTGCCGTCTGAAAGAATGGAAGAGCCAGCTATATCTGCGTCGCTAACAATCACATTGCTGTCCGCTGTCAGACTGATAGCGCCACCCGTACCACTTGCGCTTTGACTGGCAATGATGCCCGCACTGTTAATGCCGTCAGATGAATCGAGCGTAATTGATCCGCCGTTGCTGCCTGCCCCTATACTACTTGCTACGAGGGCGGTTTCGATTCCATCTCCGAGGAGGTTAATATTTCCACTCAGCGTGGTAAGTGTAATGTCTCCACCGTTCCCAGTATTGCTAGATGTGCTGATAAAGGAGCCGTTTATAAACGCGTCTCTCGCAATCAAGCTCACATTTTCACCCGCTGAGGTGAACGAACTAAAGACGATGCCTCCACCAGCATCTATGGAGACACCCGGAGCGAATAAATCAACGGCCGTTGTGTTGATAAAAGCTGTTTCAAAAGCAGGGGATTGGATGATCAATGGATCATTAAATATGGCATTAGTTGAGGCATCGGCCGAAATCGTCACATTATCGATGCCGTCTGCCCGGCCGATCACAATTTGTGAAAAGCCATCTTGGAATGTGTCAATATCATTTGTTGACACATCGAATGGCTCAAAGAAGCTCAAAGGCTCAAGGATCAATTGACCCGTTCCTGAAACTGTACCGCTTTGAAGCTCGATGCTGTTTGTTCTGAATATAAGATTGTTGCCCGAAGTTGCCGTGATCGAAGTGGGATCACCCGTAGTCTGCATCCAGACACCAAATGCGTTTGAGCCTGTAGTCTTTGAATCAGCCGTGATTTCAACGGCTAAAGTTTGCCCGCTGATAGTTGAGTCAATGACATAGAGTGCATGATTTGTGGCCCCCGTGAAGCCGGTAACGCCAGCCTGTGCATTAATCTCAAGTGATCCGTCACTACCTTGGGTGATAGCTCCGCCATCAAATAGCTGAATACCGTGATTGTCCGTTCCTGCGGTTGTACCACCGCTGGTTCCGGTAATGAACATATCAATTACAGGGCCTGTTGTTTCTAGTGAACTGTTTGAAGCGACGCGCACACCATCGTTGAAGTTATCTCCCAAACCGCCGGTGCCATTCATATCAAAAGTGACCGAATTGCCTGACGAGCGAACGATTGAGCTACTTGCAACTTGGATCCCTGTGTTGTTCTGATTTCCGGCCGTTCCACCACCGATCCCGGTCATGTCAATGTCACCGGCAGAGAGAACGAAGGAGCTGTTTTCAACATTAATACCGTTGTTAAAGTTAGTACCGGGTCCACCTGTACCATTCATGATGATGCGTGCACTATTTGCGGTTCTCACTTCACCACCATTGGCGACGTGAATACCATTGTTGTTGGTTCCGGTGCCATCGCTACCACCAAAGCCGGTGATAGACACGTTTCCACCCGTAGCACCGGTTTGAACAATTGTGCTTCCACCTTCAATCCGGACACCGTGGTTGAAGCTCGGCCCAGTACCGGCCGTACCGCTGATGGTAACTGTTGATCCTACAGATACGATTTCTGCGCCGCTGAAAATGCGAACACCATCGTTGTCATTATTGTTGTTTGTACCACCCGTACCGGTTAGCTGAATCGCTCCCGCTTCACTTGAAACTTGGGCCGTTGCGCCACTAATTAGGATCCCGGCCTGTTGAGCACTGGTTGGAATTGATGTGCCAATCGAACCGCTCATGGTGATTGATCCGGGGGCGGCTCCTAAGGCGCCATCCACAAGTTGTACAGTTCCATTCTCAACATTAATGCCATGCCCTCCGCTACCACCAGAGCCGATGATAGTAAGATCACTGCCGAGTAGGTCTACCACGCCATCGATTCTGACACCAGAGGCCGCAGTAGATGATCCGTTTAATGTCATCTGTGCCGTTGGGCCACCACCAATTTCTCCATTGTTGTCCACATAGATGCCGAAGCTTGATGCTCCAGACCCAGTGGTAATTCCGGTCATGTTCAATGGTTGATTTGCTGAAGGTCCCGTTAGCTGAATCTGGGCAGGATTGGTTGATACAGGGCCAGCTAGAGTAATAGAGACCCCGATACTGTTGGGCTGATTTGCTCCTGTGCCGTTGATGGTTGTATCTGCACCACCCGCGTTGCCGCTGTTAAGGGTAGCACCTCGTGAAACAACAACCCCATGGATGCCAACAGCACCGCCTACACCGGTTATACTCATACCACCACCAGCTGTAATCGTTGACTCATTGTCGAACACGACACCACCATTTTCGAAAGCGGTTAGGAACCCATCATTTTGTCCACGGCCGAAAGCTGTGAGGCGACCATCGTTTAAGTCGATATTAGCGGCTTGACCGATGTAGACATACCCATCATTTACCGTTTTATCCGCTTCAAGGGCTAAATCTAAATGCCCATCGTCGAGTGAGCCGGTAAAGTCCCCGATAAAGGCTCCATTAATGCGGATATTATCGGCCGCTTTAAGGCGTAATTCCCGACCAACTGGCATTCCATCGATATCGATATTGGCACTGGCTAACCAGTTGATGACACCCTCTTCGCCACTGCCTGCACCTGTGTTGGTGTCAATGACGACGTTGCCGTTTAGTAGTTCAGCTTCAATATCGCTTGCCTGAATTGTCGCGCCAGATGCTGTGGGGAAGTAGGTTCGAGATGGCGTATGGAAGGTCACATTGTTTGTGGGGCCTGCATTGTTAATCGTGATGTTGTAAGAAGAGGTTTCCAATTCAAATGACCCTGCGTCACATGTGCCTGATTGCGGCCGAGGGAATCCTCTTTGATCGCTAGATGCGCAGGTTGCATTGTTACCAGCCAACCATGCGGGGCTAGCTTGTGTAATTGGGAAGTAATTGGTTCCCCCTGTATTTTGTAGTGTGCCTAAAACCGGATCAGCTTCTGTTCCGGGGCAGTTATTTCCGGCCGGCCACGAAATATTGTTCCCACCGTCTGTGACTCCATTACAGTTTGTTGTGCTATTTCCTTCGATAATCGAATTGCTTACCGTCAGCGCTGATCCGCCGATTCGATTTAAGCTATCAGCACCACCAGAGTTGTTATTTCCTGAAAAGGTGCTGTTATTGATGTCAGTACTACCGCTTGTTTGGTTGACGGTTCCAAAGCTGCTGGATGTATTACCTGTAAACGTACTGTTTGAAATAATCATGCTTGCACCGTTATTAAAAACGGCGCTGTTGACATGGTTTTCAAAAAAGCTCTCTTCAATTTTTATGACAGTAGAGGCAGTTTGCCCATAAACACCAGCACCCGCTCCGGGAGAAGAGCTATTGCCATCAAATGATGAATCCCGAATAGAAACATCTGCTCCTGCTAGGGCTGAAATCGCCCCACCACCAACAGCTGCTGAGTTATTATCGAAAATGCTATCAATGATAATGACATTACTGCCAGCTGTATGAAGACCACCACCGCGGCCTTGCCCTGAAGTAGGTGCAGAATTGCCATCAAATCGAACAATTTCGACGGTAACCGTTGCGCCAGCTCCGATATTAATTGCTCCACCCGTATCTCCCGTAACGAGACCATTTGTAAGCGTTAACTCCTCGAATACAACAGTTTGACTACCAATTACATCAAAAATACGGTCGATTCCTCCACCATTGATCGTTGAGTTATTGATACCATTACCTTGAATAATGATATTGCTGGTGATGTCGATATCTCCAGTTAAGGCATCATCTTCACCCGCACCTGCGATGCTTAAAAACAATGTTCCAGTGGGGATATTAATGACATCATTCCCAGGTAAAGCATTGGCCTCCATAACGGCCGCGCGTAGGGTGCAGTCTCCACCCGCATCAGCGCAAATGCCGTCGCCAGGATTGGCATCAAGGGAGTCCCCTTGTTCGTCTACAGTAAAGCTGGCGGCTTGTGCTGGCTGTAGCCCAAAGACTCCAATTGCTCCAACTGCTACTAGGCTGATTACAAATAGGCCCCAGAGAGAATTCCGGCCGAGAAAAGTATTGTGGTTCATCGAACCCTCCGTCATAGGTTTCGCTTCTTCTTTTCGAAGTACTGATTTTTCAACGATGCATAGTAAACGGTACTCTGTTCACTTTCTGCTCGACATCAATAAATGGTTCAGATTACGATTTTCTGAGCAGAGCTCAGATCGTAAAATTTTTCTTCCATTTTTCCTCCCCCCCTATGGGTAGTAATTGGGGAGAGTAATTATTTCCAGCTTTTATCTGATAGCCCTTCTTATTCGAAGAATGCGTACCAAAATTCGATATATAAGCTGTATTTGAGAAGGAAGTGCAAACGATGCTCTGTGCACTAATCCCCGAAAGGAGCACATGCTCGTGGCAAAATGTTTTGTTGTTGTGATTTAGGTTTTGAGGGCTGAAAATAGAGGTTGTTTATAGTAAAACAGGCATTTACAGCGTTTTTCATTGAGTCACTTTCTCGAGTATAGCACTGATATCCTAAATCTTTCCTTTCAGTAAACCTTAAAACTTGTCATATTGGATACAGGTTTTTTAATTACGCATTTAGGGCCAAGAACAGGTTCAATATAATTGTTGACGCAAACAAATTTTAGGATGCCTTAAAAATTATGGAAAATGTCTCAAAGTACAGGCCGGATTCATTTTTCTTGGCGATAATCTTTTTTCAGATTCAACCAAAAGTGGTTGTGAATTAAAAAAAATGCATTAGTCAGGCCGTATTTTGAAAATATTGCAATCAATTGTCATGGTTTTGCATTTCTTTGACAAAAGGGTTGCCAGATCAATGATTAGTGGTATTTTCTACGGCGCATGTGCCGCACAAAATTTGGCTAATGCTATAGGGGTAAATAAATGTTGATTACGATCGAGAAAGTAATTATCCTGAAGCGTGTGTCTATTTTTTCTTCAATTTCCGACGAAACTTTGGCCCAACTGGCTCTGGTTATGTCAGAGGAAGAATTAGACAGTGGGGAACAGCTTTTTGCTAAAGGAGATTTGGGAGAAGATATGTACGTCATCATTTCGGGCAAGGTTCGTGCCCACGATGGTGAAACTACCTACAATTTTTTAGAAGACAAAGACATTTTTGGCGAGATGGCGGTGTTAGATCCTCGGCCGAGGGTTGCTTCGATCACGGCCGTTGAGCCGACCCGTCTATTAAAGTTAGACCGTCAGTCTTTGTATGAGCTTATGGATAAGCATACAGAAGTTGCTCACGGAATTATTCGCGTTTTGTGTAGTCATTTGCGTGAACGCATTGCTGACATCAACGCTTTGAATGCAGCCTCTTAGCCCAGTTTCTCATGCTTTCCTCCCTCAACCTCCGCTCCCATGAAACACGCCCAGTAATATTTTTATTTTTCTATTCCTTTTTTACTGGTGCCTCCGTTATTTTTTCCTACACGATAGCTTTCTCTCTATTCCTTTCAGAATTTGAAGAGTCCAGTTTTGCTTATGTTTTTATCGTTGCCGCGATTCTCTCACTGGGAATCGGCTCTTGGTTTACCCGCCTAGAGCAGTTGGTATCCACAAAGCGACTTTTTAGAACCACTATTTCGATCTTACTGTTCACATCAATCATTTTCCAAATTGGTGTTTGGTTGGAAGCTGGGTCTTGGATTTTTTGGGGGCTTCTTGTTTGGTATCGCCTCTATTACATGCTCATAAATCTTTCGTTTTGGGGTGTGGCCGGCCGAGTATTCGACGTTCAGCAAGGAAAACGACTCTTTGGGTTTGTGGCTACGGGAGAAGATATCGCCAAAATTGTTGGGTATGGGACCGTTCCACTCGTCGTGACACTTGTGGGCTTAAACAACACCCTCGTCATCAATTCGCTAATGCTCTTGGGCATGTTGATTTTGTTCAACATGCTGGCTCCCCATATCACAGAAGCCAAAGCAACGGGCGAAGGTTCCCAGTTGGCCGGATACAGCCTGTCAGATTTGCTGGGACTATTTATTGAGCTATTCAACGAACGCTATATCCGGAACATCTTTATTCTGACATTCGTTGGGGTTCTGTCTTACTTTGTTATTGATTACGGCTTTTACAGTGTTGTAAGGCAACAGTTCACCACTTCGACTGAATTGGCCCAATTCATTGGCTATTTTTGGATGGCCGTTTACATTTTTAGCTTAATTATTCGGATATTTGTTACCAATGCGCTTTTGCGCCGTTGGGGGCTGTATGCGGGGCTAATTTTCCTTCCAGTAACATTTGCTGTAGTTTCCACCTTTTTTAGTGGTGCAACAGTTTTTGCCGCAGGTTCACTGGCAGTATTCATCGGCATAGGGCTCATCAAATTTTTCGAAGACTCGCTTTCAATTACGGTAAACCGCTCTGCCACAACCTTGCTGTATCAACCTCTACCTGCAAAAACCACCCTTTCTGCTCAAGTTGTAGCGGAAGCATTGGTTGCTCCTGTGGGACTCGGTGTTGCTGGTGTTTTGATTTTACTCTTCAATAATCTATCCTTTTTTGGTTTGATGTGGCTTTCCTTTGTTCTGCTCATCCTTGCTGGGATCCGATTCTTATCATCACAAAATGTATTTCGTGGGTACGTTGAAACCCTTAATCGGGCGCTTTCGGCCCGCCGTTTACAAGGGTCCTTAGACGACTTGGGTGATTCGGCCAGCTTAGATGTTTTGGAAGGGTACTTTGAGTCAGATGACCCAGCAACAGTTGTGTATGTTTTGGATTTAATGGAGCAGGTTGCACCAGACAGACTCATCCCCCAATTACCAATGTTGCTGTCCCATTCCAATGCTACGGTTGCTCGCACGGCCGTGCGTAGCGTTGGCCGCCTAAAAGTCAGATCAGCACTCCCCATCGTTCGTGAAATCGTAGCCAAGCAAAACCCAGTCAGCTCAGAGGCCCTGTATACCTCTCTGGCATTGGACAACGATTCTGCAACCGAATTGGCCCTACCGTATTTAGAAAATGAAAACCCCGACTTGGTGAAGCATGCGATTCTAGGCATTGTGCAATTTAGTGATTTTGAGCACAAAGGGACTGCGGCCAAGAAGCTGGCTAGATTATCAGAATCGGAAGATGTTAAGGACCGAGAGATGGCGGCTGAAATTTGCGGCCGACTAGAGGGGGATGAGATTGAAGAAATTTTGGATGGCCTAATGGTTGATCCATCCCCATCTGTACAAAAGCAGGCGATCCAAGGGCTAATCAAACGGCCGGAAGTGTATGGGGTAGGAGCGAACCTTAAAAAGTACGAGAACAATCACGACCTGTTTGAGATGATCATCCAATCCCTAAAACATGCGGATGGGCTTTCAGTAATCGAAGATTTGTTGAGGTATTTTGAGCATCCTATGCCAAATATTCGCCTGAGCGTGTATCAGGCGCTGAACGCTCAAGGCTACATTGTGCTGAGCCAAGACGGCCGAGATGCGGTTGAAAACGGAATTGATCAAGAGCTAGAGTTAGCCGCGTGGGTTAGCGCTGGTTTGGCCGATCTGTCAAAAGAGTCTGAGGGGGGACTGCTCCAACGAGCGCTTGAAGACATGATTCTAGACATCCGCCAAAGGCTGTTTTTGTTACTGTCCTTTGTTTACGACAGCTCAGTATTAGATCGGATTGCGGATGATTTGACCAAAGAGGATTCCGGCCGTCAAAAGGCTTTGGTTTTAGAGGCGATGTCAAACTTGCTCTCTCCCAAGCATTGGGAAAAGGTTAGCCCCATCATGCAGGAGTCAGATTCAAAAGAGATCTGGCGCCGTTTGCGTCGCAAATCAAATCAGGACCGAATGGACTACCTGGAGCGAATTGAGGCGATCATTATGACCCCGGCCGTGGCAGACATGCAGACGTCTGACTGGTTGCGAGTAACCGCCATGTATGATCTTGGGGTGCAGGGACGAACCGAACTAAAAGATGTTTTGGCATTTTGTGCCGTGCATGACAATTTGATGATTCGGGAGACGGCCGAGTGGGCCTTGGCCTCTATCGATGGCTAATCTCGTTAGCCCGATCTAATCCAACAGATTTGCCATTTGCCGAGCAACGCGGATCCCGCCCAAAGTAACCCCGGCCGTAGACTGCCCTGGGAAAATCGAGTCGCCTACCATCAGTAGATTTTCAATCCCCGTTTTTGGCCCCCGTGCCTTAAAGATCGATTCCTGTGCAAAACCGCCTACCATTCCCTGCGGCCGTCGCGTAAATCGCTGGAAGCTTACGGGCGTTCCCGCCGTGCAAAACGTGATGCACTCTTTAACGCCAGGCAGAGCTTTTGATAAGGCATCGAGCATGTTTTCAGCATATCGGTTTTTGCGCGCTTCGTAGGCTTCTTTATCCCGTTCGCGCAGTTGCCACCACTGGCTAATTTCAGTGTGGGTAGACATCGTAACCGGCACTTCGCCATCAGGGGCTCGGCCGGGATCATCAGGATCAGCCATCGAGAAAAAGACCGAATTGGTTTCTCCCAACGGTTTGGTTTCGTCCACAATTACTTGATGGTGCGTCGCAGTTCCGGGGAATTTGCTAAAGAACTTTTGTTTATCTATCCCCAAATAGACCATAAACGCTCCCCAAGTTGGGTCAAGCTTGTGCTCTAGTTCGTTTGTCAGTTTTTTTGGTGTTTGGCCGTTTAAAAGATTTTTCATTCCCCACGGGGTTAAATTACCGATGGCCGCATCGCAGTTGATCTGCATCCCTTTTTTAGTGTGGATGGCGCTGACCGAGCCGTTTTTAAGCTCAATTTGATCAACTTCTTGCCGATAGTGAACCTCGCCTCCGTTTTGCCGGATCCACTCAACCAGAGTGTCGCCCAGCGCCCCGATCCCGCCTGAAATATGATTGACCCCACGGCGAGGTAAATCAACGGCCGCACTGCCGTATAGAGCGCTGGCACGTTCGCTGGTTGTTTGGGCCGAGATCAAAAGCTGAGAGTCGAGAAAAGCTTTAAACATCGGGTCATCTGTTGGGGCGATTGAGCCGATGGTGCGTGTTAGGTAGGGGAGGGATTTGAGCGTTGCGGGGCGGACTGAACCTGCCAATCTAAATAGATCACCTACTGATTCTGGCGGCCACGGGAACGGCCGAGTTGAGATGTCCCAAGAGACATCGGCCAACATTTCTTGCGTTTGCCAAAATTTTTCGGCAAACGGGAAATGTTCTTGTCGTTCAGCACGCCATTGATCTGCGTCAGCCCATTGGGTCACTGCTCGCCCATCTGGCAAATGCACAACCCAAGCTGGGTCTACAGGATGAGTGGGCCATTCAAGGTCTAATATTTGGGCAACTTGATGATGTGGCCCCCCGGCCGAAAATCCACCCGCTAGCGTGGCTCCTGCATCGAAGCGATATTTTTTGTGATAGAACGTCCCCGCGCATCCCCCCGGGTAAACATGAGCCTCTAAAACAGTAACTTGAAAACCTTGTTTTAAGAGCAGGGCCGCCGCAGTGAGCCCACCAATCCCCGCACCAATAACAGCCACATGTTTAGTCATAAAATCAGAAACGGCCGAATATTAGTCGGCCGCAACAGGTAAATTCGAATAGCGCAAATTCCAGCGTGTCACCAATTTGCGGTATGTAAACATCACCATCAAATTAGGTTTAGCAAACAACAATCGAGTCATTACTCCCCAAAAACCGGTTCCATGTTCATATTCAATATGCTCATCAATTCTTGTTTGACGATCATTCACCGGGGTAAAGGTGTGTGTGTGTACCCAAGAAGTTGCTGGTCCTTCAACTTGGGTATCTGTAAAGCCATAACTACTGACTTTGCTATGAACGGCCTTCCAGTGGATCGGAAGCGGGCCAAACCACAGGGTAAATTTAGAAACTGAGCCTTCTCCCATCGGTTCGATATCATGGAGCTGAACAATCATCGGGGGAGGGGTTAACTTTTTTAATGCAGATGTATCTCTATGGAAATCAGTTACCGCTTGAAGCGGAGCATCGACTGTGAACGAAAAGTCAAAGGTTGGCACGGTTATCTCCTTTGGTTGTGAATACCATGTACGAGGCTAAGGTCAGTTTAAGGAACAAAAAACTCAAGATTGACCCAGCTTATACCGTTTTAGCTAGCCTAGAACCGCATCGGATCCGATTACTAAAACAGGTGTAACGCAAACAATTTGCACAATTTTGGTGTTTTGTCCACTATTTGTCAAGATATGCCAATCTCAATCTATTGTAAATAGTCAATTTGATGGGCTGATGGGTGAATCTGTCTATGCAATGTCTAACTTGTAAGCAGGTTTATGCCGTGGGTTTTGAGTTTAGGCTTACATCGATATTAATTCAGATGCCATTGGTGGCGGCTTGTGGCATACTTAGGAACGTAAAAAAAGATCTTATTTTGGGAGAAAGTTTCACAGTGGAAAAACCCGATTTAACTGGTGTAAGAGCTGAAGTAGCCGCCTATATCGAATATCTTGAGGGAGAGCTTGAGAAGAACTCACGGCCGAAGTCGAGCCGGTCTTCAGGAGCATCAACTGTTTCAGAACCTACTGAACCTGAAACTACCGTCCAAGTGATTACCATTAGCCAAAACGGTATGATCAAGCGTACGCCTCGTCATCTCTATGCTCGGCAAAAACGGGCCGGGATGGGTGTGTTTGAGCTTGATCTGCCGGAGGATGACCGGCCGGCAAAAATTATTGTTGCAGATGAGCAATCTGAGCTGATTGCCCTCACCAATTTTGCGCGGGTTTACAAAATTCCAGTTTCTGACATCCATAGCGGGGCTGTGCGTGCGAAAGGAGCCCCATTGGCAGATTTGTATCGCCGGTTTGGGATGCATGAAAAGGAGCACGTTGTCACTTATCTTGCAGGTTCTGGGAACCAGATTGCGATCCTGACAGAAAAAGGATATGCGATCACCCGTAATAAAAACTTTTTGAAGAACGGTGCAATTTTGTATGACGTGAACAGCATTCAGCCTCCAATGGCTGCTTGCTGGTCAACGGGGCAAGATGAGCTGTTTGTTGGCACAAAACGGGGTCTTGCTATTCGATTCTCGACCAAGCAAGTTAGTAGCAAAGGCTCAAGCGCCATCCGTATAGATGCTGGCGACGAGCTTTTGGGCATTGCGGCCGTTGAGCCTGATGGTGGCGTTTTGCTTGTATCTGATGACGGCCGTGGGACGATCCGGCTGATGGAAGGATTCCGGCCGAACAAGTCTCCGGGTGGCGGTGGAAAGGTGGCTTTAAAAGCTGAAAATATGGTTGGTATGGCAACGGCTGATCCGGCCGACGACATCTTTATCGCATCTGGCTTGAGCAAAATGATTCGATTTAACGCTGGGGATATTCCAGCAAAAACCGGAGCAGTCCAAGGTGTTCATCTCATGTCTTTACGGGCAGATGAAGTTTCGGCCGTTGGGATTGCTAAATTATGATCTGATGTTGTGCACCAATAAACTTCGGAAGTTTCAGTTTCTAGGTTAGAAGCCAGCATGGCTCAGTTAAAACTTCCGAAGTTTTTATCAAGAAGTTGCATGACGTGAGTTAGAAAAACTAAGTAGGAAAAATTTAATGAGTAATATTGAAATTGGGGTATTCGGGGGCAGTGGCCTTTACAACATGGAGGCTTTGACCGATATCGAAGAAATTAGTGTTTCAACACCGTTTGGTGACCCGTCAGACGTTGTAACGGTGGGAACGCTACACGGCCGTCGGGTAGCGTTTTTGCCCCGCCACGGCCGAGGCCACGTTTTAAACCCATCAGAGGTAAATTACCGGGCCAATGTGTACGCGATGAAAAGCTTGGGAGTCAAATTCTTGATCTCTGTCAATGCTTGCGGCAGTTTGCAAGAAGAGTATGCGCCCGGACACATTGTTGTGCCTGATCAACTCTATGATCACACCCGCCACATGCGTGCTCGATCATTTTTTAACAACGGTATGGTGGCTCACATCAGTGTGGCTGACCCGTTTTCGGCCGAGCTGAACAAGGCGATTGTGGCGGCCGTGAAAGCCTCTGGCGGTACTGTGCATGAAGGGGGTAACTTCATCACAATCGAGGGGCCACGCTTTAGCACCAAAGCGGAGTCGCGTACGTTTAGAAAGTGGGGGATGGACATCATCGGAATGACGACCAGCCCAGAAGCGTTTTTGGCGACTGAAGCTGAAATGGCTTACTCATCTATGGCGGCCGTGACCGACTACGATGTTTGGCATGAAAGTGAAGAACCGGTCACTGTAGAAATGGTCATCGAAACATTGGGCAAAAACGCCCGGCTGGCCCAAGACTCACTTGCACACATGGTACAGCACTATGATGACTGGGCAGGAGAATATCCGGTCCATAACGCATTGCAGTTTGCTTTGATCACAGACCGATCCAAGATCACCCCAGAAATTCGGGCGCAGTACGGCATCTTGGTCGATAAATACCTTGACTAAGGTCTATTCCGAAAACACCCAACTTGCCTAACCCCAAACAGTTTCTTCGTACAGATTATCTATTTATCCCGGCCGTGTTGTTTATGTTAGCCAACACGGCCGGTTTGGTCTTTGCTCAAACGCCTACAGCCCCTCGCTGGACCGTTTTTATCTATTTTGCTCTGTGGCTTATGTTATGGCTGGCTGGGCAATATGTTTTAAAAGCCTATCGGCCGGGGCACGATCCGTTTATCTTCCCCATCGTCATGCTTTTGCTGGGATGGGGGATGCTTCAGGTTGATCGGTTAGCTCCGAGCTTTGCTTTGCGACACGCCGCTTGGTGTACGCTGGCGGTCTTGGTCGTGATCGGTGTGGCTTGGTGGCCGGGCAAACTGCTGTGGCTCGGCCGTTATCCCTACACGGTTATGCTGATCGGGCTGGGCGTGGTTGGTATCACCTTTATATTCGGCACCGCTCCACTTGGCTACGGTCCCCGATTGTGGCTGAAAATCCCTTTTTTGCCCGTATTTTTCCAGCCGTCAGAATTGCTCAAGCTCCTTTTTGTGGTTTTTGCGGCCGGATTTTTTAGCCAGCGACAGCGCAAAGTTTCTTTTGGGAGCGCCAAGCCATCGATTTTTGAAATTGCGTGGTTAGGGCCACTGGCTGCCATGTGGCTATTTTCGATGTCGCTATTGGTGCTACAGCAAGATTTAGGTGCAGCGACGCTGCTGTTTTTTAGCTTTATGGCGCTGGTTTATCTCTCAACGGGAGAACGGCTTTACGTTGCAGGGGGGATCGGTCTGCTAATCATAGCGGCCGTAATTGCTACACAGCTTTATGATCGGGTTGCCTTACGCATGGAGGCGGTTGTTAACCCGTGGCCAGACGCATCTGACCGTGCGTTTCAAATTGTGCAGGCACTCTATGCCATCGGGGCCGGTGGGGTGATGGGTTCAGGCATTGGTGAAGGATTTCCGTTTTATATCCCTGTGGTCCACTCAGACTATGCGCTGGCGGCCATTGCAGAAGAGTGGGGGATGATCGGTAGCTTTGTGGTTTTGAGCTGTTTTGCAGTCTTGATTTGGCGCGGCTTTAAAATAGCCATCCATGTAAACCACCCGTTTTATCGCTTTTTGGCGGCCGGTATTACGATTTTGATCGGGACCCAAACGATTATGATCGTGGGCGGGGTTGCTAAATTATTGCCAATTACCGGGGTTACGTTGCCCTTTGTCAGCTACGGGGGTAGCTCGATGATGGTTCTGAGCCTGATGGTGGGGCTTTTATTGTGGATATCCCCCCAAGTGATTGAGCAAGGGCGTCAGGTATCACGAATCTCCCCCAGCATTGCGCACCGCTTGCGTCGCTTAAACAGCACCTTTGTGACCGGGTTAGCCGTTCTTTTAGTCGGGCTGTTTTGGTGGGGAAGTGTGCAGGCCGATTGGTTGGCTGAACGGGAGGATAATCCGCGAAGGGTTGAGGCGGAGCTACGCATTCAGCGCGGGGCGATTTATGATCGGCACGAAAATTTGCTGGCTCACAATATTGGCACTACGGCCCGCCAAGAGCGCGAAGTGGTTGATTTGGCCGCCGCTCCGGTTGTGGGATACACCAGTCTTCGTTTTGGCAGTTCTGCCATTGAGGAGGGGCTTGACCCGATTTTGCGCGGGGATGGGGAGGAGTTTGAGGTGGTGTGGCCGCAGGTGGCTCTTAATCGGCCGCAAATCGGTAGCGATGTTCGCTTGACAGTCGATTCGGCTTTGCAACAGATGAGCATGTCGGCCTTGGGTGAGCATGCTGGTGCCATCGTTCTGATGACGACGACCGAAGGCGCTGTGCGCGCTCTCGCGAGTACTCCAACCTTTGATCCTAATCAGCTAGATGAAAATTTTGATGCGCTCAAAGACGATGAGTCTGGCCCATTGGTCAATCGGGCGTTGCAAAACAACTATCAGCCCGGCCGAATTTTGCTCCCATTCTTAGTGGCTTGGGGGCTTGAACAGTCTAATCTGACCTCTACTATTATTCCTGAAGATGCGTTAGCCAATGGGGATGAGACTTTAAAATTGTTCAGTGACTGGCGCTCGGCCGAATTGCTGGAATTTTGGGATGCATTTGGCTTCAACCAGATTGTGGGGTCTTTGCCCATGGTTCAGGCTGAGCCAACAAATAGTCTGCCAGGGAATTTGACCCAAGCAATTGCGGGTGACGAAGCGTTGCTAGTGACCCCGATGCAGATGGCAAACGCCTTAGCTAAATTGGCTAATCAGGGGGAGTCAGTGACTCCACAAATAATTTCTGGCATTGATCAAGATGGTGAATGGGCGGCGTGGGAGGCTACCATCCCCGTTGATGGTGCAGAGCCGGTCGTTGATGAAACACCCCCTGTGTTAAACATCGGAACAGCTGAGGCTGCCTTAGATCTTTTGGAAGTGGATCAACTTGTGGCCGGATATGCGGTTGAAGTGGAAGCTGGTCCTGATCAAACCAACAGCTGGTTTATCGGAGTTGCGCCACCGGAGAGTCCACGGTTTGTGGTGGTGATTGTTTTAGAGGATGTTGAATCGGTTGAACCTGCGGAGCGTATTGGGAGAGAGTTGTTAACGGCCGCACTAGATTCTTGAGCGTTTAGACCCGTCTGGTTTTTGTAGATATCGACGCCTGGGAACAAGGGATGATGGGCTCCTGATTGTTTTTTGCTTGTGATTTCTTCCTATAGACCATGGCGGTGGCCTGAAATCGCAGGAGAATCATGGGAAAATAGTACTGATGGGGGGCCGAATCAACGGTATTCTTAAGGTTGAAGATGTAAACTTGTGTTGAACAACTACAACAATACAGTTTGATTATGAGTGTTTGATTAATTTATGGCGAAAATTCATCAAAAATTCAGATTTAAACGTTCTACTAAGTAGGCGTGCGAACGTTATTGTTATTGAGCAATTTCTTAACTAGGTCTTAATTTATGAAACGGTCGGTTATATACATCATTATGATCTTGAGTCTTGGAGTTTACTTTTCAGGACAAATTCTGACTGCCGACGCCAGATCTAATCAGCAAACCCCGATTTCTGCTCAACAAGACGTTTGCCAAACTCACACTGACCCAGAAACTGGTGAAATTTATTTTGTGGATGGGGATGAGTGTCCAGATGATTTGCTCGTAGCAGGTACAAATGAGGATAGAGTTCCCACAGCGGTTAAGCTGGTTTACACAGGAACTGAAATCCGAGACCCGGTTTCTACGGCCGGAATCGTCTTAATTTTCTTTGTACTGGTTGCTCTAACGGTTTTGTGGATAGGCGTCATCCGTCACTGGAACCGGATTCCGATTGAGTAGGTAGTCTAAACTAAAAATCTAGAAATTTTTTCAAAAGACCATCTTTTAAAGAATGGTCTTTTTTTATTCCCCAGCCCGGTATCGTTCTTCGGCCGCGCCGATCGCTTGTTGGGCGGCGTAAATACCGGCGGCCTTTTGGGCGCGTTTGTGGTCAACGTATGGGTTCTCGGCGTTAAAGTAGTTGTAGGTTGTGCGGGAGAGTTCGCGGAGGATGGGAAATGTGATGTTGGAGCCGAGCCAATCTGTGTCTTTGTACAAATACTGCACAATCACATAATCTGCGCCTGACGATAGGACAATGCCTGCGTCACCATGGGTATTGTATGCCCAGCCGTGTTTATGAGCGACTGGCACATCCTCTGGAACACCAAAGCGGATCAGATTTCCCTCGTCATTTTGCGCCATCAGCTCGATTAAGTATTGACACTCATCTGGCGTAACGTCGCCACCGTACACGGCGATTAGCGTGCCTCCGCCTTGAGAGCAGTCGTAGATCATCCCCAACAGCCGGCCGATTTCGGTCGCCGTTGTCTGCATTGCCGGGTCAGGATCAAAATCGATGGTGGGATTCGTGTTGGCGGCCGTTGCGAGCGTCGGTTTGACCGCACGCGGTGGCTCTTCGTAAGGGGTGACAATAAAGGTGTTTTCGAGCCCCAGTCTTTGCATCGAAGCAGTTAAAACATCGACACCTAGATAAGCGTTGTTTTCTCCCGCAACGATGTCTAAAAGCAGATTGGCGCTGTAATTACCGGAATTAATGGCTGTTTCTTCAAGTAATTTGACCGTATCAAATTCAAGCGGCCCATCTACAACGCGCAGGGTCTCAAGCATAATGGCGATTTTTACAACGCTAAGCCCCGAAATCGCGTCATCAGAATTGATACGAATCTCTTCACCCGTATTGAGATCTAAAATGTATAAACTGCCTGTGCCATCGAAGATTTCAAGCTGTTGCTGTAGCACCGTTTCTAGATAGCTAATGTCTAGAGTTGGCGCGTCTAATTCGATAATGTCTAAGACAATGGTTCGGTCGTAGGGCTGATAAAGCGCATCGTTTATTTTTTGCTTGCTGGGCTCAACATCAATTTCAAAGCCGGGACTGCCCTCTTCTACCGTACCGCCTGAATCTGTGAGTAGGATGGGGGAGCTGGCCGGTCGGTCAATCAGGTTGCCCAAGTAAACCATCACAGTATCGAGCATTTCTTGATCTACTTGTGCCACTAGTGGGATGTCGATTTGCCCCAGGTCAGGTTCAAGATTTTCCGGCAAATATTTGTTTGAAAAATTGTGCAAGAATCGCTTCCAATGGGGGGTATCATGTAACTCCACATTGGCCTGTTCCAGCATCTGATCCAAACTCATCGTAAAGCCAGCGTCTACCGGCAAAATTTCCACCGCTTGATCGTTATGACGAACCAAAATCGGTTTTGAGTATTGGGCGATAATTTGCTCTTCGGCCGCGATTAGCCCCATATTGGCAACTTCTACACCACCAATCAGGCTCCCCTTCGGGAAATCATCTCGAACTTTCAGATATTCCCAAACTTCGTTTCCAGCAAACCAGATGATGCCGACGACAATGGCCAAGCCGAGTAGTTGGCGCAAAACGGTCGCGATCGTAGCAAAAGGGAAGCGGCGTTTAGAGTAGAAGGATGGCTGTTTTTGGCTCATTGTCCAGAAACTCCTTGCGATCCAAGCCACGGGGTATCAAAGTTGAAATAGTTGTAGGTCGCTCGTGAAATATCAGCGATTAACGGGGAACTTTCGGTCCACTCAAGCCAATCTTCTGCGTACATCATCACCACAATAATGTAATCACCGTTCTCTGTGAAAACGATGCCTCCATCAGCGTGTGTATCGCTTACCCAGCCATGTTTGTGGGCGATTGTCGTTTCAGGTGGAACCCCTTCTTCCAATAAACTACCAATCTTATTTTGTGCCAAAGTCTCGAGCAGATACAGGCACTCTTGCTGAGTAAAGCCATTGCCATAGACGGCTTTGAGGGTGCCTCCATCGGTTAGCGCACAGTCGTAGATCATGTTGTACAGATTAGCGATGTCGCCGGCCGTGGTTTGTGTGTTTAGATCGGGTAGCGTTGATTGCCCTTCGGCCGTGTTTGCCGGGGTTTCAAGCGTTTCTTTGCTTCTGCGGGGCTCCTCGTCAAATGGGGTCACGATAAACGTGTTTTCTAGCCCGATCTCCTGCATCGTCTGGGTTACTCGGTCTACACCTGCGTAGGCATCTTCTTCACCAGCGATAAAGGTCAGTAGTTCATTACTGCTTGAATTACCTGATCCCAAAAGTGTGTCAGACAATAAGTTTTGATACAGCCCATTTGGCTCTTGGTTTAAATTGCGCATCGTTTCTAGCGCAATGGGGACCTTGATTAGACTCATACCAGACATCGGGATCGATGCATTGACGCTGAACTCATCACCGGATTCGAGGTCCAAAATGATCACACTGTAAACCCCTTCAAACGATTGAAGGTGGTTAACAATAAGCGACCCGAGCAGGTTGATGTTTGGGCGAGGTGGTGGATCTTCTTCAACGACGAGGGTTGATTCTCGGTTGGTCGGCCGATAAAGGGCGTTTTCCACATTTGTTAGGCTTTTCTCCACGTTGGTTAATCGGCCGACTTCCCCGTAGAGGAAGCTCAACGTGGCCGGGACCGGCTGTGGTGGTTGCGCAGGTAAATCGTAAACGCCCCTGATTTGCTCCAATGATCGGCGCAATGCGGCCCGATCATGAGTCGCTTTTAGCTCAACCGGCTCAACGTTGCTGGATCTGCCCCACAAGAAATTCCAAAAACCAGACCAGTAATCCTGATTGTCCCGCCGACTTTCAGCCTCGCTGATCATGCGCTCAAAATCGAGCTGAAAATCCGCATCCCGCTCGGGGCTTAGTTCGATTCGTTCGTCCCCGTGCAAAATAGTGATAGGGGCCGATAAATAACGTTCGTTTAATCGAGCTTGTACCCCTTCTGAATCTAGGCCACCTACATTGATCCCAGCAACTTCTAGCCCAACAGGCATGAACGCGCGAACATTACTGTACTGGATCAGAAAGTAGATGATCAGCCCGCCAATAAAAAGTATGGTAAATGTTAGGAGCCATTGAACCCCATTGGGGTCGTTTCTGCGATTCATTGTGAATTAAAAAGATGCAAATACAATTTGATCTTCAGGATAATTAAAAGGGACTTCGTGAAAAGCCCACGCTTTGGTGATTGCTTGGACTGTCTCTTTGGTCAATTGCTGTGGCGCATTGTTCGGAGTCATCCAAATACTTTCGGTTATTTCAACCCCATCCACTTGGGTTTGCGGCTTTACCGCATCCACATGCGCCATATAAATGATGTTGATGTGCTCTGGGCCGGGATTGCGTGAAATGAGAATCACTTCTCCTTCAGTTGCGAAATCGATTCCAGTCTCTTCTCGCAGTTCTCTAAGAGCGCATTCGGCCGGAGATTCGTTTCGATCCATCCAACCCCCCGGTAAACCCCAAGGCGCCAGAGGGTGAAAAACATGCTTTAATAATAAAATATTTTTTTCAGAATCGAGGCAGACGACATTAACTCCAATTCGATTTTTAGGTACGATAACCGAAATCGCCGTCCGCATTAAAAATCGGCCAAAACTAAATTGCAAAAACCACCGTATGAAACCGATTTTTATTCGTGAAAAATTTGACATTTGATCGCCCCGAAGTATAGCAGACTCGTTTTAAGGGACGAAGAACCCCACTCGATTTCTTAAGAAAATTTGAACCTATTTTTTAAGAATTATTCATAATTTGTAGGTTTGGGGGAGTAGGCCCAACACGTCAAAGAAGGCTCTGGTTATAGAAATAAAAACAGGCTGGATTACCACGACCGCCATGGAATCCAACCTGCTTTTGGGAATATAGCTATTCCTAGAGACTGATTAATTTATGCTGATGTGATGAGAAAAACCGCTGCGTATCCTAAGCACCACTGAGGAATATCCATCCCCCAACCCACTTCAATACGGCCGACATGCTGATTGCCGATATTCAAGTCGCCGGTTTGTGAGATATAGAGCTGGCCGCTTTGCCCCGTATTTGTCTCAAAATGTCCGTTTCTATAGATAGTTCCTAACACTTCTCCACGATGGTCTTGCAAAATACCATGTGAATTGATACGGCCGCGACTGCGCCCCATCTGGTCTTTAATTTCTCCGGTCGAAAAAATTTGTCCGGAAGTATTAGCGTTGTTTGGTTTGTATACTTGAATAGAAATTGCACTTGTCATAAGGTCCACCACCTACAGGTACTGAAAATCATGTTTCTGCTAAATAAAAACGTGCAGAAACAAGAAAAATAATGGTTTATAAAATAATGTTTGTGCTGGGGGGGATGGTGATTGCACGGGCTACATTGCACAGGTTAACTCGGTCAGCCAAGTTGTAAAACAGTTTATAGTTGGGGTGAAAAACGCACTATAGGAATTGAGTACTAATCCCTCGAGTAGAAAGGCTCAAAATGGGGATTTTTTGGTCGATTTTCGTTAGGATTTTTGTAAGCTGAGCCCTAGATTCTAACCTTTTTAGAACCTTTTAGATTTAGATTTGGAGACATGCAGAAGGCTCTTTTGCGGGCTATCCCCCAACTCGTTTAACCGTCATCCCCTTTTTTGTTAGTAGGTCCACCAATTTGTCCCGCTGTTCCCCTTGAATTTCAATTTTCCCATCACGTACAGTGCCACCTGTACCGCATTTCTTTTTTAACTCTTTTGCTAGGGCCTTTAAATCTTTTTCGGTCATTTGCAGGCCAGAAACAATGGTGACGCCTTTCCCTTTGCGCCCTTTTGTTTCTCGGCTAACACGGATAATGCCATCACCGGATCGGTCAATTTTTTGAGACTGCTTGCTCCAGCATTCGCATTCAGATTTAGGTTTTTCGCAACTGGGGCACAATCGGCCGCTGTCGCTCGACCATACTTTTCTTGAGTTAGAGTTTCTGTTCATCGGTTAAAAATTTAGAGATTGTTTTGTGCGGATTGATTTTATCACAACAATTAGCCAGAAGAATCAGGGCTAATGTTTGATTTGAAGCTTTACATCTCTTCCCATACGCTTTTATACCCGCCAACGTTTTCAACCCACGACAACATCCGGCCGAAAAACTCATCGGCCGTGATCGTGGCGCTGTCGCCGATGATGATCAGTTTGCGTCGCGCACGGGTTAAAGCCACATTCATCCGCCTTTGCTCTGCTAAAAAGCCAATTTCTCCATCGGGATTAGACCGAACGAGCGAAATGATCACCGCTTCTTTCTCTCGCCCCTGAAAACCGTCGACAGAGCCCAAATCGACATCGTTTAAGCCCTCGGCCGCTAATCGGTCTCGGAACAGGCTAACTTGCGCAGAATAGGGAGTAATAATGGCGATATCAGCGGCGGGGAGCCCAGCCTCGATCAAAGCTTTTGCTTTTTGTATCGCAAGCTCAGCCTCTTGTTCATTTTTGCGACTGCGGGTGCCTTTATCCCACTCTTCGTCATAGCTGGCCCCGGCCGTGTCGATCATCGTGACAGGCGTGCTGGTCAAATCGGTTTTTTCCACCCCATCCAAATCAGAGAGCAGATGCTCTGCAACAGATCGATCAGCCAACAACGTGTTCTCATAAAACTCGGCCGAGCTGAACCCCATAATGTCCCGGTGCATGCGATATTGAACGTCTAGCCGTTTTGCAAAAGGCTTGCTCAGCAAGCTCGTTTCACCCGAATCCATCTGAACCATCCGCTCTTGCAGGCTCGTACCAAAGCCAGCCCGTCGCGCTTCGTTCGACAAGATAGTGGGGGGCAATTGCTGATGGTCACCGGCTAGCACCACTCGATTTGATCGGACAAGGGGGATCCACGCGGCCGGTTCTGTCGCTTGCCCAGCCTCATCGATGACGCATAAATCAAATTGCCGCTGCCCAAAAATCGCACTGTCGATCCCCGTTAAGGTTGAAAGGATGACTTGAGCTCCGTTCAAAACTTGTTCAACCGCCATACTCTCAAGCTTGCGCGCCTCATCCAGCATTTCACGAGCTTCGCGCCGCATGGCTGCCTTTTCACCTTTTTCAGGCTTGGCCCGTTTCCAGCGGCCGGCATCAGCTTGTAACCCGGTTGCATCGCGTCGCAGTTTTTTGGCGAGCTGGTAATCCCCATTTTTTTCTACCAGCGCATCTAAAGTAACCGCATGAAGCGACTCTAAAATGCGAATCGGATGGCCGATACGGACGATGTTTAGCCCGTTTGCCAACAGCCGCTCAGCGATATTATCAACGGCCAAATTGCTGGGTGCGCAGGCCAAAACTTTTTCTTTTTGCACAACGGCCGCCGTAATTAGTGCTGTCACTGTGGTGGTTTTACCGGTGCCAGGGGGGCCGTGAATGATGGCGGCATCGCTGGCTGAGAGCGCATGTTTCACCGAAATCTTTTGCGCCGCATTTAACCCTTCGGTTAACGCATTAAATTGGTTTTTGTCTAACGTGTCACGGTAAAACGTTGGCTCTGCTTTACCCAGCAACACATCCCGCAGATCGGCCAAACGGTCATTTTTGGCGCTGATGGCTCGGCTCAAGGCCCGTTTCATTCTTTCGCGACCTACCTCATCATCGGCCGCATCGATCCGAAACGTGGGGCTGTCACTTTCAGGGA